>JBLNCY010000011.1:0-7704 GCA_050261115.1 Methanocella sp.
TTAGCATCTCGCCAGTTATCTTCTGCTCTCCAGCAATCAACACCACAACCCCGATAACTAAGGTCAAGTCAGCAACGTTAGCACCGAAAATCAAACCCAACCCAAAAGTAGACGTACCACCGAGAGCGGACAAGACACCGATAGACAATTCCGGTAGGACGGCAAGCGTACCTGCAATAACCACACCCACCACAAAAGCAGAGAGGCAGAAGAACTTGGACAAACCCAAAAGTTGCTTGATAGCTTCATCGGCTCCGTAAACGACTATGGCAATACCGGCAAGGAGGATAAGGACGGTTTCCCAGGGCATTTTTATCGGAAACAGTGCATTAGTGCCCCTATTTAAACAAATTGAATACGTTTTGTCAGATTTCATGTTTGAATCAGGCAAGCGAATAACAATGCAAATACATACAGGGAAGCAGTTGCAATGGAAGAAAGCCGGCATTCAAGTATGGGTTGAACCTGTGGTTGACGCTATATATAGGGAGAGGGTCTATGCGAGAGCAACAGCGGCAAGGTGAAAAACTACGGGAAAACAAGAGGCAACCAAAAGCATGTGCCAAACTGCAGATGCCAGCTCAGAGGGTCTATCATCTGCAGGGAATGTACTGATGATGTTTAGCGGACCTCTAGAGTCGAAAAATTGAGACTAAAGAAAGAAAGGGTTAGATGGGGTAGGCTCCGCATTTTTTGCAGAACTGTATCTTGGTCACTTGCCAGCTCTTGCATTTGGGACACTGGATTGCACCGGGCGTCTGTGGGAATACGTCTTTGGGTTTGCCGAAAACTTTGCGGAAGTGCTGGTAGTAAAGTAGTTGTTCTTGGTCGGCGATTTCTACATCGTCTTCCTCTTTGATTTTTGCAACTTTTTCCCTGAAGTCCTCTGGCGTGAATACATCGTTGAAGTAGGTGCGTAACGTTTCGGTTCCTGTGCCGGCTTCTAATGGTGCTTTGGGTCGCCAGATGGCTTCTTTGGGAATCACGTCTTCGTAGGCTTTGCGCAGAATCCATTTGCCATATTTGACGCCGTTATACATGTTAATCTTGTATTTGATTGGAACCTTTTTTGCCCATTCCTGGAAGGCGGGTTCAAGATAGGGCGCTTTGATCTCCATGCCCAAGGATTGTGCCATGGGTATGGAGGAGAAACCCATTTCAGCCCACATCTCCTGCTGCTTTACAGCGAACTGTTCTTCGGTGAGGTGGAACTGCCATGGGTAACCGAAAAGCTCGTCGAGCGCATCGCCAGTGAAAACGGTTTTGATGCCTTTTTCTTTAAACAGGGTTAAGCCGATGTATACGGGGAGGCTGTTTCGGATTTCCATGGGGTCATATTTTTTGAGTGCTTCGATGACTTTCGGGTAGAATTTGAAGAGGTCTTCTTTACCAAATTGGTAGGTTTCGTGGTTTAGATGGAGGAAGTCTACCATCATTTTGACGTATTGGGTGTCTTTGGGTTGTCCGTGTTTAAAGGCCAAGGTGAGGCAGGGGATGTTGGGTTTGTATTTTACGGCTTCGTAGGCGATTATTTGGGTGTCGGTTCCAGCGGAGAATAGGAATCCGTCGGCGAGGTTTTTTTTGACGCAGTCGTGTATGAGTGTTCTTGCTTGTTGGGTGAGTTGGGCTACTTCTGTTTCGTTAATGGCCATTTCTTTCCCTCAATGTTACTGTGTTTGTCATCTGCGTCCCTTATAAAGTTAACCGTATGCCTATTAAAGAGATTAAATATTAAACAAACGACCGAATAAATCCCCATATATCCAACAAATGTGGAAAAGATGGATGAACCATCCATACTGAAAAACAGAAAACTCCCAAACAACCAAAACATCAACCACACAACACAAAACAAAAACCGCCCCACGCACAGCAACTTTAAAATGCTAAAACCCAAAAAGAATAACCAAAAAGGCGCCAACAATGAAAGTCACCATACTCCACATGGAAATCCGCACCACCCTGGACGCCAACCTAAAAGCAGCAAAAACCGCCATCCTAAAAGCCACCAACACCAAACCCCAACTAATCGCACTCCCCGAATACTTCACTGTCCCCAACTGCATGAGCGACTTCACCAACGCACCCAAAATCTCCCTCGAAACCTGCAACAAAACCCTCGACTTCCTACAGGACATATCCGCAAAAATAGGCAACATATACCTCCTAGGCGGCACTGTCCTACAAGAAGACAACGGCAAATACTACAACACCAGCACACTCTGGAAAAACGGTGCACTAATCGCTAAATATAAAAAAATCAACCCAATCGAATGCGAAATTAAGGCAGGCGTCTCTAAAGGCTGCACTCCTTTGGTGGTAGATACTGAACTTGGCAAGTTGGGCATGATTGTTTGCGCTGACAGTTTTGACCCCGAGTTGGTTAAGAAAGTTTCAGAGATGGGTGCAGAAATCATTTCGCTTCCAGTCGCCGCTATGGGGACGCATCCAACTGTAAAGGGCCACCCCTTAACTGAAGCTTTAGCCCGCACATATGGCGTTTTTGTCTTAAAAGTCGGCAACGTAAGTTCCAGCGTACGAGGAGGCAGAAGCGCCATCATCGCTCCATGGGGAGTACTTGGAGAAGTCACCGATGCACCCGAAGACAGCATCTTGACCGCAGAGCTGGATATGGATCGACTGCGTAAATACCGAACTAACCTAAAACCAGCTGCATAGCTGCATCGCAGCTTTTTTGTGCCGTTTACACCTTGACTTTTAGTCAACAAGTCAGGGATTAAATATCCAAGCAGACAATCCAGTTCTCAGGGCCTAAATGTCTGTGATCGCTGAACTCCGAAAAAATAAGCCACCCAACACGTCTCAAAATCTTTAAGCCTCCTACAAGACAACCCCATGAATTTCAGCCAACTAAAAGCCGCACTAAACATAGAAAGCAACGGCAACCTTGACCACCACCTCAAAAAACTTGACACCCTAATCTACCTCGACTCAGGCGGCCTCTACAAGCTCTCAGACGACGGCAAAGAAGCCATCCAAGCCGTACAGGTCATGGAAGCCAGCTTGAAACCCAAAACAACCACCGCTGTTTCAGTACAGGGCAGCAAAGTGTTCTATGCTTTTCTTGCAATCACCTACGTCTTTCCCACCGTTGCCGCGGGCCTGCTTTTAACGGTGCCAAATCCGTCAGTGCAGACACTGATGGGCCCCATAATCGGGATTATCGCGGTCTTTGCAGGTTTAGTAGTCGCGGTTGCTGGGTTCAAACGTAACATAAAAGCAGACGTCCAATCGGCCGAGCCACTAACTTATTTCCCAAGCAGCAACGACCCCTGGAGTCATGGAGACTGGTGCCGAAATGTTGGTTTCTTCGCCAGTTTTCTTGCATTGTTCTTTTCGCTGATCTACATAGAGTTTTCCACATTCGACTTCCCCGGGAAGCTTGCATGGCTGGTGCTGAGCATCCTGGCACTCATTGCGCTTGGGTTTACCTCACAAGGAATAATCTATGCGGTGATAGAGAAGGCAAACATTAGAATTAAGAAGCAACAGCCGGGTTAGTAGATTTTTGCCCAGTTATCTACTATTTTCCGCATTTTTGGGAACTCGTATGTTTTTAGCCATTCCCTGAATGGCGCGTTGTGGACGGCAAACTGTGCAACTTGCCGTGCGTTTTCTGAGTCATGAACCAATAGCAGTACAGCCATAAGGTCATGGCGCGAAAGTATCGCTACCGTCTTTAGTAGGGCATCCATCTTCTCATCGCTTGGCATCTCTGCGCTCAGTTCGACTACGACGGGTTTTTTGAGTGTGGCGACGAAGTCGCGTACGATTGTGTCAACCCAATAGTTGGTGAGGTAATCGCGGCTTGAGAGCGGCACATGGAAATAGTCGACAAGGTCGGCGATGGCTGCAAAGTCAATGCCGAAGCGTTCTTTTGCAAGCACTGGGTCAGGGAACATTTCCACGGCAAATGTGCCCTTCGTGTGGGTTTTAGCTTCCTTTAGGAATTCGGTGATGGTTTTGGCTTTCCACTCCGACCAGCTTAATCCGGATTTTTGGTGGAGTTCGGTGCATCTGGGGCATGTACAGTAGCCCTCGTCGGCAAAGTGATACAGGTTAAGCGTGACGCCCTGAATGTCTTCTTTGGATACCATATCGAGGTAGTCGAAGACTTTTTCTCGGTAGTCTGGGTTAGTCGGGCATATAAAGTCAAAGGCAAGGTTGGATTTGCGGTTCTTGCGCAGTGCAGGACCGCCTTTTGACTGTGAAACGATAGATGGATCTTCTCGGATGGCTTTTGCGTCGCAGAACACAGTTACGTCGTTCTGCATGCCCTTCGCGGCGGGGAAAGCTTGGCCGTCGACCCATTTGCTGAAGAAAACATGAATGTCATAGCCCTCGACAAATTCGGGTTTATAAGTTACTAAGCCGATCTGCATGCCCTTTATCACTGCTCGCAACAGATATATCTTTGGCGCTTATTTAATTGTTGATTTCACATGGACAAACATAAGTCCCCCTTAATCATCGATTCATCAAAGTGTGGACCATGCACACGACAAATCTGCATTGGCGTTTGTCCACAGGGCGCCCTAGAAGAGGCCGATAACCGCAAGCCACAGGTTATCGCAGTCGTGACCTGCACAAAATGCGGTATATGCGTTAACCTATGTCCTAACAAGGCCATTACCTTAAACAAGTAGGGGTTTAGTAGTGGATCAGCAGCACGACCTACCTTGCGGCATCCGATTTCTCGTTAAAGACAACGTTTTAGCATTCATCTCACCAGAAGGCTTTGACACTATTAGCTCAGCAATTTTTAACGGCGGCGCCAAACACGTCAGAAACATTTTAAACATCGGGGTTCCGCCGGGCTATAGCAATATCAAACTGCATATGGATCCGATGGCGCTTATCACCCTCTCGGCAGCCAAAATAGATGTACGCAAAGACTACCTAGCCATGGTCACAGCTGCAAACGTACATAACTTCAGCCTAGTTTATGAGAAAAACGAGGAATGCACCGTTTATGTTGCCGCAACAGCTGGGTGCTCACACGGCGAATCAAGCGGCGAAACCATAACAATAGAAGAAATCACTGGAACCATAAACGTCATCGTTCTCATAGACGGCGCACCCGTGCAAAGCTGCCTAGCAGCGGCCATGATAACAGCAACCGAAGCCAAATCCGCAGCGCTCCACGACCTCGACGTTCGCAGCCGATACAGCGGGGACTTAGCGACTGGCTCCATCACCGACAGCGTCACCGTCGCAACAACCAGCAGAGGAATACCTATTGTGCTTGGGGGTCCTGCTTCAAAGTTGGGGCAACTCGTCGGCGCCTGTACTCGTCAGGCAGTTACGGAGGCACTGTTAAAGCAGGAACCCGTTTGGGCAAACCGCTCAGTTCTTGATCGATTAAGCGAGCGCCATCTACCCATCGAAAAGTTAGCTTCGGAAATGTCTAAAATCAAGGGGTTTGAAGTCTCCGTTGAAAAACTAACGGAGTTACTTAGGGGAAATGCCTCTGCTTTGGCTTCCCTGTTGGCGGCTGCAAAAATGGATGACGACTACAAGAAAAACCTCCTGCCCAAAGACTTCGAGGGCTGGAACCAAATTATCGATGTCGAAAAAATAGAGGGCTATGAAGCAGCGCAGTTGCCACCGTTTGTGAAAGCGTCGCTAATGAGGGTTATCAGAGGCAGCAAATAAGACTGAATCAACTGTTGCGGTTGTTCATTGTGGATTCATTGGGTTGCTTTCGGCGCTAATTTTGTGTCTTAGGCTTACAACTTATGACTCAGTTGCCGACCTTAGTGCCACTAAGTATCATGCAATCAACCGCAAATCTTTTGTACTAAAAATTAAACAAACCAGCTCTCAAAAACATAAAAAACAACCGCAGAGGCTATCCCTGCGAAGACTTAATAAGGTTCCACCTTCATGATTTCGGTAAAATCAACAAATGGTGTAATGACTTGAAATTCGGTGTATTTCTCTATGAACCCGTGCCTGCACAAGGCGTCGACCTTAACTTCTACCGACAGAAATCAGAATCCGGCATAGTCGGTGTTGTTAACCCTGAAATGTACACTAACATCGCCGTCTTTGGCGACAACAACATGGCAGCAAAACGCCCCGACTGGGTCTCAACAAGCAGCTTCGGCCCAGCTCTACGCACAAACAAACGCTACAACCTCCGCTGGGACGTAGTCTGCATGACTAACCCAGAAGCACGCGAATACAACCTTAAAATCATCGCTGACAGCGCCAAAAAAACCCCTGGCATCAGCATCAGCAGCCAACACTTCGCAGACCAAGGCTTCTGCACCTGTCCAAGATGCATCGCAGCCCAAGCCAAAAGTGGCTTAAGCTGGAACGATTGGAGAGCAAAAACAGTCACAGACTTCCTAGCCGAAGTTAAGGAAGTAGTACAAGGCAAACCACTCTTCGTAAACATCCTCCCAGACCCCTTAATGGCCAAAGAACGCTTCGGCTACGACTTTGACGCCATGGCACAATATGCAGACTACTTTGTTATCCCAATGTTCAGCAAGGGATACCCAACACCCTGGTACTGGGAAACCATCGCACGCGGATTTAAGAGTAAACTAAAGAAACCAGTCTTCGTAAACTTCTACGTCCGAGGCCCCAACGAAACATGGGAAACAGTCGCTCCAACCAAACAAATTATGACTGTCGCAACCCGCGTTGCCCGCCAAGGCGTTGACGGTATCATTTTCCTTGCGGAAAAAGCAGAATACATCCACAAATTCCAAAAGGAAGCAGCCGAAGACAAAGAAACCCGTGAATTCCTAAAAGATCACGGCGGCGACGATGTCCTAGAGCTATTTGCTCGCTGGGAGAAAATCTACAAGTAAACTCCCCCCTTCTTCTATTTTCCATCACTGTTTTGTTAATAAAGAAAATTTTTGTCTGAACCTTTAAGAACCACAAGCCATAGAAGAAATACCCGACAAGCTTAATCGCACGGCTACCATAATTCTGAGTGGGGTTGAAATAAATTACCATTAAAGGCTGGAAAAAACTGCAACACCAGGAAGGCTACTTCAACGAGCAGACCGGCCAAACCTTAGTTGTAGAAAGGAAACAGTTCTGCTTAACTTACCACGTAGTCGTTTTTGAAGGAAAACGGCGCCATGCTGGCAATCAGGGCAGAGCGGTATCTCCTGAGTTCCAAACAGAGGCTAAAGCAGAGGCCTATGCCATTAAGCTAATGAACAAGAACCCAGACGGCATAGTCCCATAGCTCCCGAAGTTTTAAAGCAAGCTTACGATAGTAGGGACGTTTACAAAGAAAAATGTGTAAACAGCCACTGCTAACACGCCAATAGACAACGCAAGTAGCACATAGTCGCCTCTGTGGAGCTTTAGCGAGTAGAGGTTTGTGCGTTTCCTGCTGGCGCCCCATGCTCGGGATTCCATGGCTTCAGCCAACTCTAAACTGCGGCGGATAGCGCTCACAATTAGAGGGATAAGAACGGGGATATAGTTGCGAATGCGTTTTAGCAAGTTACCTTTTTCCAACTCTAATCCGCGGGCTTTCTGGGCATCCATAATTGTCTGGGCTTCCTCTGCTAGTACAGGAACGAAGCGGACGGCTGTGGTGAATGCGAAGGCGAACTCGTAAGGCACACGGGACTGCTCCAGCGCTAGCCCAAGATGGTCAGGGGAAGTTGTGAGGAAAAACACCGAGAAGGATTCCACTAGCACGATAAA
>JBLNCY010000012.1:0-38595 GCA_050261115.1 Methanocella sp.
AATTGACCCACAACTCAGAGAGTGGTATAGTATCTCAGGTAACTGGGTTGCTAGACCAGATAACTCTGTTGCTCTGTATAATGATGATGCACCTGAAACTGCACACGTTCTATGGGCAAGACAGCTAACTACCGGCGGTTTAGCTGGCGGTCTTTGGGGTCCAGGTCAAACTCCAGCCACATCTGAAACAGGCGACGCATATGAAGGCAAATTCCCAGGATCAGTAGTTCTAAACGGTATACTCTACTACCAACGCACTGACTCTAGACGCGAAACTGCACCAGCAATCATGGCAGTTGACTTGCACACTGGCGAAGAATGGATGTTTAGAAACAACACAGTCTTGTCCTTTGGTCAAGTATTCTACTTTGACAGCTTCAACTACGACGGTGTATTTACTTACATCTGGTCAGTCACTGGCACTACATGGACTGCATATGATCCCTTCACAGGCAACGAACAGATGAAAATCACCAACGTTCCTGGCTCAAGTGGCACAACAACCGCTACAAGAGTTTATGGCCCAAGCGGTGAAATTCTCATCTACCTAGTCGACTTAGCTAAAGGATGGATGGCACTTTGGAACTCAACCGCATGCGGTCTACAGAACGCACAACCTGGCACACCTGATATGGGTAGCTGGGGCAACACAGCACATGGCACTGGCCAACCAACCGCTACCTATGGCACACCAGGCTTAGAAGGCGACAACCCACGAAGCTTCTCATGGAACGTCTCAATCCCAGCAGGACTAGAAACCGGTGTCTCATTCCGCGTACCAGTATTCAAGATATACAATGAAGACAGAATCGTCGGTATATTCTTCAACCAAACACACGTAAGAGTTTGGGGACTAGACCTAAGTGACTTAAACGCAGACTCAACACAAACAACAAAACTATTCGATAAATGGTGGAATGCACCAAGCGAATGGCTTGAAGGCTCTAACACACTACACTATGTCGGCGCAAGCAACTATGTCGACGACCCGGTCTATGGTGAAGGTGTCATCGGTGTCTGGTCTAAAGAACTCACAACCCACTACGGCTTTAGTGTTAAAGATGGTCGATATCTATGGGCTACTGCATCTGAGCATTATTTGGATGCTTATGGTTGGGGTAATGCAGAGCACACCTGGTACTATGCTTATGGCAAATTGTACTCAGTGGGTGTCGCAGGTATTCTCTATGCCTATGACCTTGCAACAGGCGCAACTGCATGGACCTACAACTTGACTGATGCCTATGGTGAGCCTATCACTGGCCAGAACTGGTGGGGCTGGATTACTCTAATTGCTGATGGCAAAGTCTACGTCGGCACTTGTGAGCACTCAGCTGAGAACCCACTTCCAAGAGGTGCACCACAGGTCTGTGTCAATGCTACTGATGGCAGTGAAATCTGGCGTATCGACGGTATGTTCCGTAACACCCGCTGGGGTGGCAACGGCGTTATCGCTGATAGCATCATTGCAACCATGGATACCTACGACCAACGCGTATACGCAATCGGCAAAGGCCCAACACAAACCACAATCGTCTCACCAACATCTTCAATCGACGGCGGCAAACAATTCATAATTCAAGGCAGCGTAACCGACATTTCACCAGGCCTACGCGACTATGAACTAACCGCACGCTTCCCCAACGGCGTCCCAGCAGTCTCTGACGAAAGCCAAAGCGACTGGATGCTATATGTCTGGAAGCAATTCGAATGCCCAACCGATGCAACCGGTGTACCCCTAACAATCTCAGTGATCGATGCTAATGGCAACTACCGCGTAGTCGGCACTACTACAAGCGACGCAACAGGCCACTACAGCTTCGCATGGCAACCTGATATATCCGGCGCATACCAAGTGTACGTAACCTTCGCAGGCTCTAAAGCATACTACGGATCATCAGCCACCGCAACATTCTACGCTGACGAAGCAGCAGCAACAGCAACACCAATGCCAACACCTGCACCATCCGCAGCTGACCTATACTTCCTACCAGCAGTCATCGGAATTGTTATAGCCCTCATAGTTGGCTTCGCAGTAACAATCCTACTGCTGACAAAGAAACCATAAAAAACACAACGGGAAAACAAACTTTCCCTCCCTTTTTTGTTATAAAAATCGATTAAATACTGGGGCTTATAGGGTTTGGGCGACGGTTACGGTGGTTGTAAGACATCGTAATAACAGTCACATGTGTGTTCCTTTTCTCCAATTACCCCCGACCCAAGCAAACCCAGAAAAAAACGATCTAACCTTATACTGCGCTTATAGTTTTTTGAGGGCTCTAAGAGCATTCTCAGCAGTAGAAGCACTAAAGAGCAAGTCATCAATAGTCGCGGTAAACGTGGCTAGCTTGCTATTGCATTCAATCTGGGTAACAACAGTATTTTGCTCAAGAAAAGTTTTAACCTCTAAGCCAGGTGGAGTCTTAAAGTTATCTGGGGAAACCGCCAAGGCAACTGACTGAGCCGTTTTAGCATCCCTATACTCAAGCCGGATTGTCGCCTGCAAGCTTCTCACCCTTCAACTGCCTACCCACCAATTCATCAGTCAACTTGATAAAAGCGTCAATCTTGTCAAGCGGCACCTGTGCGCCTGCCGCGATATTGTGTCCGCCACCTTTGCCGCCATTAGCCTCCGAAGCCAAACGCATAACATCACCAAGGTTCACACCCTTCATGAGCGCTGCTTCGGTGGTTCGGCCAGAAAACTTGGCAGCATTCTCCGCCTCAATATTTGCGAATGCCAAGAGGGGTTTGAGGTTGTTTGAGAGTCCGGACACAAGGATTGAGGAAACCGTGCCGATTATTTTTTCGTTGATGTAGTTCTCACCGAAGATGACATAGATATTTTGCATCTCCCGGAGCCGCTCGGGTTTTTCAGCTACCCAGCCCAAGTACTTGTTTATGCTTTTTCGGTAGTCCTCAAGTATCTTATTAGACTCCTCCAAGGCAGCTTTGCGGTCGCCCATGCAGATAGCGATGCCTAAGCTGGGGCGATCCATGCGACCCGTAGAGTTTAGCAGAACTGAGAATTCTCTGCCATCCCGAAGCGCCGTATTCGGCGCCTCATTTACCAAAACATAGACGTTGCCAATGAGGTTGTCAACCTCGACATGGAGCCCCTTTGAGAGTAAATAATCCGCAAGTGCTGTGCAGAGTTTTTTGCGCTCCTCTTGAGTTAGGTCGCAGAGGGAACGCGGTTTACCGTTCTGCTCGATTGGGAAACCGAGGCTGTGGACGAAATTCAGTGACTCCGTTTCTTGTCCACTTAATCCGGGGATAAAGGGATTAGTGGTTGTAGCAAGCATGCGGTGTATGGGTCGGGTTTCTCTGCCAAAAAAGGTCAAGTCCTTCTCGACTTTAAGCAACCCTGCGGAGACAGCGTCATTTACGATTAACTCGTTTAGCCCTTTTAGGCTTCGGCCTTCATACTTGTCTTGCATGTCACCTAAAGCGCCTACCAAGGCGACTGGTGCACAGTCAACATTGGCTGGATTGACAGCTTTAGCCGCAAAATATGCGACACCTGAACCGCTCACTTCCGTGGCGCCGTCGATGCCATAAACGTGCGGGTTAAGCATCGTAAAGTTAGGGTTATCTACTTTACCGGTTATTTGATGGTGATCAAGAATAACAATCTTATAGTTTGGGATTTTTTCGTTTAGTAGGTCAAGGTAGCCGCTACCAAAGTCTGTCATGATGACAAGTTGGGGTTTGTCGGCGGTGACTTCAGCGATGATTTTCTCGTCTACCCACTGCATGACACGGATGCGGTATCTGGCGTCAAGACGGCTAAGCATTTTAGATATTATGCCTGCTGCAGCTACGCCGTCAGCGTCTAGGTGGCTAAAGCAGCTGATGAAGCCGTCTTTGGCTGCGGTTTCTTTGATTACTTTTGCTGCTTCTTCTGCTTGGTTTAAGAATTTCTGGATGCTTTCGGGTTGCTGCGCCATGCCGTTCACTTCTGCAAAGAGTATGTCTTTTTAGATTTAAAGCTGGCGCACGACACTGTCAAAAAGAGAAGTATAACAAAAAGTCAGCAGAATAAAGTGAATAAATTAAGATTGGGTTGTTTAAGTAACGGAAGCAATCTTTGCCACGTACTTAAACTTCTTGTCGATAACGCCTTCACGCTTGTAGTAGCGGCTGAGCTTGTGGATACGGGCTTCGATGATCTGCATGTTGCGTTTGTTGTGAAGGTCTTTTTTGTTTTTGTCCATGTGGACAGCCATCGCCTGTGCCTTTCTCATGAGGTTTGATAGGTCCTCTGGCATTGGCGGTGTTAAGCCTGCGGCTTTTAATGTGTCACTTATGGATTTGCCTGTAATTGGCTTGACGAGTGGGATGGCGTATTGGTCACGCAGAATGGTGCCTATGGCGCTCATGTTGTGGCCTTCTTTGGCTAGTTTAATGATGAAGGCTTCTACTTCTTCAGGCTGGTACTTGCACCAGTTTGGTGGGCGTCTGCTGACTGGCCGAATCGAGTGTGATTTTCCTTTTTCTTGCTTTGGCATCGTTACACCTATTTGTGCACCTAAACCATACCGCACAGATATTTAAAAGTAACTAGTCCAGCCATATGAAAAGAAATCAAAACACATGTTAGCGGCGCCATTTTACAAAGCGAATGATACCCTGAGTGATTAATGATACACCCGCTAACACGATAAGCGAAGGCCAAAACGTAAACCAGCCGCTGACTGTCCCCGCCATCAAGTAAACATAGGCAACTAAGGCGCCTCCTAGCCAGAATATGGCGTTGCCAACAGTTTCGGCTATACGCCTAATTGACGAGTGAACCCATAGTCTTGCTGCTAAGATGACTATTTGCAGGATGCCTATGGATAACATGAAGTTAAAGACCGCCGTGTACACTACGGGGTGGTTTGCTGGGTGTGCCGGTGCAGGAAGAACCAATGCTCCGTTGAATGCGGGGTAAGTTACCCCTGTTAAGTCAGAAAAGAAGTTGCTAAATGCGTTGCCTATTCCAGGGGTTAATCCGAAGACTACACCCAGAGTTACAAAAAAGCCTCCGAATGCCAACGCGGTAATTAGGCCTTCGGATAATGTTCGGTCTTTGGCGTTAGATTGGGTCATGTTCTCGCTTCATACTCAATTGTATGGGTATTTAACACTTTGTTGCAGCAAAATAGACTGCCACATTTGTTACCTCCTAAACGGTTATTAAAAAGATGCATCAGCAGTAAACTGCGCCACTAAGAGGTGTCATATGTTTTTCTAAAAACAAGGTAAGCGTTATTGTTTAATGTACCATTCCGCAAACCTACGGATCGCATTTGCTCGATGTGAGTACCCATTCTTTTCTGCGATAGACATCTCAGCAAAGGTCTTATCGCTGCCTTCAGGTTGGAAAATGGGGTCAAAACCAAAGCCCGATTTCCCTTCCGCCCGCCTCTCAGAGGTGGTTATGCTGCCTCTGGATTCCCCCTCAAAACTCTGCGGTGTGCAGGCGTTTTCTTCGTCACAATATGAGATTACTGAGCGGAAGGCTGCATGTCTATCTTGGATGCCCTCCATGAGTTTGACTATTCCACGGTTATGAATAGTCTTGTAAACATAAGCCGCGTAGGGTCCAGGGAAACCCGACAATGTCTCTATAAATAGGCCGGCGTCCTCGACGAATATGGGTAAGCCGCTTTCTTGGAAAGCATGCATTGCGCTATGTTCGGCGATTTTATGTAGGCTGTCGCTTTGGATTTCATCGCCCTTGAGTTTTAGCATGCCGACTGCGAGACCATATTTGCTGAGGATAGATTTTGCCTCTTTGAATTTATTGATGTTACCCGTTGCGAAAAAGACCACCCGGCCCTTTAGGCTAAAGCTGCAGTTACAGTTTGCGTTCTTCGACATAGCGGCCACGCCTCTCTATCTCACGGGTTTTCTCATAAACCTTTTCCGCTATTTCCTCACCACGGACCGAGGCATAGCCTGAAAGCACATCCTGGAAGCAATCCTCCCAACAGAAGTAATGCGTGCTCTGCAGTGCCCTTTTAAGCAAATGCAAATCTACGCCTTGGGCCTCCAATTCAGAGTTCTTTTCACCTAAACCAAAATCCACAAAGTACAGTGTACCATCATCTGCTCGGATCATGTTGCTTGTTGTTAAGTCGCCGTGGATTATTCCTGCCTTATGCAGGTGCGCGACGGATTGGCCGATTTGGCTGCAGAGTTCTTGACGTTCATGTTTTTGGGCTTTGTTGAGCAGTCCCTTCATCTGTTGCCCTTCGATGTATTGCATTATGATGGTTGCTTCTGGGATGTTGACCAGATAGATTAGGGGGGTGGCGGCTCCTGCGGCTTTAGCTTCATGCATCAGTTGAGGCTCATGTGCTGTGCGGTAACTTCGGATTTGTTTGTCTAATTCTGGGGGACGGTAGCGTTTGGGGATGCGGACTTTAATTATGGCTTTGCGGTTGTGCCAGTCAGCTTGGAAAAGGCTGGCTTCTGCGCCCTTCTTGATTAGCCTTGCCCTTGGGGTTTTGTCTATTGTATCCATGGCACATCCACCTTATCGACTCGCCAGCGGAGCTTAACCATGCTCTCCTCAATCGGCGTAAATAGCTTATGTCGGTAAGCAAGCGTTCCCGTCCATGCAATCATGGCGCCGTTGTCGGTTGCGTACTGAAGCGGCACAACCCTGAACTTTGCGTCATGCTCTGAGGCAATCACCGATAGCATGGCTTGTAGCCGCTTGTTCGCTGCCACGCCTCCAGTAAGCAGCACTTCTTTTTTCTCCGTATGCGCCAATGCTCTTTCGGTCACTTCGGTTACCATGGCAAAAGCATGCTCCTGAAGACTATAGCATACGTCTTCAAGAGAGAAATTCTGAAGCTGACTTACCGCGGCTGTTACTATACCGCTAAGTGACAAATCCATACCCTTAACAACATAGGGCAGCGGCACAAGTTTTTTGCCTCTAAGCGCCAACTGCTCAATCGCAGCGCCAATCGGGAGCCCTTTTTTGGGTTTTAAGCCGGCTTCTCGACCAAAAACGTCTAGGCAGTTTCCTAAGGCGATGTCGAGGGTTTCACCGAATACACGGTAGCGGCCTGACTCGTAGGCAGTAACCATGGTGTTGCCCCCCGATGCATAGAGGGTGACGGGGTCTTTGGCGCCTGTCTGCAGTTTACCGATCTCTATATGCGCAACCGAGTGATTCACACCAACAAGAGGAATCTGCAGATAAGCTGCTAGGGCTCTAGCAACGGTGGCACCTGTGCGTAGGGAGGGGCCAAGCCCGGGGCCCTGCGAGAAAGCGATACAGGTCAACTCTTTTGCTTTGATTCCAGCCTTTTCAAGGGCGGCTTTTAGCACTTGGTCGGCAACTTCTGCATGATGCCTAGCGGCTTCCCTTGGGTGAATACCGCCCTCTATGGGTACGTAACTGTCCGATACGTTTGCTAGGATTTCGCCGCTGAAGCTAGCTATGCCGACGCCGAAGTCATCTGCGGAGGATTCGATACCGAGGCAGTAATTGCCGGATTTTTGCTCGACTTTGGCGCTCAATTTTTCAACCATCCTTGGGATACATATTTTTATGTGAACCCCACGCTTATATTATACTATATTTCGGAAGATGCTAAAATGCCAAAGCGTAATGACCTCGAACAGAAAGCACTCCACTACGTGGTAAATACGGGGTACCAAGGCGTGCTTCAATCAGACTTATGGCGGGAACTAGGCGCAAGCAGCAGAGAGGGCTCCCGCGTTTCAATAAAGCTAGAAGAAAAAGGTCTTATTCGCAGAGAAAAAGAACTGCAGGAAGGCCGATGGACATACAGGCTCTATCCCAAGCGGTTACCTGCATCGATTGAAACTATTGTTGATTGTCCATGTCTGCTCTGTCCAGATAACGCAAGATGTGACCCGACAACCACAATCTCTCCAAAGAATTGTCAAAGGTTAACTGATTGGATTCTAAACTTAGATAAAGAGCCAGCAACTCACGAAGAAACCACAGAGGACCTAAACGATATGGCTGCAGCCGCCGAAGACGACGAGACACCAGAGGATGATAACGACGCCGAAACAGTGGGTACGTGAACGAAAAAACGAGTTTTACTACAAAAAAGCTAAAGCTGAAAACTACCGCAGCCGTAGCACCTACAAGCTAGTACAAGCAAACAACAAGTACGGCTTCATAAAGTTACGGGACGTAGTTGTGGATTTAGGCGCTGCGCCAGGCGGCTGGATCCAGGCGGCTAGAAAAATGACTGGTAAACACGGCTTCGTGTTAGGCATCGATTTAAAGCCGATTGAGCCTTTCACGCAGGAGTACATACGCACCATAGTTGCCGACTTAACCGAGCCAGACATAACCCAGCAAATCCTGTCTTTTCTGCCTCGCCGACCCGACGTCGTATTATCAGATGCCGCGCCAAACGTAACGGGCGTCTGGGAAGTAGACCACGCCCGACAAATCGACCTTGCAACCAAAGCTATGGAAATCGCTAAGTGCCTGCTGAGACCCGGCGGCAACTTTTTTGTCAAAGTCTTCCAAGGCGACCTACTCGAGGAGTACATCCAAAACGTCAAGGACACATTTGAAGAAGTTAAAATCGTCAAGCCCCCGGCTAGCCGAGCAAAAAGCAGCGAAGAATACATTTTGGCGCTGGGCCTAAAAAGCGATAAATGCAGCGCTACAGAAACCTAATTCTTCCCCAACACGCCTACTCTATTGGCGATTGATTTGAAGGTTATTGCGGCTGATTCAGGCGCAGCCATACTTGACAAGCACTATCAACCCACACATTTGGTGGCTTCTGTTGCAGTGCTGGTTGAGCCGCCGTATCGGGAGCCCTCGGGGCGGATTGCTGAGGCCATTTTTAGGGAAGTAGATGACAGCCTAGAGGTGATTGTGCGGGAAGCAGAATTGTGCCTCAAAATGCTAAGTGAGTTTAAGGCGGACGCTGTTCATTTGGATATGACTTTGGGCGGGATTTCTGTGGAGGGTCTTTCGCCTGTCGAGTTGCTTAACATGCGTACCTCAAAAACGGGACGACAAAACATCCTCAAGATATTGCCTCGCCTAAGAAAGGTCGCTTCTGAGATTAAGCGGCTTCATGGCATTGACATGTTTGCTATTGGTAAGGAGAGTGTGCCTGTGCGGGTTGCGGAGTTGACGGTTGGCGCTGAGGCGGTTCTGTTTGCTTGCCAAAAAGCGGTTGACGAACAAGACGAGGTGCTTTTGGGTTTGCCACTCAATTCCCAACCACTCGTGCATGAGAGCCGGGTTTATTTGCGATCGTTGCTTGCCGGTGAGTTTGACCTAAGAAGCTATGCTGTTGATGGCTTTGGTGTTTTGGGAAAGGTTAAATTGACTGAAACCTTAAACCCAGTAGCAAGAGGTTTCCGCGCCATCAAAATAGCGTCTAAACCCTAAAATGGTGACAATATGAAGTACACAGAATTCTGGATGAGCGCCTCGTCAAAACGCAAAAGAATCTACTCCACCCTATTTGTCCTTGTACTCGCAGTCATAGCAACCATGGCAGGCACTCTAGTCCAATTAAGCCCCCAAGATGCTCAGGCAATCTATAACCAACTCAACCAAACCTCAACCAGCCCCACACTACTCACAGACATATTTGTCAACAACTTTCCCCTCTGCCTACTCATGTTCATCCCGCTTGCTGGAATAGGCATTGGTCTCTTCATACTTTTCAGCACGGGCATGGCTTTCCGCGCCGTCTTTGACGTTCAAGCAGCCAGCGGATTTGACAGCTCAGCCTCCATAAGCGGCATCGACCCCGCCACGGCTGTTTTGGTGCTGGTTTTAGCTGGCGCCGTCTTTGTCATAGAATACGTCTCCTACTCGATTGCCATGACAGAGAGCGTCTGGTTGTTCCGCCGATTATTGCAGAGACGTTGGAAGGAGCTAAGGGTGCTTGCCATACTCATCGGCGTCGTGGCTGTACTGCTGGCGATTGGAGCAGTTGTCGAGTGGGCAGCGTTATCAATAGGCATTTAAGCCGCCCCAACTCTTCTACTTTTAACCAATTTAAGAGCGCATTTTCTTGAAAATCGAACTATCTTTTTGGCGTAACGCTTCAACTAAGCGGAAGCGGCTTTACTCGGTCGTATTGGTTTTTGTAGTGGCTGTTTTGGCGATGGCGCTGGGAAGTGCCATAACGCTAAGTCAAGCGCAAGCGGAATTCATAAGCGATAACCTCAATCGAACGCTAAACGAGCAACGCGCCAACAACAACCTCATCCCCTACATTTTCCTCAACAATTTTCGGATAACTCTGCTAATGTTTATCCCACTAGCAGGTGCCGCTCTTGGACTGCTAGTGCTGTTCAATACAGGGGTTGCTCTGAATGCCTTAGCTATGGTGAATGGTTATCCAGCCTACGATGCCTTCTTTAGCCTGATGGCGACGCCGGTTTTCTGGCTGGAATTTGCCGCTTATTCCATTGCGATGGCTGAGAGCATTTGGCTTTTCCGGCGGTTGCTTCAGCGTCGGTGGCGGGAGCTAAAATGGGTGGCTGCGTCAATGGGCGCCTGTGCTCTGCTGTTAATAATTGGAGCAGCTGTTGAGGCCTACATCGTGACCTCTGCAGGTTAAGCCTTCATAATTTCAAGACTTATATCGAGAGCTTTAACGCTATGCGTTAACTCACCTAAACTGATGATATCTACCTGAGCATTAGCATACTCCAGAAGAGTTTCAGAGGTGATGCCGCCAGAAACCTCAAGCAGTACATTGGTGAAGCCTGCTTTGCGAAGTTGCTCGCCTGCCTCTTTGGCCTGTTGGGGTGAAAAGTTATCAAGCATGATGATGTCTGCACCGGCTTCAGCTGCTTTAAGCGCGTCTTGGATGCTTGTGACTTCCACCTCGATTCGTTTAGAAAAAGAAACGCTTGCCTTGGCTTTCCTTACGGCCTCCACAGCGCTGCCTACTATGGCTATGTGGTTGTCCTTTATGAGTACCATATCGTCTAAATGCAGTCTATGGGGATCTCCGCCGCCTATAGCAACAGCTTTCTTGTCAAAGTAGAGTAGCCCCGGCGCCGATTTTCGAGTGGCGGCAATACGGGCTTTAACTTGGACCTTTTTTAGTTGCTCAGCTAAGGCGTGGGTTTTGGTTGCTATGCCGCTCATGCGTGAGAGCAAGTTTAGTAGGGTGCGCTCGACGGATAGAATTGTCTGGGCATCGCCTGTTAATGTCATTAGTACCTGTCCATGTTTGACTTTGCTTCCATCGACGGTTTTAGCTTCCGCTTTTAGCTCCATCATTTGGGCAAGTATGGTGGCTTCCTCTAAGCCCGCCACAATCCCGTCCGCTTTGGCGATAACCTCCGCTTTAACAACCAGGTTAGGCGGGATAACGGCTGCTGCGGTGACGTCGCCTTCCCCGACGTCCTCAGATAGGAACTCTTGGAGACGTTGTTCGACAATCCGTCTAGGCACAAACATAGCTTGTTATCTCTCAGCCTACGCTTAAAATGCTTACCGTCACCCACGAAATCAATCAAGCTAGGGTTCAAATAGAATCAATCTCTTTTTAGTCCTCTATGCGAATGATACTCAGCTGTGCCGAAATCGGGTTAGGCCACGTTTCAAGGATAATTCCACTCGGCAAAAGGCTCGAGTCGCATGGACACGAAATTCATTACTTCTCGGGCGGTAAAGCATATGAACTCCTAAAAAGAGAGTTCAAAAACGTTTACCCCGTCCAAGAGGTTAACTGGTACGAAAATAACTATGGGATTTTAACTTCTGCGTCGCTCATTAACATGTTCTTTCCATTGCCGCTTTTTAATAATGAGCTTAATAGGTTTGAGGTGAAGAGATCTAACGCTTACGAGATTATTCACCGCTACTATGACCTTAGACAGAACATCCGTGACTTAGCACCGGATGTGTTGGTAGCTGACGGCGATCTCAATGCGCTCAGGTTGGGCATGCGGTGGAAGATTCCCTCAGTCTACATCGAGAACATGATTAAGCCAAGTTACGGATTTACCTCATTTCTTAGTCCAGGCATGAGCTTCTTGGAGCGGTACTATAGGGCTTGCCAAAAAATCATCATTCCCGACAACCCAATGCCCTTCACGGTGTCAGAGTACAGCATCGGCGACATAAACGCCATGGGACTAGCAGACAAAACAGAATACGTCGGCAGCTTTGTCGACACGACGCCTGAACGGGGCGCCCAAGAGCACATATTTGCACCGATCAGCGGTCCCATCGGTACCCGCAGCAAAATTTTAAAAAATCTTCTACCTGTACTCGAAAACGTCAAAGACAAATGCATAATCAGCTTAGGCACACCCGGCAAAAAAGCCTCCGCAAAAATAGGCAACTATGAACTCCACACCTGGCTAACACCTAAGGACCGAAGCCAAGCCATGCGCAATGCCAAATACGTCATCTTCAGCGGGGGCCATGCAACCTGCTTTGAAACCATCAAATATGGCAAACCAAGCATTTGCATCCCCACCCAACCCGAGCAGCTAGGCAACGCAGCTAAACTGGAAAAACTCCAATGCGGCATAGTAGTCAAGAACAAAAAGCAACTAAAGAACGCCATAGAGAAAATGGAAGCAAACCTGGACGCCTACACCAAAAAGGCAGAAGAGTTGAGTGTTTTTTCGAGCAGATTCAACGGGTTAGACCGCGCCATCGAAATCATTGAAAGCCTATGTTAAGCTTTTTTGAGGCTTAAGCGTTTGATGGCACCGTTGGGGGTTTCTTCGTCGAATATGATGGCTCGGAACCGGTAAATTTTAACGTCTTTGGTAAGCCAGCTGTCAGGTGGGAGACCAGCTTTCATGCAACATTGACAGAGATACTCTTCTTCTTGCCAGCCCCACTCAATCGGCACCTGCGGCAACAATAGACCTTTACGAAAACCGCGCTCTATGATTAGGCCGTCTTCGCCGACTTTAATCTGTTTAACGTACTCTTTGGGGTCGGAGGTTTCAACCTTTTCTGGTGGGGTGAGGACGCTGACTTCAAAAACGACTCTACCGAGTTCGGCGGCTTGCATGGGTTCGAAGCGTGGGTCCTGAGTGGAAGCGTTTATCGCTGAGTCGATGACTGCTTCAACCAGTGGCTCTGTGGGGTAGGGGTAGCCTATGCATCCGCGGAGTTCACGTTCGGCGCCGTGTAGGGTGTTTATGGTGACAAAGACGCCGCATTTCTCAAACAGCTTTTGGGGTGTATCTTTAGGCGGTTTTGGGATTTGGTGTTCTTCTAGGTAAGTTTTTACTGTTGTGCGGGCTAGTTTAACTAGAAATTCGCCTTCTTCTTGGGTTAATTCAAACGACATGGCTTCCACCTAAGCGGACAGGCCGCTAACAGAATATTGTTGCTAAAAAATAGAGTGAGAGTGGTTTAGAATTTTGTGGATTCTTCGGTTACGCCGTCTTTTGTTATGGTGACAATGTCGATGCCGTCGCCGCTTAGTGCGTCACGGTTGATGGCTGCTTTGATGGCGCGGGTGGCGAGGTTTTTGGCTTCGTCGACTGTTAGGTTGTCTCGGTAGCCTTCTTCGATGACGGCTATGGCAGTTTCTGTGCCTGAACCGACTGCTGCATACTTGTCCGGAATCAAAGAGCCCAAAACGTCAAGCACATAGATGTTTGCGCCTTCTTCGTCTATGCCGCCGACGATGGTTTGGGTGATAAGAGGGGCATAGCGGCGGTTAAACAGCACGTTTGCCAGCAGCTTGGATGCGCTGCGTACGGTGATGGGTCTGCCTGTGTCCATGCTGTAGAGGTTTGCTTGGGCCTCCATCTCTCGGGCGAGGATTTGCATGTCGCCTACTAGGCCTGCGCATGCAACGCCGATGCGGTCGGTGACTTTGAAGACTTTTTTGCCTCCTTTACTCATAATGAAGCCGCCGTAGGTTACGCGTTTCTCTGCGGCTAAGACTACTCCGCCGTTGAAGACGATGCCGACGGTGCTTGCGCCCGGTATCCATCCGCCTCCCTGGGGGGCGGTGTGGGGTTGCTGCTGCGCTGGTGCCTCTTGGATTTGAGGCATAAGTGGGATTGTTGGAATTTGACGTAATGTTGGTAACTGTGGTACATATCCGTCCATAATTTTCGCCTGACCGACTCTAAATACACAAAAGAATGTATTAAGCTTACTTATAACTTTATTACAAGTCAGCTTCGACTAAACCAGCAGCATAGTCGGGCAGAAACAGGTATTGTTTGCAGAAACCTATAAAGACCAACCCTGCTAAAATCCACTATAGGGCTACTGTTGATAGAGATCTATAGCCAAACCATAGACGGCGTAACCTTCGCCATCGCACAGAACCAAGGCGAAATCCTAACAACAACCTTCCGACATAGCAAAGAAGACGCCTTAGCCACTATCCTTGATAATTTACCGTTTAACCTACCCTTTCAGGTCTTTCATACCCCCACCCCACAAGCCAAAACCACTCTTGATACGCTAAAAACCATCTATGACGGCAAAGAAGCCACACTAGACCTGCCGTTGGCAACCACACACTTGCCCGGCTACACACAAAAAGTCCTCAAAGCAACCATGGCAATACCCCCAGGGTATGTGAGCACATATGGCGCGATTGCAGCAGCCGTCGGCGGGGGCCCCCGCGCGGTTGGGAACGCCATGGCGTGTAACTTGTTTGCGCCCGTGGTGCCCTGCCATAGGGTTGTAAAATCAGACTTTACGCTGGGAGGCTATGGGCTTGGAGGTTTAAGGGCTAAATTTGACTTCTTGCAACGTGAAAGACGAGGCTACAGCGAATCCAAAGCAATCGTGGTTTGCGGCGGCACCCTGCAGCTTGTCCCAGTAGAACATGTGCTGGCAAGGTTCACCTGCTAAACTGGAGCCCCGCGGTAACTAACATTAAAGTGGTATTTTGTGGTCCTATCGGACTTTGCCTGTCTGGTTACACAAATCATAAATGCAGCCAACCCAACCTCAAAGCAGGGATAACCCATTACGATAAAACGAGGCCTCTACGTCGGCAGATTCCAGCCCTTCCACAACGGACACTTAGACGCCATAAAGTACTCGCTAAAAAGCGTCGACGAATTAGTCGTGGTTATCGGCAGCGCCCAGTACAGCCACAACAGCTACAACCCCTTCACTGCAGGAGAACGCCTAGTCATGATCCGTCGGTCACTCGCGGAGGCGGGGGTTGACTTAGGTAAGCTCTGGATTGTTCCGGTGCCCGATGTGAACCTGCATATGCTCTGGGTCAGTGCAGTCGAAGGCTATACACCCAAATTTAGCGTCGTCTTTTCTAATGAGCCGCTAACCCGCAGGCTGTTTATGGAGGCGGGTTACACTATTTGTGATTTGCCGCTGTTTGACCGCAAAGTCTACATGTCCACGCTCATCCGCGAAAAAATGATAAACGATGATAGCTGGACTACGCTTGTTCCAAAAGCCGTCGCCGAATTCATCGGGGAAATCGACGGCGTTAACCGACTCCGGGACCTAGCCCGAACCGACAAAGTCAGCTAACAATTACGTCTTTTCTTGCACGATGCCAGTAACGCCAAGCCAACAGGTAAGTCGTAATCAGCACCAGTAAGGCAGTGAAGTAGCTGAAAAAGCCCCCAAATACCGCCAAAAAGTTGTTAGCAAGATGCAGCCCTACTGCGATAAGATAGAAGGGCAGGGGCTTCTTGACGGCAATACCATATGAAGCTATGATTGCGCTGGCGGAATGAAAAATTATGCCTGGTAATCTAGCAAACGGGGGCACACCCAGCACTAAAACATACTGAAAGAACTCCACAATCCCAAAGCCTAACCCAAGCAGAAGTCCCAACGTCACAATCGATCGCTCTGTCTCGCCATGCCGATAGAATAATGGGAAAACTTTGGCAAGCTCCTCAACTAGGGGCGCAATAACAATGATAAGGATCGCCGCGGAGAGAGCAGACTCAACTGGGTAGAGGGACTGGAAGAACACCGCAAAGGGAATGCTGACGACCATGCCTGAGATGAAAAAGAAAGCGTACTCCCGCAGCTTAGGCTTATGGATGGGAATTACACAGTGCGGCGTTTCAGGCTGGGTAGGTTGCGGCGGCGTCTCCATAAAAAAGCATCTCTAAACAACAGAACCATAAACATCTTAATCAGCCTTTACCAAGCGTCGCTAGAACCCAGCGGAAACGGGGTCTTGGGGCTTCATGATTTCTCGTAGCAGTATGGTTGCATAGCAGCCGCGTAGCAGCATAAAGCTGAATTGCACCTTACCGTCAACAAAGCTATTTAGTTTAAAATCCTTGACTGGCGCCGCCGCTGGGCGTAGGCTGCCTTTACCGCCCACACGCGACAACTCATTTAGCCAAACCGGCTTATCTCCCAATCCCTCAGACGCTAAAACTTCCCGCTCGATTTCACCCATAACGTCGCCAGAGAGCCTCTGACGCAAACCCACAATCGGCAACGCCACACGCAACTTACCTGCCTTAACCGATGCATTAACTTGCGCTATGTTCTCTGCTGTCACAGTCTTCTCCATGGAAGTCATCGGCAACCCTGACCGCTCAACCCCAACCACGAAATCCCCCACGATCGCCTCGTTAAGGGGCAACCCACGCTTTATCCGCTCGCTAAGGAAACGGTTAAAGAGGTAGGATTGGTGCGCCTGGACGAAAAGCGCCTGTAACTTCTGCGGCAACCGGCGGAAGGCACCCACGTAGTCTGTTGGATTCTCCGCTAAATGCGCAAGCATCATGCGTTCAAAGCGGAGTTGCCTTGGGAAACTATCTGCTGCGGTTTTAAAGTCGCGTGTCTCTTGGAGTTGTTGTCTTGCGTTTCTTGATTGGACGTGCTCGTATGGGCTGGGGTTGGCTAGGAAGAGCATGGTGGCTTCTTCAAAGTTGCCTTGGCTGAGCGATTTGCCGACGAGGTGGGTGATGGGTCGGGTGGTGCCGAATCGTTGGTGACCGAAATAGTTGGGTATGCCGCCTGCTTCTGTGAGTTCTTGGATGGTTTGCTCTATGAGTGCCTCTGCCTCTGGTTGGGGTAGGGTGATGTATTTGGTGGTTATCGTGAAGTTGTTGCCCAACAAGTAAAACAGCGATAGCATTTCACGTATGTAGCCGATTGGGACTACTTTTATGCCGTTGATGTCGATTTTGGCGGTTTCTTCGGCGGCTACATTTTGGATGGTTAAATACTGAGCTGTTAGGGCTTTTGCGTCTTTTATTCCCGCAAACTGCACTCTAGCCTGGTCAACGCCAAGTTCTTTAGCGATGCTTTTAGTTGCTATGAAGGTATCCCAGTTGCGCTTAACCATCAAACAAAGCAGAAACGGCTGCCTCTGCGGCGAAGATCCGATGACTCGGCTTGGGGCTTCTGCTGTGACGCTGGCTTTGCTGCCGTCAACAAGAACCTCTTCAACAATGAAGTCATCGGCTGATTCCTTGATTTTGCCGCCTATACCCTTAGTTTTTGTGGCATAAGCATCCATGCCAAGCAGCTTATCAATGTCAGGAACGGCCAAAAACTTCGCCTACAACAACTTTAGTTCACGAGTCAGCCTGTCAATTTTCTCCGTTGGCGCTGGACCGATACCTAAACAGGTAATTGACCCCTCAGGAATCTGAGTTAAACCAGCGTCAATGATAAGAGCATGAGGCAAACCCAAGTCTTCCGCCGCCTCCTCTAACTCGCAAAGCTCCTTTAAACTCGGAACCTTTAGCGCGACCTTTTTTTGCCCTTCATGAATCCATGCTTCCCACCATTTCTTTTGGTGGACGTATGCGTCTTGGGCTGCGCTGATGGCTGCGTGGCCTGCTTGCGCTGCAATTTTACCCTTACCCATCGGTAGGTCGGTGCGGAAGATGATGACCTGCTTGTACTCGAATCGGTCTGACATTTGGGTTTCCCGTCCTACAGGTTATCATGCGGCGCATTTTAAGGGTTTGCGGATGACTTGAAGAATAATCACTCTAAACACAAGCCTTGAAGATCGAGACCTATGAAGTTTTGAAGACTTGCGGAAGGTAGAGTAAGCCAAAGTAGGCTATTGCTGCCCACATCGCCGGTTTTCCAGCGACCGACGTAAGCATTTTCCCCTGGTAATCAATCTCGTCGACTCCTCTGAGGGCTTTATCCACGCCCAGTTTGCCCACAACACGGAGCATTTCATCGAGCTTCTCATCCGAAAGTGAATTGATAAATCGTCTTAGCCTTAGCATGACTCGGATGTCAAAGTTGAGAAGTTCATCACAGCGTTTCTGATAGGGTTGCAATGCTTTGGCAGAGAAATCGTTAATCTTAAGGGCGTCTGACGCCACTTGTGCTGCTTCTTTTGCGCATGTTAACCCAAAAATCACTCCGCCGCCAGTTGTAGGCTTAACCTGTGAAGCACAATCGCCCATAGCTAAAAAGCCATCCGAATAAGCGCACCTAATCGGTCCAGCCAAAGATATGGCGTGGTACCCTGCGGTTAGGATTTTAGCTTTGGCAAGCTGCTTGGACGCAACGGGATGCTTAGTCATTAGGTGCTTTAGGTAAATCCGGGGGTCGCCTTGGTTGGTTGCTAGACCGAGTTTTGCGGTGCCGTCTGGTCGGGGGATAAGCCAGCCATAGAAGCCCGGTGCATAGCCCTTGCCGAAGTAGACTTCAACCGCGTCTATTTCGGTGTCTTGGGCGTCGGTTATTTCGGTTTCAACCGCATAAACAAGACCTTTTGGGTCGAGGGGTGTGAGGCCTGCTTGGCGCAGAAGACGTGAAGAAACACCCTCCGCATCAAACACAATCTTTGCGTTGACTGGTGCTTGGGCGCTGTCTGTTTTGATGTTTATGCCTCTAATCCGATCATTCTCCATAAGCAGCGACTCAACTCGGGTAGCCATCTTGAATTCTGCACCTGCCGCCTTTGCCTGATCAGCGAGGTACTGGTCAAATTTAGCCCTGTTTAGTGCGGTTGTCACTGGCGTTTTGAGGTGGAGTGAGAATTTGGTGCCCTTTGGAGAGTAAAAGTTGGCTACCGAAAAATTGTTCTCGATGATCCCGTTGGGGAGTGGGTAGAGGCCGAGGGTTTTGAGGCTTCGGATGCTTATGTGGCCTGCGCAGTGTGAGGGTACGCCGATTTCGGGGTGCTCCTCATAGACGGTGACGGGGATGCCTTGTTTAGCTAGGTGGAGGGCTGCGGTTGATCCGACGGGTCCGCCTCCGATGACCACTACATCTGGGTGCTCTGGCTGGGGGTTCATTGCTTAGGACTGTGTAGGCCGCTTTATTTAAGGCCTCAGAGTAAAGACGCTACTGACCCTTAGGCGTTGTTTCTGTTTGGAACAATTGTGCAGCCAAAAATTAATTCTCTCTGCAACAACACAACCCTCAGCTTTGAAACCAATACACGTCAAGATATGCACCGCCGCCGTCTGCGGTTGCTGAGTCTCTATAAGAGCGGGGGGTCCCTGTGAGAGCAACAGAACAAACCACACCTCTAAAACAGAAACCCGCCCAAACCCATAACCCCCCATCCAAACCCGTTTTTTAAGCATAGCAGATATAAGCAACCCCGCTAAATTATTCGGCAAAGAAGTGTCACAGTTATGTCAGAAAAACTGTCCTTAGTTACATGTACAAGCTGCGGAAAACCAATTCCTCCAGGCAGCGAATCCACAAAGTTCCTCTGTCCAAACTGCGGTGAAATCCAAATCAAACGTGACGGCAAATGCCGCAAGTTCGGCAGACTATACAAGTGTCCCAGATGCGGATTCCAAGGACCATAAAGGTGAATTAGTCATGGGTGCAATACTTGTCGTGTACAAGGTTTTCCCTGAAGACATCATCGAAGACTTTGAACCCTTAAAAGCCAAAGTAACAGGTATCCTGCCCAAAGACGCCTCAATCGAAGGCTGGGGCACAGAGGACGTTGCTTTTGGGTTAAAAGCGCTTCTTGTTCAAATCCGGTTCCCCGAGGACAAAATGGGTGTTGTGGAAGAATTCGAGGTTGCACTCGCCAAAATCCCAGGCGTAAGTCAAGCCGAAGCCTTCAACATCAGACGAACAAGCCGCGATTTCTAATTATTTACCTCTTTTTCCCCTCTGTTTGGCACCTGAATGTTTCAGGGGCTACGCTTTAAAGTTTATATATCAATCCGTTCTCTTTTCAAACACACCTAAGTGTCATAGATTATTTGGAGAATCTCTCATGAGCGAAACTCAATTACGCGTCGGAGACGCACGCCAAAGAGATGTCGGCAGAGGAATCGCCCGCATCGACCAACGCACCATGCAGAAACTCGGCATCAGCGCTGGAGACGTCATCGAGATCGTTAACAAACGCACAACTAGCGCGATCGCTTGGCCAGCTTATAGCGAAGATCAAAACCGCGACATCATCCGCATCGACGGATTTACCCGCAAAAACAGCGGCGTCGCCATTAACGAGTACGTCATAGTTCGCCCAGCCAAAGTAAAAACTGCCCTTGCCATCACTTTGGCGCCCGTAGATATGCGGCTCAACGTAGATGAGGACTTTACCAACTTTGTCAAGAATCGCCTAATGGAACGCACCCTCGTCGAAGGCGACACCACCCTTGTCATGATGCTGGGGCACGCCATACCCTTCACTGTCTCCAAAACCCGGCCACATGGCATCATCAAAGTCACAACTGAAACCAAACTCACCATCCTAAACGAACCCGCCCCCGAAGGCAAAGGCTTACCCCGAACAACCTACGAAGATATCGGCGGGTTACAAGTCGAAATCCAACGCGTCCGCGAAATGGTTGAACTCCCACTTCGCCACCCAGAACTATTCCAGCGCCTCGGAATCGAACCACCAAAAGGCGTTCTGCTACATGGTCCACCCGGATGCGGCAAAACATTGCTTGCTCGAGCTGTCGCAAACGAGTCGGAAGCCAACTTTTACAGCATCAACGGCCCAGAAATCATGAGTAAATTCTACGGCGAATCAGAAGCCAGACTCCGCGAAATTTTCCAGCAAGCCCAACAGAACGCGCCCAGCATTATATTTGTCGACGAATTAGACGCTATCGCACCCAAACGTGAAGACGTTACAGGCGAAGTCGAACGCCGCGTAGTTGCACAGATGCTAGCCCTAATGGACGGTCTGTCAGGAAGAGGAAACGTTATCGTCATCGGCGCAACCAACCGCCCAGGCGCACTTGACCCGGCGCTACGTAGACCTGGCAGATTTGACCGGGAAATCGAAATCAGCGTCCCAGACAAGAAAGGTCGCCATGAGGTGCTCCAAATCCATACCCGCGGAATGCCCCTAGCTCAGGACGTTGACTTAAACAAGCTCGCCGCCATGACCCACGGCTACACAGGTGCAGACCTCTCGGCGCTCGGCAGAGAAACCGCCATGAAAGCGCTACGACGCTACCTGCCACAGATAAACTTAGAGGAAGAACGCATCCCACCCGCTGTACTCGAAAAGATGGAGGTAACCATGGATGACTTCGTCGGCGCCTACAAAGAAGTTACTCCGACTGCTATGCGTGAAGTCTACATCGAAGTCAGCAGTGTACATTGGGAAGACGCCGGCGGCTTAGACGACGTAAAGCAGCACCTCAAAGAAGCCGTTGAGTGGCCGCTTAAGACTCCTGAAATCTTTACTCGCCTAGGCATTCGCCCGCCAAAGGGTATCCTGATGTATGGTCCACCCGGATGCGGCAAAACATTGCTTGCCCGCGCTGTCGCCACTGAATCGGAAGCTAACTTTATCAGCATCAAAGGCCCCGAGGTCTTCAGCAAATGGGTGGGCGAATCTGAGAAAGCCATCCGCGAGGTCTTCCGCAAAGCGCGAATGGCGGCGCCCGCAGTCATATTCCTTGATGAAATCGACTCCTTGACACCCCGCAGAGGCATGGGCATGAGTGACAGCGGCGTATCTGAACGCGTCATAAGCCAACTCTTAACCGAAATGGATGGCATCACCACACTCCAAGACATCGTAGTCATCGCAGCTACCAACCGCCCAGACATGGTTGACAGCGCAGTTATCCGACCGGGCCGCTTTGACCGCTTAATCTACGTCCCCGAACCCGACGACAAGAGCCGCTATCAAATCTTCAAAATCTACACCAAAGGCATGCCTATAAGCAGCGACGTTGACCTTAACCAGCTTGCCATGATGACCAAGTACTACAGTGGAGCTGATATTGAATCACTCTGCCGCGAAGCCGCTATGCACTCTCTACGCCGGGACGTGAACGCCCGTGAGGTCACTATGAAGGACTTCCAGGACGCCATGAAAGAGATGGGCCCCTCCATTACGCCCGATATGGAGAAATGGTACAAGAGCTTCATGCAGCAAATCCGACAAGTACAAAAGCCAGCAACCCCAGTTGCATAGGTAGGATACGCTTATGCCTCAACTGAAGACTTGGAAAACCCGCCCAGCATACTTCTACATGCTGGAGGTTCTTAAAAAGAAGGGTGACATGACCGATGACGACCTCTTTGAGAGCGTCAGAGACGAGTATGAAGACCTCGGCTTTAAGGACTTTAACGAGTTGCTGCTTGACTTAGAAGTAAGCGGTAAAATCCGCACTTCTTCATTGGCTCGCGGCAAACGCCGAATCGAGATGGTTCAAAAGTAACCCTTTCTTTTACTTATTTTATTTTTATTTGCGCTAAGCGCCAATTTTGGAGTGTGGTATTTCTGGATGGTTCGTGTGGCAACTATACAGATTCATTTCTGCACTTCTGGCACTACCTAGAGGCGGCTGTCTGCTGCTTTGCCGAGGGCCCTCCCTTATATATAGAGCCAACCATGGGTCCAACTTACGCTTGAAGCATACTCTGTTTAGTAAATGAGACTGCTCTTACCACTTAATCGATGAGTTGATTGACCTAAAACAGTTTTTACTAAATAGAAGGGAAAAGAAAATTTAGGAAAGCAGCAGGATTGCTTTTGCCAAGTCGCCGTCAGCTTCAACGAGCGCCTCTTTGGCTTTCTCTAGGCTCTTTCCAGTCTGGTCTGCGACGAGCTGTACATCCTCCTCAGTGAAGGCTGGCTTTGAAGGCGCTGCTGTGGCAGTTCGGGCTGAGGGTGCCTGTTCGCTGACTTGGCCGCCTATGACCTGATACATTTTTTGGCCCTGAACCTGGAGTATCGCAACTTCGGGTTCATCTATGACTATGTCTTTGCCTGTAGTTCTTATGATGACTTGCTGCACGTCAGCTATATTGTCCATGTTCATGCCCATGCGTTGCATCATGCGGCGTTGTTCACGGGGATTGATACGTCTGTGCATGTGATTCTACCTTATGCTTATTCTGCGCTACAACTTGATATACTTAACTTTCGCTAAGCCCACAAATCTACTCCCAAAGACGAAGCGCTTTAGGATAAGGAGTTATTGCCTAGCCGTTAAATACTTAAACACAACCTTCATTGAAGCAGATTACGCGGGTGGAATGTGGATTGAGGTTTTGGCCCAAGAAGAAATGGAAACAAGCCTTACTGGTAGCTTTCATTGCATTCATAATTGTTGTCCCAATCGCGTTTGTTGTGATAGGCTATGTTAATCGGGAGCCCGCCTTCAAAAACGGCGCCCCCATAGCCGCTCTATCGGTTAGCAGCCCCGCATTTGAGAACGGCGCAGCTATACCCACTAAGTATACTGCGCTTGGCGAAAACATTAACCCGCCCCTAACCGTTCAGGGTATCCCCGAGGGGACAGAGAGCTTAGCGGTAGTGGTTTTGGATCCTGTTGTGCCCGGCGTCTTTTCGTGGGCACATTGGATTGTCTGGAACCTACCGCCAACAGGGGATATAGCTGAAAACACTGATGCGGGGGTTCAGGGAATCAACAGCTGGAACCAGCAGGGGTACAGCGGTCCTGACCCAGTGGGTGAACGCAGCTACGTCTTTACAGTCTACGCCTTAGATGAAACCTTAACCTTGGATGCCAATGCTGGAGCAAGTGCACTTTTGAGGGCAATGGATAACCATGTCTTAGCAAAAGGGCAACTAATAGGGACATACCAAAAATAGCGGGTGCTATTCCTCTTTTGCGCCATGCCGCGTCTTAACTGCAATACCCGTTTTGAACGCTCGAATTTCATCTGCGGAGAGCACGGTGCGGCCAACAGCAAGCACATGGCGGTCTTCGTCGACTGCGATAACTTCATCCTTTGCACGTATCTCGTCATCCACCGCTACCACATGGACTGCAAATACGTCTCCGCCGCGGGCAATGTAGGGTGCGACGTCATTTTTTACGGTGACAAAGCACTTGGCTTGGGGAATTTGTTCGGTTATGGTTTGGGCTGCTTTGATGCTTAATGATAGTAAGCCGTCGGTGGGTCGCAGGGTTGCTAGGCGTTCACCGTTGCGGTTGATGTAGCGGATTCTGCCGGTGCGGGGGGAAAGCTGGATTTCTATGTCGTCTGGGAAGAGTTGGGCTCCTACGCCTTTGCCGAATTGGTAGTCCGCTATGGTTCTAACTTTAGCTTTTTGGTTCTCCAAGATTTGCACCGTGCATATGATATGGTTAATTCGACAAGTATAAACATAACAATATTATAAACTCACTGAAAGGAGACCCTACTATATGCGATGCGAAGTTTGCGGAAGAAAAATTCATTCAGAACCCATACGAGCAAAAATCGAAGGTGCAACCCTAACTGTATGTGTTGAATGCTCCAAGCATGGTCAGATAGTCTACGAAGAGCCAGCAGCAACCGCGACTGCTCCGTCTAGCCCCACCAAATCCTATCAGCATATCCCAGTTATCGCTAGGAAACCCGCGGCGCCCACAGTCCAGATAAGTCAAGAAGTAGTTGAAGACTACGCAAACGTCATCCGCGTCGCCAGAGAAAAGCAGGGTCTCACCATCGAGGAACTCGGCAAGAAAGTAGCTGAGCGCGCCTCATTACTCCGTCATATTGAAGCCAGTAGGGTCGCACCCAACAATCAACTGGCCAACCGACTTGAGCATGTGCTTAAAATCAAACTCTTGGTTCCGATCGCTGATGAAAAAGTTCCGGTGGCTCCAAAGAAGCCCTCGGAGGGCATGACTTTAGGCGACCTCATCGAGATGGCTAAAACAGATGAGGAGGCCAAACCCAAACGAAAGCAATCCTAGTCCAGCGGCGATTGAACCGTGAAGAATCCAGCTTAGATGAACTCAAAAGCCTAGCGCAGTCTGCAGGCTACCAAATCGTAGGCACCCTAGAACAGACTCGCCGCCCAGACTCCCGCTTCCAAATCGGGGCAGGAAAAGTTGAGGAACTCGCAAAGATGGTGGCTGATTTGGGCGCCGACAAAGTCATCTTCGACAACCCGCTTCGGACACTACAGAATTATAACCTGGCCAAAGTCACCCGCGTAGAAGTCATCGACCGTTTCCAGCTGATTTTGGAGCTGTTTAGGCGACGCGCAACCACTACCGAAGCCCAACTGCAGATACAGCTAGCTGTGCTACAAAACGAGTTAAAGCACGCCAAAGAAAAAGTCCGCTTATCCAAAGGCAGCGAACAACCCGGATTCATGGGCTTAGGCGCCTACGAAGCTGACGTTTACCGCGACGCCATTAAACTGCAAGTTCAAACCATACGCAAAAAACTCGCCCGCATCCGCGAAAAACGCGTACTGCAACGAAAAAGACGCTTGGATCTGGGTTTCTCGACTGTTTCGCTGGCGGGTTACACAAGCGCAGGCAAAAGCACCCTCTTTAACGCCTTAACACAAGAGGAAGCCATGGTTGACAGAGCGCTCTTCACTACCCTCTCAACGCAGACCCGCATGATAGAATTCAGCAACCGCAAATTCCTCTTAACCGACACCGTGGGCTTCATCGACCGCCTACCCATTTCACTCATCGAAGCTTTCCACTCCACGCTAGAAGAAACCATCTTCGCTGACCTCATCGTACTCTTGGTTGACTTCTCAGAACCCCTACCCACCATTGAACGCAAGGTCCGAGTTTGCATGGAGACCATTGACAAGTTAGGCGCATCTGGCATTCCCATGATAACCGCCCTAAACAAAATCGACCGCATAAAGCCTCAGGAAAAAGAACCAAAGCTCGAAGCCCTCAAAAGCCAAATCAAAAATCCCCTCCTGCTCTCAGCAAAATGCGAAACCAACCTCGACGAACTCCGAAAGCGCATCCTTAAAATATTGGAGAACTACCAAGCTGCAGAATTCAGCATACCTCTTGTAGGGAATGTTATGCCGTTTATCTCTTGGGTGCACCAGAAAGCTGATATTCACAAAGAGGAATTCACAAACGACTCCGTCAACGTAGCCTTAGAGGCTGACCCGTCCGTGATGGAGCAAATACGCAGAAAAGTGCAGGATCTTCATGGAAAATTCCAAACTAACTCCCCCGCAGAAGCCAACCCCAAGTAATCAACCAAAAATCATTGTTCTACGTTGGGGGCACCGAGTTCAACGAGACGTCAGGTTAACTACCCATGTAGCCCTAACCGCCCGGGCGCTGTGCGCTTCAGGATTCATCCTAGCCGACACCACCGACCGTCATATCGAAGAAACCGTCACTAAGATCACTCAGGCATGGGGCGGCGACTTCCACTTCGAAATGGGTACACCATGGAAGCAAGCCGTCCGCGACTGGAAAGCCAAAAACGGAATCATCGTGCACCTAACAGCATACGGCGAAAACATCCAAACAAGCGATGTCATGGCACGGATAAAAGCCTCAGGACACGACGTGATGCTTCTAGTGGGGAGCCAGAAAGTGCCCGGCGAATTCTACTCTGAGGAAATCTCCGACTTTAACGTCGCTGTCGGGAACCAGCCACATTCGGAATGCTCTGCACTTGCCATCTTTTTAGACCGCTATTTTGAGGGGAAAGAACTCGCCAAACCCTTCAAGAAAGCCAAAATCACCATCACTCCAAGGGCGCGGGGTAAGATGATAGAAACGCACGATGGAAAAGAGTGAAAGGTCAGAAGAGTTTTATCTGACCATGATGCATAATTAAGGGTGCAAAAAGGAAATCCCAGTATGTTATCAACAATTGATGATGCAACCCTCAATAAAGTTGCCCTAGCACTTGGCGACGAAGATGCTGTCAGACTTATCGAGCACCTCAAGACAGTGGACGAAATCACCGATGATGAAATCGCAAACAAAACCGGTATCAGGTTAAACAGTGTCCGAAAAATCCTCTATAAACTCTATGACCACTCCCTAGTCAGCCTGCGCAGAACCCGCGATCCTAAGACAGGATGGTTCATTTTTCACTGGAAACTCCAACCTGACCAACTCGAAGGCTTCATTTTAAGCCAAAAACGGCGAGTTCTCGAAAAACTCAACGTACGACTCGAGTACGAGCGTACTCATGACTTCTACTACTGCGGCAGCGCCGAATGCAAACGCATCCCCTTCGAAGAAGCAGTTGAACTCGTTTTCCACTGCAGCTGCTGCGGCAAACCCTTGGTTCACTTCGAAAATGGCGTCATGATCGAGCGTCTGTCTGAGAAAGTTGAAATCCTTCGCAGGGAACTAGGCGAGTAAAGTGGCGGAGCTTCCGAATAGGGAGCAAGCGATTCAAATTTTGAAACAGCAAAATTGTCCGCCCCAAGTAATCCAACACTGCCTAGCCGTAACAACGCTAGCCCTAGAAATCGCGGCTAAACTCCAAACCAGAGGCATCAAAATCAGTTTGCCACTGGTTGAAGCAGGCGGCTTACTCCACGATTTAGGCCGAGCAAAAAGCCACGAAGTTAACCACGGATTGATTGGTGTGCAAATGGGCAAAACACTTGGACTCCCAGATTCCCTTCTTGACATTATCAAGCGACATGTCGGCGCAGGCATAACCCACCAAGAAGCCCAATGGCTCAAATGGCCGCAAGACAACTATATCCCCACCACAATCGAAGAGAAAGTCGTTTGCTATGCGGATAAACGGATAGACAACGACCGGGTGGTTCCCATAGATGAGGAAATCCGCAAGCTACAACAACGTGGATATCCAGAGGCGGCAGAAAGAGTTAGAAGGCTGCATGTGGAGATAACTCAACTGTTAGGCGAACAACCATGACCCAAATGACCCTATTTGTAAGGGCCTTCAACAGCGGCCAACTCAAACAAATCGACGATTTACTGCAAAGTCAATTTGAAGATTTAGAAGTAAAATCCCTTCTTGAAGTCGATCCTACCAGCAAGTGGGTGCATCTCTCTCTTGAGGGTGAAGATGAGGCAGTTGCTGCCTCGTTTGCTCGCAAAAAAATCGGAACGGTACCCAAGAACTGGGATGCGGTGGAAGTCGACGCCGAGTTGAAGGGTTATGTTTCCAAGGTTGACGAGAGCAGAGGTCAATTGCTAGTTGATATAGGCGTTTTTCAGCCAAAGGTTAGTCTGGCTGTAGTCTCGCTTGCTACTCTCCGTGCACAGTTTGCGGCGGGTAAAGAATCCACCGCTAAAGCTATTGCTGAGGCGTATGGTATTGCGGAGGGGTTACCCGTTACTGTTAGGGTGACTGAGAAGGGTGATTCTTTTAAGGCTGAGTTGGCGTCTGGGCTGGTGGAGAAGCTTAAGGGGTGGCAGCAGTCGCTTCTTGATAGGCTTATTATTCTAAGGGCTAACAAAGACTTGGTTGATGCCACCTTGGAGCGTACGCATTTGACTCGTGATGTGATTGAGGTGGAGCAGTTAGGTTTCTTTGAGTTTGCGTTGACGTGTAAGTTGGGTACAGAGGCACGTGGTTTGATTCCAAGGGTTGGCCGGTATATGCGTAATGCCGTGTTTGTTGTGTTTAGTGCCAAGAAAAGTATCGATTTTTTGGGCCAGTAGGGATTAAGCTTATAAAACGGATCATAAATACTTAAACAATCCATTATCCAGAAACGGATAAAAGTTGGAAGGGAGAGGGAAAACAAGCAATGACTGATAAAGATGGTAAACGAAAGTACCGTATAGACATCGGAGCCTACGGCAGCATAGGCGTAGAAGCACCCACAAAAGAAGAATGCCTAGAACTCTTCAAAGAAGTCACCCAAACAAAAAGAAACTCCAGAATAGACGAAGCCATCCGATAAAAAAACAACTGAGCCGCAAACCGTCAGCCAGCCGCCAAAAAAGGCAGCGATTGCCGCTGCGGCTACAGAACATCATGTTCCTCTTTACAATGCGCATTGTAGTCATCGCGGTTATCGTAAACCTGCTGATCCAGCGGGCACCGCAACTTTTTATCATCGGTAATCTCAGGATCAGGAATGGTCACACGGGGCGCAGTCCTTCTTAAATCCTCAGCCTCAGCCAAAACACATTCACCTCCTTAAAACTGCAACACAATAAGCGATCTAGCATCGGCTTGAATTGTTAATTAAAATATGTGACTACACAAGGGTAACAACCAACCGTTAAAAAAAGAAAGAAAGGGCGGTTAAGCGCTGCTTTGGCGGCTTGGGTTTTGCGGAAGTAGACCAAGATAACTACCCTGAAAAAGACGCTGAAAAAGAGGACCTATGCATTTTAGGTTTTTAGTATTTAGCATGTTAAAAAATGGGGGGAGGATAACGCCGAGCTAAAAGCTCAGCGCGCCTAAGCCGATACCGATGCCAATGCCTACTAACGCCAGAATAAAGACGATGATCACAAAGACAATTACAGCAATGAGTGCAATTGCGAATGCTTTGATCCAGCCGCAGTCAAAGAAGTGCTTGATCAATGCCAGCCAGACGAAGAACATGATTATTGACGATATTATTCCGCCGATTAACCAGCCGACGATGGAGCCTATGACGATGCCAAGCACTACGATCCAGATGGCGTCAGTGAATTTGGCGTTTTGTTTACCTGCGATTGCTCTGCCAACAAGCCAAAGAATGGGGGCGATGATGATTATTGCTATTACGATTTGTATTAAGAGGCCAACTAGGTCCAAAATTTATCCCTAAACTGTATTTGGAGCTTTGGGTTTTTAAATAAATCGCTTGTGCATTTAGCGGTGCCCACAAAAAAAGGGTAAACTAGGAAAAGGGTTGGGCTTAATGGACCTATCTAAACGTGGTTTATTGGGTTGGGTAGAATGTTGCTGACACAGAAATGCTATGTAGTGTCGTAGGTGAAGTCGGCGCCGAAAAGCTGTGTGCTAAAACATAAAAGGTGTATGTTTGGCCTCCAGCAACATTGTAAAAGCCTTGTATAGTTGGGTTGAAGTAAATTGCGGAATCTGATGATCCGCTAAGGTAAGTATCAAGTGGTCCGTTTGCAACTACATAGTCATAGTTAAGAGTACGCCCTAATCCGAAGCTAAAGCCCGAATAGTTACCGTTGCATCTGCCAAAGGCGTTTGCAATAAGATGAACCGTCCCATTCGACGGCGCTGTAAAGGTAACATTACAGACGTTTTTTATGTTTCCAGTTAGTTCTATGGAACCGGGGTAAGCATAGGATTGATTGTAGTATAGAAAGCCTGAGCCAGGTATTCCTTGGGGTCCGGTTGCGCCTGTGTCTCCTTTTGGTCCCTGTATGCCTTGTGCACCGGTATCACCTTTAGGTCCTGTTGCGCCAGTTAAACCAGTTGGCCCTGTTGCGCCGGTTGCTCCAGTGGCTCCTGCGTCGCCAGTATCTCCCTTATCGCCTTTGGGACCTTGCGTTCCGGTAACTATTGTAATCCCTGCGGAAACCCCTCCAGCTATGACAATAACTGCAACAAGCATTATTACCATCATTATTTTACTAACTACAATCTTGTCTGACATCTTGGTTTCCTTAAGCATCTAATCAAGCGGTTGGTTTATAGTTATTAACCTTTGCTTATGCTTACGGTCATAGAGCTTGGATTAGTAAAAGGGTGGTGGGCCGAGACGGACTTGAACCATCGACCTTTGGCTCGTAAAGCCTTGAAGGAACCTACGGTTCCCTCGAACCTTCCCTTCAACGCTAACGAGTTCACTGCATGGGTTCAATCTAGATATTCGCATAGCTACAGCCAAACGATACTTTGCTACACTAGGCGGTATTACCGCTTTGTGTATGCTAATGATTTACAGCCGATAGATGCTTTGCCTGATTCGATTAAGAGTAATGCTATAAAGAGTCTTGTAGTGCTCAGTAAGTACCTGGGTTGCTATACCGACTTCCATGAAAGGCTGAAACGTTTTGACATAAAGCTTCCACGACCTGATGCTTTGCATGCTTTCCTTCGGATATTCCAGTCAAGCAACGCTGATACTATCCAGTGGTATAACAATACTCTATCCCATCTACGTGATAACGAGAGACTACTGGCCCGTTTCATGCTACTATCGGGTTTGAGAGTTAATGAAGCAGTACAGAGTTTTAACAAAGTTACTGAGTTGTCCCAAAATAACAGACTTAGTGAGTACTATGACCCGTCCCTTCATTGCTTATGCCATTTCAAGTATCCTAAAACCTTCATACGGAGAACAAAATGTTGCTATCTTACGTTTGTCAGTCCAGAATTCCTGAACGTGGTAGGGTCAAGTAGTCCAGCCAATTACAATGCACTATGTATGAGACTTAAGCGCCAAGGCATCCCTGTAAGACTTAACCAATTGCGTGACTACTTCGGTACTTACTTGCTTCAACATGGCCTATTAGAGCAAGAAGTCAACCTACTGCAAGGTAGACTCCCGATGTCAATCTTTGTGCGGCATTACTGGAGCCCAAAGCTGTCAGAATTGGGCGATAAGGTACTTTCAGCGCTTGCTGATATAGACAGGCGTCCTTAACAGTGCCATAAGCTTTAACGATAGTAATGAATCGGATGAAAGCGTTTTCACCAATGATAATTGAATCGTCGGTGTCTAAGACAGTGAATAGTCCGTTGTCTTGATACAGCACTATAAGACGATAACTAGTTATTCAGCAAGCAAATCATCTTACACAATAGCCTTGAACTGTAGCCCCTATCTTCTGTAGTCCACCTTACGCCTCTTATTCTATCTAGTAGGCGTATCGCTGTCTAGTATCCGTTAATAAATATCTAAACCGAAGAAATGCTGTCTTGCCAAAGTTTTATTTAGCTGGTTAGCCAGACCAGAGCTTGGGAAGCAATCCATGAGTTATAAAGCCCAAGATTCCAGAACGAGCAAACCATTAGTTAGGAAACGTCCAGCAGCCACAATGACGGTAAGTTCTTTACTTCTAGAAGAATTGGATGATTTAAAACGTAGAACTGGCTTGTCAAGGTCTCAGATAATTGAAAAAACTATAGCTTTTGGACTAGAGCGGTTTAGGAAGGAAGCTGTTCTTGAACAAAAGGCTAGCTTGGAACAGAAGAAGGACGAATCGGTCGAAGCTAGATATATGAGAGAAGTCTTGTTTGGAAGTCGCTTCGACCAAAACTGGCAGATGAATGACAGCTAAAGCCAAAAGCGAGGTATAATACTACAAGTCTTATCCGACAATTTACCGAAAATCAGAAACAAAACCCAAATTGCGCCTAGAAAGAGCATTGTAATACAGTAAAACAATAGGTGCCCAATCTATCACTCAGCAACTTTACACGGTAAATAGGTAGGCAGACGGGCTTATGGATGTGTCCTATGCAAAGAGCTGGACGCACGGTGGTAATTTCGAACGAGTTCTTGAACGTCAACCTTCCAATCTGTGGCATTTCCCTCATACTGGTTATGACTTGATAGAATAATATAGGGACGGGTCTCTTTATGGACTAAAATGGATTGTCTTGCCTCTGCTTCTTTTCGAACTATTGAATAAGGGTCAAGCAATTCTTTAAGTTCTTCAGCGGTTTCTTTTCCAGTGAAGTTATAGGATTCAACTCTATTTTTCCAACCAACGTTGTGGTCGATAAGCAACTTAATCGGTAATCCTAACACTCTATTCAATATATAGCGATGGTTATAGGTAAGATAGTTATTCCTGGCTCTGGCTTGAGCTGCGTCCTCAAGAAGCCAATTGACATCTATATCGTGAATCGTTAACATTGGGTCATGGAAGACTAATTGGAATTCAATGCTGCTTGGTTCGCCAATAACGAGTTCTTGGTTCAAAAACTCTCGCAATGGCGGCTCTAGTTGCTCTAGAAATCGACAATATTCTTCGGTTCGTCCACTATCGTAAGCAGTCTCAAAGGAAGCTTGAAATCCGTCGAAAAAGACTTTTGCTAACTCCATAAGTTTGGTTCCGTTAGCAAGAAACACTCTCCCCTTCCTTGTTATCGACAGTTCTAGCGCTTGCCCTCTTCTCCGTGTTTTTGGGGCTAAATTAATGATAAGACGCTTACTAAGCAAAACAGGAACTAGCTTTGCAACCACATTTTTATGCACCTGGGCTTCTACCACTAATTCACGACGGCTCAAATTCTGTTTTAGTAAGGCTTTCAACATAGAAAGAATTTCTCTATTTTCCTTTTGCTTTTGAAAGTCCCAATAAGGCATAACGATAACCAAAAAAAGTGACCCCAAGTGTACCCATGATATCGAACGACCTGATAATGATGACGGTGGTAGAAGAAGATGAACTCGGATACCACCAAAGCCAGAAACTCGGAGTCTGGCACAATAAAAACCCCTGAAGTTTCCCAAGGGGTAAACACCGAGACGGGAATCAACATCGAATGCAAAATCTGCGGCTGGGTTTGGCTCTACAAGGGCAAGCACACAGTGTTTGTCAGTTGCCCAAACTGCTTTAGGAAAAACAGGCTACCAGATGCTGGTCAGCTAGACGTCGAAGTTAAGGCAAACGAGGGGGTGGAACCATAGCAACAAACGCTGAGGATATCATTGCCACAATAAAGCGTACCATTGACGACTTCTATGCCAATAGGTCAGATAGCGGTACAAACGTTACATTCGAACCTCAAACACAGCAGTATGATATTAAAGAGTTAGAAACAATAGCAAAACAACTACGCTATACAGCTTACAACAGCGGAAGCGGTTCATGGACAGGCGCCAATAGCAGGGCAGGAGGAAAGTTACTCGACTACTTAAGACAAAAGGGTGGTCGGGCAATAATCGGTGAATACAAGTACGTACTTAGTCCTGACGGAAACGTAATTCGCCGCTATCCAGTAGCTCCAAAAGCATAGCGGAGGGAATCATGCGGTTGCAAACAAAAAATGAGTACGTGGGGAGACTACTTGAAACCCCCATTCTTTCCTCTCTGGATATACTAAAGAAAAACCGCTGTATTGTACAGTACTGGGCAAATTACCCAAAGCCGCATAATGGCGACTTCGATGCAGTGGTGGAGATGCACGAAGGCACTTATCTAGACTTTGAAGCTATGAACTTAAACCCTATTTACCAATATGATGAAACCTCATGGCGAGTACGAAATCTAACTAACCAGCTCGACGATGCAAGAAAAACCTTTGGGACTGTAAGCAAGTTGGTGTTAATCTCTACGGATGCTGTTACCGCAAAATCAACGTGGCTAAAAGAGCATGACATAGAGTTGCTAAACATAGGTAAACAGGTCAGGGTTATGGACAAAGCTGAGTACGATGAGTTTGTTACATTTCTAGCCCAAGAACTATCATCGCTAATTAGAAAAATAGGAAAAAATGCCTATATGGGCCAGCTAAACAGGCGGGTTATACCATGAAATCACAGAAAATGCAAACAATCAAGCAACTCGAAGCCAAAATTACCAAGCAAATAGACGATACTTATGGCTTCTGCATAACATATGGATATGGCATGAGTTGGAGCGATTATTGGTCAATGTTTACGGTATGGGACAAGGATATTCAACTAATCTGCCAAGCTAACGGGATAACCATAACTGACTTAGATGACACTTTAGTACAAGTACATCAGAACGGATATGGCAAACTCTATATGTTCAAAGATGACCACAGCAAACTGGTCGGACTACGCAAGAAAGAGATAGAGCCAGACAGGAATAGGGGACAAAATGACCAGCCAAACCATGAAGGTACGCAAAATCGGGGTTGGGAGAGCTAATGAGACGCAAGACTCAAGCCCGTCAAGAAGCATACCATCATTTTATCGAATATCTTTATAGGAATTTTCGCAAGGAAATGAAAGGGATACTATTACCCCTAAGCGGGAAACCATCAGTCATGTTATGGGTGGGTAAACAAAAAAGGCTCGAAGAAACGGTTCTCACTTTACTAGCGGAACTCTTAGCATATCGAGAGCTCTCTGGGGCGCCGCCTTCTGAAGAAATTAACGATGACATGGACAACTACACTGTTATGGAAAAGATGCTTGACGAATTGGTCGCTTACCGAACGCTATTTGGCACTTGGAATGATGTTGCCTAACCTTCTTTTTATGAGTTAACCAAACAGGTCGGCGATGTATTCGTTTTTTGAATGAAAAAGTTATATCTGGAGAGCACTAAATCACACAGGGAATGGCTAACCTATCTGAGTATTTGACCCGTAGAGACAAAATTGATAAAATGCTTGAGAAGTCGGGCTGGACAATAAAAGACAGGAACAAAGTCTTCGAGGAAGTTGATACAAAGCAGTCCGATTTTAAATCAGGGAAATACAAAACAGTTTCCCAGACTCTCAAAGACCCAGATGAACACGCCTATGCAGACTATCTACTGCTTGACGCCAAAGGTATGCCTCTAGCTGTCATAGAAGCTAAGAAAACCTCAAAAGACCCAATCATCGGTCAAAGACAAGCCGAAGGCTATGTTGATGATATCCAAAAACAAACAGGACAACCCGTCTTCATCTTCCTAACTAACGGTTATGAGATTTGGTTCTGGAACAAACCGTTCGAAAATCCCAGAATAGTCAAAGGCTTCCACGACAGAAAATCTCTGGAGAGAATTAAATTCCAGAATAATTCTAGGAAAGAATTCTGCGATGTACCCATAAAAAGGGAAATCGTCGATAGGCCGTATCAAATTGAAGCTGTAAAACGGGTTGAAGAGGGAATAGACAAAGGAAAACGTAAATTCCTCTTGGTTCAAGCCACAGGGACAGGCAAAACCAGAGTTTCAATGGCGTTAATCGATGTTTTGATGCGAGCAAACCGAGCCGAAAGGGTTCTTTTTATAGCTGACAGGAAGGAGCTTCGTGACCAAGCTTATGGCGATTTAGGGTTCAAAACTTTCTTCCCAAACACGTCAAAAACAAAGATTTACTCTGGCGATGTCCAAAAAGAGCCCCGATTGTATGCTTCCACAATTCAAACACTAATGGAGTGTTACCAGCAGTTTAACCCTGGAGACTTTGATGTTATCATTTCCGATGAAGCACACAGGTCAATCTATAACAAATGGAAAGATGTTTTTACATACTTTGATGCCATTGAAATCGGCTTGACTGCCACTCCCTCAGACCTCATCGAACGTGATACCTTTAGATTTTTTGAATGCGAAGGTGGACAGCCAACATTTCTTTATACTTACGACCAAGCAATCAAAGAGAAGTACTTGGTTGATTTCCAAGTCTACCACGCTCAGACGCACTTCCAAATCGAAGGTATAAAACCTGAGGATATCCCTGCTAGTGTCAAAGCTAAAGTTTTAGAAGAAACAGGGACAGTTGAAGAAGAACTCAACTTTGAAGGGACTGATATAGAAAAAAAGGTTGCAGTCATTGGAACCAACGAAGCGATAGTTAAAGAATTCATGGATAACTACATCGAAGACCGCACAGGGACTCTGCCAGCAAAAACAATCATTTTTGCGGTCTCAAAACAACACGCTAAGCGCCTATGGGAAGCTTTCGAAAAGCTTTATCCACAATATAAAGGCAAACTCTGTAAGATAATAACCTCAGACAATCCGAGAGCTAAACAATTAATCGATGAGTTCAAAAAAGAGGACTATCCAAAAATCGCAATCTCAGTAGACATGCTAGACACAGGCATCGATGTCCCAGAAGTCTGCAATCTCGTCTTCGCTAAACCAGTTTTCTCAAAAATAAAATTCTGGCAAATGATTGGCCGTGGAACAAGAAGCGATGCAACCTGCAAAACTGAACATAGAAAATGGCTTCCGAATGGCAAAAAAGAATACTTCCTAATCTTAGATTTCTGGAAGAACTTTGAATGGTTCAAAATGAACCCAGAAGGCAAAGAAGTCAAGCCAGCGGAAGCAGTTACAACCAAGATTTTCATGACAAGGCTTTACCAGCTTGAGTTCTTCCAGAAATATCAGGACAACCGTGCTGAGCTTATAAAGGCTAAGGTCGCAGACACCATCAAATCTTTGCCTGCGGAGTCCATCTCTATTCAAGAGCATATGCGAGAAATCGAGAAGGCGCTCCTCCCTAATTTCTACAATTCTATAGGTTTGCAACCAATTGACTATTTGAAAACTAAAATCGCTCCCCTCATGAAGTACATGCAAGATGTTAACGTTAATGAAGCATACTTCATTCTGAAAACTGAGCAATTGAGCTTAGCTATTCTTCACAATGACAATTTAGAGATTGAACGGCTCAAGAATGCTATCGGAGACGACCTCCAGAGATTACCATTAACACTTAATGATGTGAAAGTAAAGCGGAAACTGCTGAATCAAGTGCTTAACAACTCATTCTGGGATAGAATCACCTATGAAGACGCTCAAATGATAGGTGAAGAATTCGCTCCATTAATGAAGTATAGGGATGAGAACCCTAGAACAGTCATAACCTTAGATATTGATGATGTCATCCAAGAATCGGGAATCATAGAGTTCGGTCCATTGCCTTCACAGGAGAATGTTAACACTTATCTTCAGAAAGTTCAAAAGCGAATAACTGAATTGGCCGAGAACCACCCAACCATACTAAAAATTAAAAATAATGAAGTTCTGACTGAAGAAGACCTCAAGAATCTAGAAAATACTCTCAACGGTCCAGACCTGTACATAACTGAGGAAGTCCTACAGAAAGCCTTCTCACAAAACAAAGGGACGTTGGTCCAATTTATCAAAAACGTGTTAGGTATGTATGCTTTCCCTGACCCTAAGAAAAGGGTTGAGGATGCATTCAAAACCTTCATGGTAGAGAAGAATTACTTGAACGCTGACCAGGTAAACTTTCTAAGGACAGTTCAAACCGTTTTTATGAAGAAGCGCCATATCGACTACGAGGACTTCTACGAGCTACCTTTCACTAACTTTGGTTTTACTATGCCCCTTGCAGATGAAGATTTAAAGGAAGTCGTGCAACTATGTGCATCCTTAGAGAGGGAAATCAAGGTTGCTAGCCCCTGAACTTAAAGCTGACGTAAACAAACTTTGGGATAAATTCTGGTCTGGTGGAATCGCTAACCCGCTTGTTGCAATAGAACAGATGTCTTACCTAATATTCATGAAGCGACTTGAAGACCTGGACGCCGTCCATGTTAAGAGAGCTTCAGCAAGAAAAGAACCATTCAAATCCATTTTCGAAGGTCATGATGACTGTCGTTGGTCTCATTGGAAGCATTATAAAGATGATGAGATGCTAAAGCATGTCTCGCTTGTAGTTTTTCCTTTTATAAAAGAGCTACACAATGGCGATGAGACGCTCTACTCACAGTACATGAAAGACGCCATGTTTGTTATCCCTAAACCAAGTTTGCTCCAAGATGCAGTCGCTATAATCGATGATATGAATATAACGGATAGGAACCAAGACACTCAGGGCGACATCTACGAGTACCTTCTTAACCAACTAAGAACTTCTGGTTTGAATGGTCAATTTAGAACTCCCAGACACATTATCAGAATGATGGTTGACCTGATTGACCCAGACATTGG
>JBLNCY010000013.1:0-26024 GCA_050261115.1 Methanocella sp.
CAAAGCCAAATTAGCCGCATAAAACTTAACAGCAACACACCCCACTAATTCTCCAAAGAAAGCTTACATCAGAAGGTAATGCAAATTGAGAAGCGATAACATAAAAACCGGAACTGAAAAAGCGCCTCACCGCGCACTCCTCAGATCATTAGGTTTAAACAGCGACGACTTTAACAAGCCATTCATCGGCGTAGCCAACAGCTACACCAACATAGTCCCCGGACATGTACACCTCCGAAACATCGGAGAAGCCGTAAAAGAAGGCATCCTAGCCGCTGGCGGCATACCATTCGAATTCAGCACCATAGCCGTATGCGACGGAGTCGCCATGGGCCATATGGGTATGCGCTACTCGCTGCCATCGCGCGAAATCATCGCGGACAGCGTAGAAATCATGATACAATCCCACAGCCTAGACGGCTTAGTTATGATATCAAACTGTGACAAAATCACCCCCGGCATGCTCATGGCAGCGGCACGCCTTGACATCCCAAGCATCATGGTCACAGGCGGACCCATGGTGGCAGGACGCCACCACGGCAAAAAAGTCAGCTACTCTAGTATGCCCGAAGCAGTCGGCCAATTCACCTCAGGCAAACTCTCCGAAGCCGAACTCCTCGAACTGGAAGCAAACGCCTGCCCCGGATGCGGAAGCTGCAGCGGCATGTTCACCGCCAACACCATGGCATGCATGACTGAAGCACTCGGCATGTCCTTGCCTAACTGCGCAACTTCACTAGCTACAAGTGCATTCAAGATGCGTCTCGCAAGAGCCACAGGCAAACAAGCAGTAAAACTCGTGCAAGACAACTTGACGCCTTCAAAGATTTTAACCGAACAAGCCTTTGAAAACGCCGTCGCAGTCGATATGGCTCTTGGCGGCTCAACCAACACCACCCTGCACCTGCCAGCCATAGCTAAAGAAGTAGGTCTAACCCTGCCGCTCTCAACCTTTGATGCTATCGGTCGAAAAGTACCACACATCGCCAGCATGATTCCAAGCGGAATCCATGCCATGGAAGACCTAGACGCCGCAGGTGGAGTTCCAGCAGTCATGAATGTACTCAAAGACTTCCTGCACCTAAACCAGCCTACAGTCAACGGCAGGACGGTCGGAGAAAACATCCAAGACGCAAAAGTCCAAGACACCACCGTCATACGTCCACTCAGCGACCCAGTGCACAAAGAGGGCGGTATAGCCATACTTACCGGTAACCTAGCACCAAAAGGCGCAGTCATTAAATCTGCAGGTGTCTCAGAGAAAATGATGCGGCATAGTGGCCCAGCAAAAGTCTATGATTCAGAAATAGACGCCCTGAGCGCGATTCGTGGTGGCAAAATAAGCCCTGGCGACGTAGTTGTCATCCGCTATGAGGGCCCGCGAGGTGGACCTGGTATGCCAGAAATGCTCTTTCCAACTGCCAGCATCGCAGGCATGGGCTTAGCAGAATCAGTCGCCCTAGTCACGGATGGACGCTTCAGCGGTGCAACAAGAGGCGGCAGCATCGGGCATGTGGCGCCTGAAGCCTTCGAGGGAGGACCCATCGCAGTTATCCAAAACGGCGACATAATAACAATCGACATCCCCAACAGAGTCCTCAAAGTAGAATTATCCGACGAAGAACTCAAAGCGCGCCTAGCCGAATGGAAGCCAAGACCGCCAAAAATAAGCAAAGGCATCTTATCCCGCTACAAGCCCACACCAATCGAGTAAACAAAAAAATGGACTGGTGACTACCACTTAGCGGTGGCAGCCCCATCCATTACCGCTATTTCTATCCATCATACCGTGATGGTTGCTCCAGTTGTTTTGGTTCTGTCCTGCACAGCCATATCCATAGCCGTTGCAGTTGGTGTTTTGGTTTTGGCAGAAGCCCGTCTGGGTGTTATTCCCGCAGTAGCCTGGGTAGCTTCCGTCGGAGCAGGGTTGGCCGTTTGTCTGATTAAGGCACTGCTGTGGAACTGCGCCAGTGTTTGTTGCATAGGGTGGAGCAGCTTGATTTTCATTGGGGGGTGCTGTGGTTTGGTTGTTGATGAATTGTGCTGTTGCGACGCTGGCAAGTGCTGCGGCGACTAGGGTGATTGTGGCTATTGCGAGGATGAGTTTGTTGTTCATTTTTTCACCTCAAATATTATTTGGGTTTGGAGTGGTTTGGATGTTGGGTGAAACAGTCCTGAAACAATCTGAAACATACACGTGGGTTGTTGTGTTTTGTTTGGGGAAGGTTTAATTCTCCCGCGGATAAGTCTATTTTAGATATAGTATGAAAAGAGTCAACCTCTTCCTCATCCTACTAATCACCGCAGTAACCGCCCTAATCGCCGCAACCATAATCGGCTTCACACTCTTCTCCTCAAACAACCAAACCGACCCCTATGGCTGGATGAGCCAAATGTGGGGCAACCATGACAACCCAAACGGGCATAGAGGCATGATGAGTCAAACCTCAACCCCCACACCAACCACCAGCTCAATATTACCATACTACGGCATATTATTCGCAGTACTAATCGCCACTGTCATTATCAGTATCATCGGTATCTCCTACTACCTAGTTTACCCTCAAATCCGCACCAGTCCCGCATTACCACCAACCACCCTAAACGTACCCCACACGCCTCAGACAGCACAAACATCAAACGCATACGAAACCCTCGCTAAAACCCTAACAGAAGACGAACGCAAAGTCATAGCCGTACTCCAAGCACACAACGGCAAGTACCTGCAGAAATACATCAAAGCCGAGACGGGACTAAGCCGCCTACAAACCCACCGGATTCTTGCAAGATTAGCCGAGCGTGGAATTGTCTCTTTGGAGAAAACCGGGAATACAAATCAGGTAGCGTTAGCTGATTGGCTAAATTAGCAGCTTAGGCGCTACGCTTGCTATGGGCCGCCAAGGTGTTTTGTTGTTTTGCCATAGACCCCCTTCTTATTTGCAAGTCTGGTTTGATGTTTTTGTTTATGGCACGGTTACTCTTTATCAACTCGACCACTCAATAATATCCTGAAGGTTAAACGATGACAACGCCCCTTGATTGGCAACTAATCTTACTCGAATGCAAAAACAGCGTCCAAAACGCCATCGAACCCTACCTATCAACGGTACAGCTACCGCAAAAGGATTTGGGCAGAGGCGCAGGCGGTGACGTCATGAAACCCGTTGATTTAGCTGCGGAAAACGCTATTGTGCAAACTCTGCAAGCCTACGATGTCGCCTTTACTTTGATTAGTGAGGAATCAGGTACCAAAGAGTTTGGTGCTACCCCAAAAGACTGCTACATCTGCGTGGACCCAATCGATGGAACCACCAACCTCGTGCATGGGTTACCGTTTTATGCATCCTCCATAGCGGTTGCAAGCAAACCCGAGTTAGACGGCGTCTTTGCGGGTATTGTGGCGGATTTGGTGCATAACGATGTCTTCTATGCCCACCAGGGCAAAGGGGCATACCGCAACGGCAAACAAATCCACACTTCAAACACACAATCCATCGACGACGCCACCGTCGGGCTAGACCTAAACGCTTACAAAGCTAAATTCAGCATGACCATAGCAGCCAAACTGATTGAAAACATAAGGCACACCCGTCACTTCGGCGCTAACGCACTTGAAGTCAGCCATGTCGCCGCGGGATTAACAGACGCCTTTGTTGATTTGCGTGGTAAAATCCGAACCACCGACATAGCCGCGGGGTTCCTTATTGCCAAAGAGGCAGGCGCAGTCATCACAGATGCTGACAGCAACCCAATTAGTGCAACGCTTGATCCGCGTCAGACCCTGAATTTTATTGCTTCGGCCAACGTGAAGATTCATAAACAGATTTTGAGTCTGATAAAATCGTAATGTTTAGTTTACTTATGCCCCAGCCAGCAGCAATAGTAAAAACTCGGAAAACCAGAACCCTCCTTATCTCCGACCCCCATATCGGCTGGGAATTAGAGCTACAACAAAAAGGCATCCATGTACCAAGCCAAACAGGAAAAATTCTCGACAAACTCATCGCCGTTCTAGTCGAAGTCAAGCCTGATGCGTTGGTTGTGTTAGGCGACGTCAAGTATTCTGTAATGACCAGCGAGTTCAGCGAATGGCGGGATATACCTGAATTCTTTAAACAACTCCAACCTTACGTAGGCAAGATATCTATAGTCAGGGGTAACCATGACGCCAATTTGGAGCCGCTGCTGCCTGAAAACGTAAATATGCTGCCAGCAACCGGCGCAGTGATTGGTGATGTTGCGGTTTTTCATGGGCATAAATGGCCCAGCCCTGAACTGTTAGGCTGCAAGACGATAGTGATGGGGCATTTACACCCAGTCGTAGTTTTCCGTGATCCTGTTGGCTGCAGATTGACTAGGCAGGTGTGGATGCGTGCGGACATTGATAGCGAGGCGTTGGCTAGGGTACTGCTGCGGAAAGCTAACATAAAAATCAGGGACACAGTCGAGGAGACCCTAAAAAACCAATTTAACCTCACACTCCAGACCTCCGAACTCTACATTATGCCCAGCTTCAACGACTTTTTAGGCGGCAGACCCATAAACGAATGTAGGTCTAAGGAAATGGGTGCTGAAGCATTGATTGGGCCTGTGTTGCGTTCAAAAGCGGTCAATGTGGGTGATTCGGAGTTGTATCTTTTGGATGGGACTTATCTTGGAACGTTAAACCAACTCAGAAACCTCTGAGAGGAGCCTCTGACAGACAGTTTCAACAGCGAGTGCTTTGCTTTTGGCAGCTCGGTTTTTCAGTTGTTTAGCAAGCAAACGGGTTTTCGCCGCAGTGGGTGAAACTATCAGATAAAGTCAGGGAAAAACCATAAAAATGCAATTGAAAATGTTAGGGACGCCATAGATGGCCGCCATGAGGCATTCCCTTGCGCGTTAAGGTAAGCAGCGGATAACTCTTATATTTGCCACATGTTATATGGCTAACATAGTTTAGAGGGAGAATAACTAAAATGAAATTAGTAACTGTACTTTTACCAGAAGCCTACCTAGAAGGCCTCGACGAACTCGTCAGAATGAACATGTACCCCAGCAGAAGTAGCGTCATTCGCTCATCTGTGCGTGACCTACTCAAGAAAGAACTCTGGGATAACAAACGCGGGAAATAACCGCCTACAACCCTTTTATCTGGTCAAGCAGCCTCTGAGCAGCATCCGCTGGATCAACTGCATTTGTTATTTCTCTGCCGACAATCAAGTAATCTGCGCCAGCTCTAACCGCTGCATCTGCACCGCCACCTTGAATGCCAACACCAGGCGAGTAGATTTCCGCTCTACCACCAAGAATGCCCTTTACCTCAGCGATTTTTTCGGGTCGGGTTGCGCCCACCACTACACCATCTGCACCCCATGCGACCGCTTTTCTGGCAAAGGAAACATACTGGGGCATCTGCATCCCGGTTTCGGCGTCCACGATGGTTTGACCATAGCCTTCAGTTGCGCCTTTGTGGCTCATGTATGTTAGGAGAATTACTCCGCGGTTTTGGCGTTTAGCCACCTCAAACAGTGGTTTTAGGCCTTCTTCCCAACCCACAAACGGGTTAGCAATAATGGCGTCAAATCCAGCGGCGAAATAGTATTCAGCTATGACTTGGTTCGTGTTGCCTATGTCGTTAACTTTTGCATCCATAATGGCCAGCATGCCCTGCCCCCGGATTTGCTCAACTAAAGCAGCAACGCCATCAAAGGTTCCCAATGGCAAAGTGAGATGGTGGTTGATTTTTACGGCGGCTATGTAGGGGTGAACGGCTTGGAGCACCTTCTGGGCCTTAGCCAGCAGGTTGCTGTGGTTGTCTGATGGCGTGAATGGGAAGTCTAATGCTAAGATAAGTCGAGACTGCTTGCTTTTGGCTGAGTCCTGCATTTTCTGTTTAAACGACAACGGCTTTTCCTCACGGTAGTGTTTACTCTTTTTATCGGCAAATGGGCTATTAAACCTTCAACTCTGATAAGAAGCTTAAAATTTGCCTCCTTCTATTGGCGTAATAACAGTATCCAACTCACCAGAGGAAAAAAATGCATGGTTAAGCAGACGTTGGCCCAAAAAATAATCGCTAAGCACCTAGTTGAAGGTAAGATGGTTGCAGGCGCAGAAATCGCCCTGCGAATCGACCACACACTCACCCAGGACTCCACCGGCACTATGGCGTATCTAGAATTCGAAGCTATGGGTATCCCCAAAGTCAAGACGCAGCTAAGCGTCAGTTTTGTTGACCACAACATGCTCCAAAATGATTTTCGCAACGCTGACGATCACCGTTATCTCCAAGGGGTGGCGTCTAAATACGGCGTCATCTTTAGTCGACCGGGCAACGGTATCTGCCACCAGCTTTTCCTTGAACGCTTTGCAAGACCCGGATACACCCTTTTGGGAAGCGACAGCCATACCCCAACCGCAGGTGGCGCAGGCGCCTTAGCCATAGGCGCAGGAGGCCTTGACGTCGCAGCAGCCATGGCAGGAGAACCCTTCTACCTAGAAATGCCAAAAATCATCGGCGTAAAATTAACCGGCAAACTCCAGCCCTTTGTATCCGCCAAAGACGTAATCCTACAAGTCCTCAAAATCTTGACAGTCAAAGGCGGCGTTAACAAAATCATAGAATACTATGGACCCGGCGTAGAAACACTCAGTGTCCCCGAAAGAGGCACCATCACCAACATGGGCGCAGAAACAGGTGCAACCACATCCATCTTCCCCTCTGATCATGTAACCAAAGCGTTCCTTGAAGCGCAGGGTCGCGGGGAGCAATGGGTTGAACTCAAAGCTGACGACGGCGCAACATACGACGAGAACATAGAAATCAACCTCTCAGAACTCGAACCACTAATCGCCCTACCCCACAGTCCAGATGCAGTTAAAAAAGTCAGTGAAGTCGAAGGCATCCCAGTTGACCAAGTCTGCATCGGTAGCTGCACCAACTCCTCACTGCGAGACCTCAAAATCGTCTCCGCACTTCTTAGGGGCAGAAAAGTTCATGAAAACACCAGCCTCACTATTTCAGCAGGCTCCCGTCAAGTCATGGAGAACCTAGCGGCGGCAGGCGAATTAGAGCCCTTTATCCTTTCTGGCGCTAGAATCCTTGAAAACTCCTGTGGCCCCTGCATCGGCATCGGTCAAGCACCCTCAACAGGCGCCGTTTCTCTACGCACCTTTAATCGCAACTTTAAAGGTCGCAGCGGCACACAGGATGCAAAAGTTTACCTTGTCAGCCCCGAAACAGCCGTCGCCGCAGCCTTAAACGGAAAAGTCACTGACCCCCGCAAACTAGGCGAGTTCCCCGACATCAAAATGCCCGAAAAGTTCCTAATAGCTGACGCGATGTTTATCCAGCCAGGTTCCTGCGCAGACATCAAAGTCGTTATGGGCCCAAACATAAAACCCCTCCCAACCTTTACACCTCTACCGAAAACACTCACAGGTGAAGTGCTGCTTAAAACAGGCGACAACATCACCACCGACGATATCATACCCGGCGGCTCAGAAATAATGTCGCTACGGAGCAACATTCCCGAAATCAGCAAATACCTGTTCTGCCATGTTGACAAATCCTTCGCTGGTCGTGCCCTTGAGAAGGCTGGGGGATTCATTGTTGGCGGAGAAAACTATGGCCAGGGCAGTAGTAGAGAACATGCGGCGTTAGCCCCTAGATTTCTTGGGGTAAAAGCCATAATCGCCAAATCCTTCGCGCGTATACACATGGCTAATCTCATCAACTTCGGCATTCTCCCATTGACCTTTGCAGACAAAAAAGACTATGACGCCATCGACACGGGTGACGAACTAGAACTTGCCGTAGACGATCTAAAAGAACAACTGAGCTTGGTAAACAAGACTAAAGGTACAACGATAAAAGTAAACCTCAACTTGAGTGCTGTTGAAAAAGAGCAGATACTTGCAGGCGGAAAATTAGCCCTCATCAAAGCTAAATATCAATGAAAATAAAAAGGGGCGCCAAGGCTCTGCCTTGTGCTCTCAAATCCCCAACTCTGCCAATTTTAGCGGACTGTTTATTTCGATACCCTTAGTTCCAGTGACAACTCTGGTTAGTTTACTGTCAGCTTCAGAACCCACAGTCACAACCCGGTCGCCCTTATAGGACAAGGTAATAGTGACGCCTTCACTGCAAAGGTCCTCCACGAGTTCTTTTACAAGGGGACGGGCTTTTCTTGCTTCCCTTATCGTGTCAACGCCGCTCTGTATCGATTTCCGGATGCCTTTGCTTGTGGAGGCTTTTCTTGCGCTGCCCATGACTTCTTTTATGAATTCCTTATCCTGTACGTTAGCATCGATTTTCTTTTCAGATATGTTAACTTCGACGGCTGGTTTGTTGTTTTGGCTTATGGTTATTTTTCCGGACTTGAGGGTTTCAACTAGCAATGTTGTTAATTGCATGCTAGTTCGCCTTAAAGGGGTTAGGCGCTTGTTGCTTCTTTGGCCATGACTATGTCTAGGACTATGGCGCCGTTAACGGTTGCTTTCATAACGCCTGTGTCGAGAGTTAACTGTTCAAAACTTAGTTTGAGGTCCGATTCTTTGCCTGCTAAGCGATCAAGCACTGCTATGATGGTGTCGCCGACGGTTTCAGCGGTTCGCTGCATGGATTCTGAGGTTTTGTTCATGCCCTGTTGGATATTCTCATTTCGATTTTCCATTTCAAAACACCATTTTTAATCAATTTAAAAACTCTATAAATACTTGGTCTAAGCAAAAGGATAAAAAATCAAAAACAAATCTGTACATTAGCCCTGAATTATTTTAATAAAATAATCAATTTGGTAGCTTTTCTGCCTGATTAAATTAAGAGAAAGGGGTGGAGTATGCTATACTTCCCAGACGTTGGTCTCTATCAGATTCCAATAGATTACCTGTGTCTTTGCCGGATTGTTGAATACTTGGAAATTAGCTAAGGAGGTTAGCATACCGGTTTCTCTGTCAAAAAAGATGTTCATATACTCGTATCTTGCTGTTGAGTATGTTGGGTCGTTTATTATGTCGTAGAATGGATTGTTGATGAACCAGTAGCATCTGGATCTTTGACCGCTGGTGTAGCGTGCTGTGTCTGTGTTGTTGACCGTTTGTCCGTCATAGCCGGTTGGTCTAAGTAAGCTGCCTATTCGGAGGTTAGCTGGATAGATAGCCCAAAAACCATCTTTGTCAGTTTTTAGGCCGTTGGCTACGTCAATGGTTTGTGTGTAGTCAACTATGGTGCCGTTTTGGAATGCCCATTGGTTAAACATGGAAACTTGGGTTCCGTTAACATCGGTGATGGTTATTTTGTAATAGTCGGTTTGGTTGTATTGCTCAAAACCCGGTTCCATGGTGGCGTTTGCACCAGTTAAGGTTACGCTGCCTTTTATGCTATAAGTGAAAGTGTCGCCGACTTTAACGCCTACATCTACCACAACGGGAGGCAACGTCACGTAGAGTGTTGCTAGAGTGGCGATAGATATAACGGCTATTAGTATGATAGCAATGGTTAATTTTCTGCTTTTTTTCTTTTGATAGGAGTAGGTCATGCCTCTAAATTGAACTCTTCGCCTATTTAGTTGTTTTCCCAAAATCGAGGGTGTACTGCCTGTGGTGTTGTTAGCAGATAATGATTGGATAGCTGGCCGGAAGAGGGGAACTGTTGGATTATTGGAGCTTTTAAGGGCATGATTATTTGGATAAATTTATCAAGCGTTTACTTGTAATATTAACAATTTATCCTCAACTTTATTGCATTGGTGATGTATTTTACTGAAAATTCGCAAGTATTATTAGGCGGGGTGCCATTAGCTATTATTATTGGGCAAGCAAGCCCAGCAATTTCTATCCTTGCTTCTAACAAACACAACAAAATAGCTACGGCTTTCTTGCTCAAACAACAAAAGGAAGGAAAAATTAAATGTCAAACCTAAAAACTAGAACAAAACTTTTTACCGCAATGCTAATGTTTGCTTTTGCAGCCGCGTCGATCCTAATGGCAATTCCGATAACCCACGCGCAGACCACCATGAGAACTTATGCCCTAGTCGATGCAATCCCTAACCCGATCGGTGTTGGCGATGTCACATTACTCAAAACAGGTATCTCGCAAGCAGCTTCATCCGCGTCATTTGGCTGGACAGGACTAACAATCCAAATAGTCAAACCAGACAATACAACACAAACCTTAGGTCCCTTTACAACAGACTCAACTGGATCAACATTCACCACCTACACACCTGACCAAATAGGCAACTATACCCTAACAACCTTCTTCCCCCAGCAGACCGTTCCCATAAATTTCACTGATGCTGAAAGAGGACAATTTATCGAAGCTGGAACCATCCTATTAGCAAGTAACGCAACGACCACACTGGTTGTAACTGAAACATCACCGCGGCAGACCTATCCTGGTCACGCCTTACCCACGGAGTACTGGACTAGACCTATTGATCCACAATTAAGAGAATGGTATGCTATCTCGGGTAACTGGGTAGCCAGACCAGACAACTCTTTAGCGTTATATCAAGACGATGCACCTGAAACCCCCCACATCCTATGGGCACATCCCTACAGTCAAGGTGGCTTAGCTGGCGGATTATATGGGCAAGAGGATATTCCAGCAGCTATGTTTGCGGGCGATGCATATGAAGGTAAGTTCTCGAATTCGGTTGTACTAAACGGTGTCTTGTACTACAATACTGGACCTTCTGGCACTTACGCTACCGTCTCAGTTCCAGGTATCCAGGCAATAGACCTGCATACTGGAGAAAAACTTTGGTTCCGTAACAATACCGTGCTCTCATTTGGCCAAAGCATGTTCTACCCCAGCTATAACGTAAACGGCGTTTGGAATTATTTGTGGTCGGTTTCTGGCTCTAACTATACTGCGATTAGTCCCGATGATGGCTCATTCCAGTTCATGTTCTACAATGTCCCCTCTGGCGTCAGAACGTATGGTCCAAACGGCGAAATCCTAATCTACCAAATCGACTACCAACGAGGCTGGATGGCACTTTGGAACTCGACCCTTGCAGGTCTACAGAACGCTGAAATCGGTACCCCCCAGTATGGCAGCTGGTCTTTTAGCGTAATCGGCATGGGTTCGACCCCAAGATTCCTAAACGGTTCACTACCAAAATGCTATTCATGGAACGTCACAATACCCACTGGCCTACAGGTATCAGCTTCGTTGGGTTCATCTGCAATTAAAGTCTACAACCAAGACAGAATCGTCGGTATGTTCTATAACCAAACGATGGTGCGGGTTTGGGCGTTGCCACTCAACGAGATAACCGCTACACGTACGGCAGCCAACAATTCGCAGACATTGACTCCAATTTACGATGAAATCTATGACCCACCGGATGAATGGCTTGAAGGCTCCAATACACTACACTATACAGGCGCAACCAATTATGTCACAGATCCAACTTACGGTGACGGCATCATTGCTATGTGGAGTAAAGAACTAAGAACCCACTATGGCTTTAGCGTTGTTGATGGAACATTCCAATGGAGCACAGAACCCGAAAATTATCTTGACATGTATGGCTTTGGTAACGCTGAGCACACTTGGTACTTTGCATATGGCAAACTATACTCCGTTGGCGTAGCAGGCATACTGTATGCGTATAACCTAGAGAACGGAGCCACAGAATGGACCTATGTCCTCGACGACCCATACGGCGAGCCAATAACTGGCCAGAACTGGTGGGGCTGGATTGCACTGATTGCTGATGGCAAAATTTACATCGGCACGTTAGAGCACTCAGCTAACAACCCGATTCCGCGAGGTGGACCATTCGCAGCAGTTAACGCGACTAATGGCGAAGAAATTTTCCGCATTAACGGCTTGATGCGTCTAACACGTTGGGGCGGTAACCCAGTTATCGGTGACAGTATCATCGTAGGCATGGACACATACGATCTGCAGATCTACGCAATGGGTAAAGGACCAACAAAAGTAACCGCAACCGCATCGCCGACCATAGCGACAGGCGCCGGTGTGCTAATATCTGGACAGGTAACTGATATCTCTCCTGGTACTAGCGACACAGGAATCCAATTACGCTTCCCCAACGGTGTCCCCGCGGTCTCTGACGAGAGCCAAAGCGCATGGATGATGCATGTCTGGAAACAATTCGAGCGGCCAACCAACATAACTGGTGTTCCATTAACAATCGATGTAATGGATGCAAACGGCAACTACCGAACAATTGGCACAACAACCACAGACAGCAATGGATTCTATAGCTTTGCATGGACACCTGATATCGATGGTCCATACACCGTTTACGTCACTTTCCCTGGCTCTAAAGCATACTACGCTTCCTTTGCACAAACTGCCTTTGCACAAGCCGCCGGTGGCGCTGCTTCCCCGACCCCCACAGACGGTGCAGGTCCAGGTTCAACCGCTGACCAACTAATTCTACCCGGCATAATCGCTATCATAGTCGTCATAATCATAGTCGGCGCAGTACTGGCGTTGATGATGCGAAGAAGATAAACCAAGATAAGCCAACCTTATCTCCCTTTTTTCTGTTTTATCTTTGATTTTCCACAAGCAAAACCCAGAAAGCTTTCTTAATTTTTGTTGATGTGGTGTACCTTTGTATTTAGCCCTTTATCTATCAGGTTTGCTGGAGATATTTAATTTGGCGCCTACGTGCTGTTGAATTGCTACTGGTCGCATATCAATTCTCTAATCAGTTGGATTGGTAATAAAAGGAGACACAGCGTTTTTTGCTGTTGCTCCTTATTTTGAGGAAAAACGGTCGACTGGTTAGTCTTCGACTTTTCTGGCTTTTATCTCTAAGCCTGGGTACTCCTTGAGTTTCTCCGCCATTTCCTGCAGCGCCTTATCCACACGGTAATTCACTGTGCCTTCCTCGTAGGTTCCGTCTGGTCGTCGCTGGCCCGCGGGGACTCCAGTTAGAACCTCAATTCCCTCGTCGATGGTCTTAACCGAGTAAATGTTGAATTGCCCCGCTTTCACTGAGTCGAGTACTTCCTCTTTAAGCATCAGGTTCTGGACATTGCTTTCAGGAATCATCACAGCCTGCTCTCCAGTTAGACCTTTGGCTTTGCATACTTCAAAAAAGCCCTCGATTTTCTCGTTTACGCCACCAATGGCTTGCACTTCCCCCTTCTGGTTAACTGAGCCGGTGACGGCTATGTTTTGCTTTATAGACAGGCCACTTAAGGCGGATAGGATGCAGTAAAGTTCAGTGCTGGATGCGCTGTCGCCTTCCACGCCAGAGTAGTTCTGCTCAAACACCAGCCGCGCACTTAGGCTTAGAGGCTTATCGCGGGCATATTTGTCGTTAATGTAGCCGCTTAGGATAAGGACGCCTTTGGTGTGGATTGGTCCACCCAACTTTGCTTCTCGCTCTATGTCGATGACGCCTTCGCGGCCAAGTCCGATGCTGGCGGTAACACGTGAGGGGATGCCAAACGCGAAGTCACCCATGCCCATGACTGAGAGGCCGTTAACTTGACCCACCTTTTGTTCGCGGGTGTCAATCAGGAAGAAGCCTCTTGTGATCATTTCCTGGATTTTCTCTTGAACAAGTTTGCTGCGGTAGATTTTTTCTTCGATTGCCCTCTTAATGTGGTCTGCGGTTATGAATTGCGCGTTGTCCTGCACCGCATAGTAATTGGCTTCACGGACAATGTCCGCCACCATCGAAAACTGTGTTGAAAGCTTAAACTGATCCTCCACTAGCCGTGAACTATATTCCACCAGCTTAGCCAATGCGCCGCCATCAAGATGCTTGAGGTTTTCTTTCTCGCATAAACCACAAACAAACGAGGCGTACTGGCGTATTTTCTCGTCAGTTCGGGGCATGGTGGTGTCAAATTCAGCTTTTATTTTGAAAAGTTCCCGGAAGTCGGGGTCTAGACTGAACAAAAGCTGGTAGATATAGGGGTCGCCGATGAGGATAACTTTTGCTGAGAGGGGAATGGGTTGGGGCTTGAGGGTTTTGACGCTTAAAAAGCCGTAGCGTTCCTCGGGTTCTTCTATGAACATTTTGCCGTCGCGAAGGTCCCGTTTAAGTCCATCGTAGGAGAATGGGTTTCGCAGTAGGTCCTCGACTGGGATTATGAGGTATCCGCCGTTGGCTTTCTGGATTGATCCTGCTCTTATCATGCTAAAGTCGGTGGTGAGGGCGCCGAATTGCGCTTCTTTTTCAGTTCGACCCAGCAGATTATGATAGGTTGGGTTGGTCTCCATAACTACGGGGGCGCCTTTGGTTTGAGAGTTATCGATTATGACGTTAACCTCATACTTCTTGTAGGGTTCCTCTCTCATCCATGGCATCGCAAATGGCAGTTGGGGCTGTTCGGCTCCACCGGCGCCTCTGCGGATAAACTGGTTTAGGTTATCGAGGATGTCGTTTTCTACTGCGTTTAGGTAAGAGACAATGCCGGAGTTTGATTGGTATTTTTCCAGCAGACTCTGCATCTGGCCCCCGATGGCATAGAGCGCGACTTCCTTGTTGAGCTTCTTAATAGACTCACGGATTTCGCGTTCCATATCGATGAGTTGCCGCATAACCGCCGAGAACTCCTTCTCGAGCTTTTCTCGTTTCTCAACTAAATGTTCCTTTACCTTCTGCGGTAGAGCCAGCGTTTCTTCATCAGTTAGCGGTCTACCGTTTACGACTGGGACCAAAAGAATTCCAACGGGGGTGGTTTGGATAATGAATCCTTCACTTTGTGCTTTAGCATTCAACCCCTCAATTAACTCTTTACGTCGATTCTCGAGTCCCCGCAGAGTAGCCTCTCTTTTTGCGGCATAATCCTCGCTTTCAAACGCTTTTGGCAACGCCGTTTTGATGTTCTCAATAAAGCTCTTCATGTCCTCGCGGAACTCTTTGCCCTTCCCTGGCCGCAACTCGATGGCTTGGGGTTCATAGGGGTTGCTGAAGTTGTTTACATAGCACCAGTCTGAAGGGACAGGCTGAATTTTTGCTTGGGCCTCCACGAAGGATTTGACGGCGGTTTTTCTGCCAGTGCCAGGGTAACCAGCGACATATACGTTAAAGCCGTGGTCTTTGATGCCTAACCCGAATTTTAGGGCTCTCACTGCCCGGTCTTGCCCAATAATCTCGGCCAGAGGCACAAGTTCCATGGTTGATTCACATTGCAAAAAATTAGTGTCACAGACGTTTCTGAGTTTCTCTACGGGCAACTTGTTAATCAAAACAAAACCTCCAAACTACAGGCTAAAAGTAGTTAGTTTAGGCTTTTAACTTTTATTGGCAACCAACCCAAACTAACATAGCTGCATAAAGTTTCTTAGGATTTCGGGGTTGCGGACTTCGGGATGGAATAGTAAGCCATAGATGAGTTTTTGTTTGTGTTTTATGGCTTGGATACAGTCTTTTGATTTGGCTATGACTGTAAATGTTTCGTTGTCGGCGGCTGTGTAGCTGTGTAGTGAGTAGGCTTGGAAGTCGCTGCTGAAAAGAGGGTTGGCTTTGGTGGTTTGGATCTGCGTCATGCCCACCTGTAGGCAGGGGGTGAGTGGGACGCCGTAGGCTTTAAGGATGGTTTGCATACCAGCGCAGATGCCCAAGACTGGTTTCATAGAGGTTGGAATCCAACTGAATTTTTCTGGGTGCGATAGGTAATGGAAGTCTTTGAGGGCAGTGCCAGAGAGAATAATCCTGCTAAACCTATCAGTCTTGGCTGTTTCAAGATCCAAATAGTGCACTACCACGCAGGGCTCTATTGGCTCCACTACGGAGAGGATTGGTTTAACAAACTCTAAATAGCCAAGCGAATCCCGCCTATAATTCATATCCACCAGAAGTGTAGTCATTTAGACACCAGCCGAGCCTGCTTCACCAAAAAAACCCCCGAATCGCTCCGCCACTCAACCCTGCCCTCAGTAACCTCGATTCTCTGCTTGAACAGTGGCGCATCAAGCACGGCGGTTTCGATTTCGCCGCCCTCCCCTGATGGGCTGATGCCATATTTGCTCTGGAGCTCTAAGAGGCGCTCTATCATCTGCTGGTTGAGTTGTTGGCCGAGCCATTTGTCATCCAGCGGATAAGCAAAAACACCCGAAATCAGGACTTGGAATTGCTTTTCGAGCAGGGTTTGGAGGAGCGCTTTTTGATCATGTTTCCAGAGTGGGTTGAAGCTCCAGAGATCTAAATTGTGGCATATGCGTTGAACCCGCGAGGCCTGATAAACCGACTCCACCGCCCCCGTAACAACACCCTCTATGCCAAACCGGGTCTTGGCTTCCACGATGGCGTGTTCCAAGTCGGCGAGTTCAGCCTCTTTTTTGCCCTCTGTGGTCACTGAAATCAGCGGCAGCTCCAACGCCTCAGCCTGCAATGCGGTCATGTTGATGTTGGGGGTGTGGAACATGTAACTCTCTTTGTTCTTTGAGATGAGGGTGATTAAGCAAGCTACCGTTTCCCTCTCAGCCGCTAGGTGCAAGGCGAGGGTTGAGTCTTTGCCGCCTGAAAACAACACGCCAAGTTTCATTGCGCTCTATCTAGCCTAAGCCTCGCTTATATAACAAATGGTGATCTAACGCAGTGGATGCAGCTGAGCTTGAAAACAACAGAACGCCGTAGTGTTCCTCTCTGTCAGGGCTGTGGTTGAAAAAATAGAGTGGGGTAAAAACCCCTAGTTTAGAATTTCACGCTGCAGACGTTTGGGATTGCTTGGAGCTTGGCGACGATTTCTTGGGATACCTTTTGGTGGAGTACATAGACGCTGATGGCATAGTCTTTGTTGATTTGTCGGCTGTAGTTGGCGCGTATGTTTATGTTGCTGTCAGCAAGGACTTTGTCGATATTTGCGAATACTCCTGGAACGTCCTTGTGGTGTATGAATAGGGTAAAGATTTCTTTCTCTTCGACCTCGATGGATTCGCCTGCGTTAACTGCGTTTGTAAAGTCCCCTCCTAATAGGTAGCTGGATAGGACGCGGGCCATCTCTGTACTGGTTTCGCGTTGGGCCTCAACAGTGGATGCGCCGAGGTGGCTGCTCATGACGACGTTGTCGAGCTCCCTAAGTTTGTCGTTGAAGGGCGCGTTTTCTGCTTTGGGTTCTTCTTTGTAGACGTCGGTTGCGTAGCCGGCGAGTTTGCCCTCTTTTAGTGCGGTGTAGAGTGCTTCTTGGTCGATGTTGTTACCGCGGCTGGTGTTTATGATGTATGCGGTTGGTTTCATGATGGCGAGTTCTTTGGCGCCTATGATTATGTCTTTTCCGCCTGTGTGGACACTGATGTAGTCGGCTTGTTTGAGCACGTCTTCTTTTGTGGGAAGGAACTTTATGCCGCTCTCAGGACAGGGTTTAATGTCATAGCCGATGACCTCCATGTTAAAGCCGTGGTCGGCGATGTGGGCGACTTTCTGGCCGATTCTGCCACAACCGATTAAGCCCAAGGTTTTGCCGTAAAGTTCTCGGCCTTCGAGCTTCTTTTTAATCCATACCCCGTTCTTGAGTGAGTGATGGGCTTGGGGGGTGTTGCGTGAAACGGCAAGCATGAGGCATAGGGTTAATTCTGCTACGGCGTTGGTGCTTCCAAACGGGGCGATTTTAACGACTATGCCTTTTTCAGAGGCTGCTGCCACATCGATGTTATCAAATCCTACGCCTGCGCGTCCGATGATTTTGAGTTTTCCTTTTGCGCCTGCTTCTATGACTTCGCGGGTTACTTTGGTGGCGCTTCTAACTACGAGTGCATCAAACTGGCCGATTTCTGCGACGAGTTGGGCTGCATCTCGCTTTTTCATGTCTGTTTCTATGCCGGCTTCCTGAAAGATTGCTAAGCCCTCTTTCTCTAAGCCGTCGTTTAAGAGTACTTTCATGCCGAGATTCACCTAAATACAAGTGAAAAGTGATTGCTGACGTTGATTATAAAGTAATCTACCCCAAGAAATCGGCCCATACAATTTGCCTATGCTCTAGGCTTAGCGGTGGTTTTCTGTTCTTTGGGTTTTCTGGGGGTTGCAACTCGGGTTGCGCCTATGTCGTAGGTGGCTTTGGTGTGGCAGTAGGGGCATTTTAGTACGCGATAGTTGCGGCGTATAAGTGAGGTTATGGTTGCGCCCGGTACCCAGTGGAAATTGAAGCTTTTATGGCACCTAGGGCAGGTGAGTTTTGAGGTGTAGTGTGGTCCATAGCGTGGAAGTAGAAACATTAAGATAACAAAGCCTATGGCAGTGATGAGAAACAGCAGCATTATGAAATCCATTGACATGGCTTTTCAAAGGTCAATTGATGACCTAAATTAATTAATCTTTAGGAAACCCGACGAAGTTTAGCCCGTCTATCATGCGAGCTATTCTTCTTCGGCAACCCCATGCCATCTCCGCTCCAAGTAGAGAATCAAGCTAAAGAGGCCTCGGCTGAAAATGACCAGGATCAGCAGCGTAAATTCCTCGTAGGTGCGTACAGCAACAGTGCGGATGATTTCTGCGCCTATGAAAAAATTTAGGCTCAACGTTAGGTAGTTGCTTAGGTAGTGGGTGGAGTGGGTTGGTTTGTAGGGGTCGCTTACTTTGTATTGGATGAAGCGGTGGGTGACGAGTCCTGCGCCGTATACTAGCACTGCGCCTCCGATGAGGTAGAGTGCATATGTTGCCAAAGTGAGCATAACATAGATGACATCATAGAGGGTGCCGCCTGATTCGTAACCGGGTCCCGAAATTATTATGATAAAGTCCGGGTATACCAGGGTTATGACTGCACTTGAAGCAGCCAATACGGTTATAATCATGATGATTGCTATGGATAGCTTGCTGAAGTGTGGCTGGTTAGCGGTTTGTTTTTCCATAATTAGGCACTCTGCGGTTGCTAAACTTTAGGCTGATTAGGCATATAAATGCTGATAATATAAAAATTGAGGGTTAAAACAGAGAGGAAAGGGGCGGTTAATTTTTCTTTGCGTACTCTAGTGCTTCCTCAACGCTTTGGAAGCCATACTTGACGCCGCAGAATTCTTTCTTAAGCGCCAAAACATCCACCTTAACCTCTGAAGGTTTACGCTTACCCTTAATGATATCAAGCATCAAGTCACAAAGATGCTTTATGTCGCCCTCCTTCATACCACGGCGGGTAACGTCTTGGAAACCAATACGGAGCCCCGAGGGGTTTTCTTTACCTCCTTGGTCATCATAAGGCAGCAGATTCTTGTTTATAATGATGTTTGCGTCTTCGAGGTCCTGTGCGACGCGGTTGCCGCCACCGAATGCTCGGATGTCAAGGGCGATTTGATGGCTGCGAGTGAAGCCTTTGTGCTCTGCTAGGACTTTGACGCCGTTTTCGTAGAGGTACTGGCCTGCGGTTTGGGCGTTCTTTATGATTTGAGTTGCCAAATCTTTGCCAAACACTTTCATTTCTAGGCAGGCTACACCCAAGGCAGGCAATCGGCCTAGGTGTGTGCTGGATGCTGTTAATGGGAATACGGCATGCTGTATTCTTTTGACTGCTTTTTCTTTTGCGGGTGTATCGGGGTTGCCCATGATGACGCCGCCTTGTGGGCCTGGGAAGGTTTTGTGTGTGGATGCGGTGATAAAGTCGGCGCCTTCCCGAAGGGGATCTTGGAATTGGCCGCCGGCGATTAAGCCGAGTACGTGGGCTGCGTCGTAGGCTATGTATGCGCCTACTTCTTGGCAGACCTCTTTTAGTTCTTTAACTGGGTGCGGGAAGAGAAATAGGCTTCCGCCGAACGTTACGATGCCTGGTTTAGCGGCGCGTATGACGTAGGCCGATTTTTCTGGGTCAATGTTGTATTCGTTGATGTCATAGACGTGATTGATGTTGTCTATGCCAAGGATGCTGCCGGCTAGGCCCGTGTAGTCATGGCTTATGTGGGCGCCGCAGCTTAGAGGGGTGACAACCATTTTGTTATTTTTAGATGCTAAAGATAGGCCTTTAAACGTGGCTGTGTTCGCATGGGTGCCTGAGATCAAGCGGATATCTGCCCAAGTTGTGCCAAAAAGGTTCTTTACGGCGTCGCATGCGAGGTCCTCGATTTGGCTCATGTACTTTTGACCTTGATAATACCTCTTCTTAACATGGCCCACCGCGTCGTTTTCGCCCTCTGCGTAGCGTGTGGCGAGGTCATGACTCATGTCAAGCATTTGGGAGACAGCAGGCGATTTTAGGCCTTCGCTGGCAATCATGTTTATGCATTCTTTCTCGCGGTACTGTTCATGTTTTTTGGAAGCTTCAATCAATTCTCTGACTATTTGGGGCATATCCGTCATTTGAGGGTCTTCCCACGCTCTAATTATCAACGTCATTAGGTCACGTGGTATTTAGCCATTACTAACCCAGAAAGAGGTTTCAGGGCATAAGAAAAACAGCACGCACCCATCAGAGAGAAGGCACTTTGTGGCACCCAACAGATGAAGGCGCTCTCTAGCTGATGATACAGCGCCTAGTTTGCTGCTTTAAGCCTCATACATAGTCGGGTCAGTTATGCCTGCTTCTTGGAAGGCTTTCTTTCGGTTCACGCATGATTCGCACCTGCCACAATGCTTTTTTGCATCTCGATAGCACGACCAAGTGAGCTCAAGGGGCACGCCAAGTTTTTCTGCCTCTCTTAGCAGTTCAGATTTCCTGTAGCCGTTGAATGGAGCCCTAATCGTAATGTCCTGATCTGTGCCTAGTCGAGCTGCTTTCTCAAAAGCCTCATAGAATTCTCTTCGGCAATCCGGATAGTTGGGCTCATCAGAACCATGCGCACCATAAAAGATCTCTCTTGCGCCAACTGCAGAGGCATAGGCGACGGCAACGGAGAGGAAGATGGCGTTTCGGAAGGGTACAATTATTGGGTTGCTAAATTCAGAGGTTAGGGGTATGTCGGTGTTGCATAGAGCGGTGACACTGCCGAATACTGCTTTGAGTTCCGAGAGGTCAACGATTTTGGTGGTGGTGCCGAGTTTTGCTGCGATTTGTTGTCCTATCTCGGTTTCTTTAACGGCGATTTGGCCATAGTTGAAGGTTATGGGGTAGATTTGGTAGCCTTGTTGCTTGGCCCAGTAGGCAACCGTTGCAGAGTCAGGGCCGCCACTTAGGACAACGACGCATTTTTTGTTTTTGTTCATCTTTTTTCTACCTCTGTGCCGAGCCATCTTTGGACGCCTGTTTTCTTGAGTAACTTGAATAGTGGCCACCCGATTAGCACGCTTGCAATAAAGTTGCCGATGAATACATAGACTATGGTTGCCAGAAGCGGCAGTGATAGTATGAATGATAGCATGTACCCGACGGTTATGCCTAAGATGGCTGAGTAGGCAGTGCAGGTTCCGATTACTGTGTAATCGTTTCGGGTCTTCCTATAAACGTAGAAGACTACCAGTGCCATGGCAAACGAGGGCACGGTATTTAGTAAATCAATGGGGCCTAGTGGTGATGGGATGTTGCCAATAAATACGCCTAAGGTATGTCCCAGCACTCCTGCTATGCCAAGCAATGGTATAGCTGCAACCATGCAATCTGCTATTCGCAGTTGGATGGCTCCAAAACTTAATCCTGGAATTACATTAACAAGTACCGCATATAAGGCGGCGTATGCTGCTATTAGGGCTACTTCTTTGGTTTGTAGTTTCAAGTGTACTTTGCCTCCCTACTCCCGGGGTTTATAGTGTGGCGGAACGGGTGGGAAGCACCTCTCACCCGCCAACAACGGAGAGAAATATCTGACTTGCCTAAAAAGTTTTAGCAGCAACAATAAGAATCTCTGGGGTTCCCTAGTGGGCGGCGGGTTTTTGTGCCTGCTTCCATAGTGTCTCGTAATAGGCCATGATTACCCTAACAAACGCTGGATTATCTGACCAAAGCGACGGCGTCAGGTCATTATCCTGCTGTGTTCGCACACGCAAGTTAGCTACCTTACCATCGTATACTGCTGCCCCCATCGGGACAGTTTTATCGAGGTATCGGATCTCAAATAGATCACCGCTCTGTTTGCTGAGTTCCTTGTGTTTTTTATCTACTGCGGTGGGTTTTTCGGTTATAATCCGAACCTTTACGCCTCTTGCCCTCAACTTGTCGTATGACTCTAAGGTAAAAAGAAGGAACCTTACAGTGCTCCAGTCACTGATGATGTCAAGGCTTTTAGTTGTGCTTGCGTCTGCGGCGGAGAATCTCTCTAAGAGGAGTTCTTTTGAGTTTATTATTGAGAAGCCCTCAGTTTCTATTTGACTTGCCTGCTTGGGAGTTTTCTTCTGGAATTCCTCAACTAACTCTTTAGCTTTCAATTTGGCTTCTGTGTATTCCTCTTTTTTCCGTTGAAGCAGCAGTGCACATCCGTCTTTTAGTGCGGTGGCTTCATACATGGTGGGTGTGCTGATAATCTTCTTTAGGAGACCCAATTTTTCTAGCGCTGGCACGATACGGTAGACGTCGGTTCGGGCTACCTCAGACTTTTCAGCAATTCTTCCAACAGACGCCTTTTGCAGTGTAACTGCTGTCAGGTAAATCTTTGCTTGGAGAGGGGTTAATCCAAGTTTTTCTAGTGTTTTGACCTGTAACTCAACGTCTTCCATGTGGTTCCCTCAAGGTTTGTCAGCGACGGGTGGCTCTTTATTGACTTATTTGGTGTTTATGGTATTTACTGTTTCCCTGAATAAGCCTCGGCACTGCGGGTCTTGGCTGTCTCGTCAATAACATGGCACACCTCGAAGATCGAATCTGGTGCCTCAAAAAGATACTTTGACTCCCGTTTGAGACAAAGCGGGTAGTGCGAAATCTTTAATTATTCCTTAGAAAGATTAAATCATGCTACTTCCTAGTGGATGGGCATCCGCAACAACGGAGTTTTAGGGAGCATCAAAAACATGTCACAAAATAATCCAGCTAGCCAACTAGTCCTCAAAGGAACCACAACTATCGGCGTCGTCTGCAAGGATGGCGTAATCTTAGCTTCAGATACTCGTGTAACCATGGGTTACTATGTTGCTCATAAAGCCGGCAAGAAAGTCTATAAAATCGATGAGCACATAGGCATGACCATAGCCGGCACCGTCGCCGACGCCCAACGCGTCGTGGACATCCTTATCGCCAATGCTCATTTGTACCGGATTAACATGAATCGGCCCATGCCCATCGCGTCAGCGGCACGGCTAGTGGGTAATTTGCTTTTCCAGAACCGCTACATTCCTCTGGCTACTCAGGTGCTAGTTGGAGGAGTAGATGACTCGGGTCCCCACGTCTATAACCTCGATCCCTATGGCAGCTTAACCGAGGAAAAGATGACCTCCACCGGTTCCGGTTCACCTATCGCGCTTGGTATACTTGAGGACAAATTCACGGAAGGCAACACCATAGCAGAGACCCTGCCAATCATCGCCAAGGCTGTTAATGCAGCTATGAAGCGCGATGTTGCGTCAGGCAACAACTACAATATCATAGTTATTGATGAACACGGTTACAAGGAATTAACCGACGAAGAAAAAGCTAAACTGCTAAGCGCAGGAAGTTAACTACAGTGGCACGAACCCAAGAAAAAGATAGAGAAAAACTAGAAATCAGTCAATATATTCTTCAAAAAGTCCCCCGCGAAGCCGAAGTCACCCGTATCGAATACGAGGGCCCCATGCTAGCGGTTTACACTAAAAAACCCGAAATTCTAGTAGACCAAAGCAGCATCGTAGCAGAAATCGTGGGTGTAATACGCAAACGCATTGTCATTCGCCCAGACCCCTCCGTCCGACTCTCGGAAAATGAGGCGGAAAAAATTACACGCGATCTTATCGCACCCGAAGCCGAAATCACAGACATAAACTTTGACCCCAGCCTAGGCGAAATCATAATCGAGACCAAAAAACCTGGTCTAGTCATCGGCCGCAACGGTGCCGTACTGCAGGAAATCATCAAAAAAACAAAGTGGCGCCCCCAAGTCCTACGCAGCCCCCCCATCAAGTCAAAGATCGTCACTCACATGCGCCACTATCTTCACTCCGAGAGCAAAGAACGTGAACGCATTCTACGAACTGTCGGTGAACGTATCTTCCGACCCAAAGCTTACGACGTCGGCGACATCCGCTTAACAGTTCTTGGAGGCGCTCAGGAAGTCGGACGCTCATGCTTCCTGCTTAAGACCCGCGAAAGCAGCGTTATGCTTGACTGCGGCATCCACCCTGGCACCAACCGGGGCTTTGAGGCGTTTCCACGGTTTGATTCACCAGAATTCCAAATAGACCAGCTTGATGCGGTCGTCATCAGCCATGCCCACCTTGACCACTGTGGTCTAGTGCCGTTCCTCTACAAATACGGCTATGATGGGCCTGTCTATTGCTCGGCGCCTACCTCTAACTTGATGACTATGCTTCAGATGGACTACCTTGACGTAGCCAACAAACAGGGCGTAGTACCCTTCTATGACCAAAAAGATGTTCGCGAATGCGTCCTACACACCATCCCACTTCGGTTTGGTGTAGTCACCGACATCGCCCCCGACATCAGATTAACCTTGCACAATAGCGGTCACATTTTAGGCGCAGCCATGTGCCACTTGCACATCGGCGAAGGACTCCACAACATCGTCTACACTGGCGACTACAAATTCGGTCGAACCATGCTGCTTGAAGCCGCAGCAACAGAGTTCCCACGCATTGAAACAGTCATCACAGAATCCACGTACAGCGGCCCCGATGACGTTACACCTAGCCGTATGGAGTCAGAAGAAGCAATCACAAGAATAATCAACGCCACCCTTGAACGCAGAGGAAAAGTTCTCATCCCGGTTCCAGCGGTCGGCAGAGCACAGGAAATCATGCTTGTGCTTGACGGCTACATGAAACGCGGCGCCATGAAGGAAGCACCCATATTCATCGAAGGCATGATTAGCGAAGCAACAGCCATCCACACCGCATACCCCGAGTACCTCGGCAGAGAAGTACGCCATAGCATCCTCCACGAAGAAATCAACCCCTTCCAAAGCGACTACTTCACAATCGTGGATCACCCAAGCCAACGCAGCAGCATCATAGAAGGCGAACCCTGTATAGTCCTAGCAACAAGCGGCATGCTCGAGGGCGGCCCAGTTATTGAGTACTTTAAGAATTGGGCACCAGACGAACGCAACCAAATCATATTTGTCAGCTACCAAGTTGAAGGCACCATGGGCAGACGCGTCCAGAAAGGTGTCAACGAAGTCACCATGATGGATAACGAGGGCAAGATGGTTGCCATAAGCGTAAAAATGGGAATAAACACCATCGAAGGCTTCAGTGGACACAGCGACAGACGACAACTAGTCAACTACCTAACGCATCTCTCACCCAAACCTGAACGTATCTTTGTAGTTCACGGCGAGAAGCAGAAGAGCATAAACTTTGGTCACTTTTTAGACAACAAAGCAAGCATAAATACAGTGGTTCCAGCTACTCTGGAAACCTTTAGGCTGCTGTAGGAAGCGGCCCTTTATTTGCCACTGGCGCTGGAGTTTTCTCCCGCCAGATCCTCACTGGTTTTGGACAAATAACCACACGTTCCTCACCTAAACGTGCAATGTCGCCTTGAATAGACTCTGCAAAAGTAAACAACTCATTTACAGCAGTCTTTACATCCTCTATGCTTTTACCCGCAAGGGGAGTTATACGCAGAATTATGATGTTACCGTTTAACACTTCATTCTTAACCGTTTCAACATCGGCTAAGTCCTTGAGAGGCATCGCCTTTAGGTACATTTTGCTGGCTGGCTCTTCTTTGGCGAGTAGTGGCTGTTCTTCTTGTGGGGGCGCCTGCTCGGCTGGTTTGGTTTCTTCCTGTGGGGCTGGTGCAGGGGTTTCTGTTGTTGGTTCTGGTTCGGTTTGTTCTTGGGGTATAGGTGAAGGTGCTTCTTGGGGTTGCTCCTGCATAGATGCCGTCTGCTCTGATTCTGTGGGGGGTTGTTCTTCTTTGGTTACTTCATTAGCCAGTTCTGGTGCTGGTGCGGCTGGTTCAGGTGCGGCGTCTTGTGCGGGTTGTGGTTCCTCAACGGGAGTTTCCTCTGGAACGGTTGTTTGTGGCGGCTGCTCTGGTTGTTTTATTAGTGTTTGCTGTTCTGGCTGTTTCTTTTTGTGGAA
>JBLNCY010000014.1:0-16688 GCA_050261115.1 Methanocella sp.
CATATTGTTGAGGCAGTTAGGAGGAAAGTCAGGATAAGAATAATTACCGATAAGCCACCTAATTGTCAACTACCAAATTGGGTCGTTACAACTCAGCAGAAATATGATAATTTCCAATTGAAAATACTTCTCACAACGCCAACAGTGATAGCAACCATTTTTGACCATAAAAACATCGCATTAGCTTATACCCCGAACAGTCGTCTAACCAAAGGACCCGACCTTTGGTCAAACCACCCTGCATTCCTCGCGGCATATCAAGCTTATTTTGACATGATATGGGAAAAAATGGAAGAAATATCCACGGCGTGAAATCTTAGCTGATTGGGCTCTATGCGTAGAACCAAATAGGGATAGTTTTAAGGATAATTTGAGCTTTCCTTGAGGTATCAAGCTTACCGCTTCCCCCAGAGCCGGCTACATAAAATAGCGCTATCAATCAGTCACCTTATAAGGAATTAACATATAGTCAACGTTGAAGCTAAAGATTGGGAATAGCTAGTGCAAAAAAGGAGTCCAATAAAGACAGAGATATGGGCTGAATAACAAGGTGACTAGAAACCCTAAATATGAAAATATGCTCAAGCGAGAGAAAACAACAGTCAGTTATATGATAAGTATCTACTGTAAAGACCACCATAAGACAGTAAGCGAACTGTGTCCCGATTGCAGACAAGTCCACGAACTTGTTGTTTTACATCTTACAAAGTGCCCTTTCCAAGAACGCAAATCCGCATGCGGTCGATGCGGCTTGAGATGTTATTCTGCACCGTCAAAAACAAAAGTAGAGGCCATTATGAGTTATGCCGGCCCAAGAATGGCTCTACACCATCCAAAACTTGCGTTGCACCATCTATGGGATGCACGAAGAGCGCCAGGCAAATTAGAAGCCAAAGAATAACAAAAGAGAGTATCACCAGTGCACCAAATCAATAAAGCTCAATTCAACTTACCAACCAGACTAAAAGTAGCCATCTTAATCATAGCCACCGCCTTTTTGGCCTACAGTATATACTGGCTAGTCAACGGCATAATTTGGGGATACACACTAACATACCAGCTTCTTAACGTCGCTCAAGCCCCCTTTTTTGCCCAAATGGGAACCGCAGAGTTAACGGCACTAGTAATTCAAGAGTACTGCTCTGTCACTAACAGCTTTGTACTCATATTCTGTGGAGCCTTCGCTTTCCAAAGCGCCGTTTACTACGTAAGAAATAACGAGAATTATCTCCGCAAACTTGGATGGGCGTTGATCCTTTTGGCGATCTTCTCTCTACTGCTCATACCGGCTAGTATACACCACCTTCTTGGTGTTGCCTTAGGCTGGCACATGGTGGATATCTTGGTCGGATTATCCTATCTGGTTCAAGCACTTCTAATTCTGCCGCCATTACTAGTTTTAGGCCAAAAACTGAACACACCCCAAAACATGGCTTCAATCAAGAAGTGGGCACTCATCGCCGCACCAACCTTCGTTTTCGCACTATACTTCAAGTATCTATTCCTTTGGGCAGATACGCTCCTACCAATGGGTCCAAAAACAGCAACGGCCGCCTCCACAGTGGGCGCACTCAATTCTATGGTGACGTTAGCTATTGCAGGTGCAATTACCATAGCGGCATGCTACGCCCTACATAAACGCAAAAACACCGGAAAAAATTTGGCGGCAGTAGCGCTAATTCTGGTTGGCGGTTTCTTCATCATATACTCGTTGGTCGCGCTCTTTGTACCCGTCTACGCCTGGTTCTGGTACCTAACCGACACATGGATGCTAACATTACCAATACTTGGAATAGCACTCCTAACACAACCTTACCAGCAAAAGAGGGATGAGAAACCAATTCTCCGCATGCCATCAAACAAATTTTAGATTACATCAACCTCTTTTATGGTCACTAAACCATTATCATCGACGATTTGCTTTATTCCTTCAAGAAGAGGTTCAAGTTTCGCCTGTTCATCGATCACTTCAATCATTAGCGGCATGTTAATAGTCACGCCTTCCAGCTTTAGCGTCGATTTACCACGTTTGCCAAACCCATCAACACCGGTCCAAACCGTGGCGCCACTCACATGAGACTTAACCAGAAAATCAAGCAACAGCCGCTCAACCCGTTTACCCCCCACTTCATCGTTCCTTTTAATCCTGATAATCAATTGCCACATTCTCTGCCTCATCAAATCACCTTCGATATTATCGCTTCACCAACTACTTTCCCAGAAATAACCGCAACTAAAGATAAGCCTACGTTAGCAATTATGTTTAGTGCTACTAGAAGTAAGCGGTTGCTATCCAGGAGGTTGCTGGTTTCAAGTGCAAAGCTCGACATGGTTGTGAAAGCCCCACAGAAGCCTGTACCAACAAACAAAGTATAGTTTGCACTAAGGTTTAGCGCCAAAGCCACTACTGAAAAAAGACCAATTATGAAACTCCCAAGGACATTGATAGCTAAAACGTTGAGGGGCAATCCGCCGATACTCTGAGGAGAAGAAACAATCACATAACGTAGAAAAGCGCCAAGTATTGCACCAACCGCTAACAGCGCAAATTCAATCATTTTCATATTTGCCTACCTTACAGTCTTGGTAGGCATTATCAGCACCAACTTGGATGCGGTTTTGATTTACATCAGGGCTAATGCCATAGCCTGTTGCCACTCATAAGTTAGAAGTCACTAATAATATTTGCCAAAGCAAATAGCGATTTCAAGCCCTACCCCCAAAAAAAATTGACCCAAAAGTTCAAACCGAAAGGAAGAGTTTCTTCCGCACTTGAGCCCACTAAGACCCTGTCTATTGTGTACAAAAAAGGGAAGGGCTGACGATTTTTCATCTATTGCCCTTATGGTTTTTTCTTCAGGACTAATGCAACCATTGCAATGCAAATTATGACTGCAACGAAGAGTGCAGCGATTGCCGGTAGGAAGTATTGGTCAGCCATCGAGGGTATAGCGGTTGGCAGTGGTGTGGGTGTTGAAGCTGGTTCATCAACCGCAAATGCTGCTGTATCTTGCGAACCATAGTATGATTCTGTACCACGAAATACGGCATAAACATTGTATTTGCCTGATATGTCGGGTGTCCATTGATAGCTATAGAAGCCGTTAGTGTCTGTAGTTGTTGTGCCTATGCTGCGGTAGTTACCATTGGAATCAAGTACAAAGAGCTCAACAGTTACACCTGTAGCGTTGGTGGGTTTTGCCTGCTGCATGTAGACGTATTCCATCCATGCGCTCTGGCTCTCGTCTGAAACTGCTGGGACACCGTTGGGGAAGCGTGCGCTTCTGTCGCTGTCAGTTGCTCCTGCGGCAATATCCAGCACTGTACCCGAAATTACTAAGCTTTGTCCTAATTGTATAGCTGTACTAGGTGCGTCTACAGTGGTTTTTGATGTGCCTTTGCCGAAAGCGTAGATTTGGTTGTCGTAGCCTGCATAGCATATTACTTCGCCGCCTGCAATTGCGACACTCTCAGGTGAAAAGAATCCGGGCATCTCCCAAATTTCTTCGCCTGTAGTGAAGTTAATGCAGTAGAGGTTGTATCCGCGGAATAGTGGCGTACCGGGTGAATGTTGAGTTACACCCCAGTAGAGTTTTCCATCTGCTACAGTGCCGCTTCCACCAAAAGTGGGCCAGGTGCCGAAAGGCGTTTGAAGTCCTGCATTGGGCTGCATAAAAGTCCATTCATGTTCACCAGTGTTTACATTGAAAGCAACGACTGCACCGGAGTAACCTGCAGTTAGTAAGAGTCCATTGGTTATTTGTACTGCCCAGTCATAGTAGGAGTAGTCAGTTCCTGTGTATTGATATAAGGGTTCAGAGACCCAAGCTTCAGCGCCTGTCTTTATGTTAAAGACATGATATTGCTGAGTTTCTCTTTCAAATACAGTGTAGTGACCGCTACCTACGGCGCCGCTCCAACCGAACAAGTTGGCTGAACCAGGTCCGCCGTTACCCCAACCCATGTTTGTTCTGTTTTGTCGCCAGAGTAGCTCACCTGTGGTGGTACTGTATCCATAGTCTATGAATATTGGGTTGCTTGATTGAGGGCCAATGCAGCCTTCTGCTAGTATTACACCGTCAGCATAGTCTATTAGTCTCATTGATGGATTGCCGATTGTCTTAGGTATGGTATTGTTCCATTGAATACCGACGGTCCAGTCGCGTATAGCTCTTGCTTGCGGTGAGTATTGCATGGCACTAAATTGTGTGGCACTTCCGAAAACCGCTTGGGTGGAGTTCCACATAGCCAGCCATCCGCCTGCGCTATTGTACATGTATATTATTATTTCGCCGTTTGGACCAAAATTGGGGTTTAGACTGACTCCAGAGGGTATATTTGTGAAGGTTGTCAAGAGTCTTCCTGTGTATGCATCGTACATTTCCCAGCCTGCTGTGGTACTGGCCCAGAGGTAGGCCATTGAACCGCCTTCAACTCCGGTTTGAAGAGTTAGTACTTGGCCGCATGTTAGTAATGGCATAGAATCGTTTTGCCATAGGATTTCTCCTGTGCGTATGTCCATGCATTTTATGCCTGTTTTTCCTGTAGCACTTGGCAGGATGTTTGCATATAGGTTGCCACTGATTATAATTGGTTTGAATTTATTTTCGTATAGTAAACCGGTATAGTAGTTAACTCCCCAGTCGCCTGCTGAGTAGTTGGCACCACTTATACCGCCAAAAGTCAGTGGTTCGGTCCAGAGTATATGTGCGCTATTGGGTGCGGTGGTATACGCATTGTAGTATTTGGTGCTGGGGTACAGCCAGCTTCCTGCGATTGTGTACCAATCTTGGTTTTCTGCGCTTATTGGATATGACCAGTATTCGGTTGGAAGAGGTGTTTGAGGCCAAGCTTCGATGGGGTCCTCTTGTACTATTACTGTTTGAGCGCTGCTTATAGCTGCGGGGAATGTATAGTTGCCTGCGAGGAAAGTCATTAAACCAGTCATGGTTCTTGGAATTTCTATTTTAGTTTCTGGAAACATTGCTTGGAAGGTATAATTGCCTACTACATCAGGAGTGAATGTTGTAAAGTGACCACCAGTGCTTGCACTTTCAAAGGGTCCGAGAGTCTGATTTGTTCCATCGGGTTTAACTACGTTTACGGTAAAGTTCCAGCCATAGTATTCGCCAGGAATATATTCGGGTGGTGCTACGCTTAGCCATACAACAGCTGTTGTTGTTTGTCCTACACCAACAGGGTTGGGCGCAACTGTCATGTAAAGTTGTGTTGGAATCGTAGATATTGTGTCTGCCATAGTCGTTGATATTAGGGGAGATGCGACCCCTAAGGTCAGAAGTATGATTAAAGCAAATGCCAGAAACGTTTGTTTCTTTATATTTCTAGTCATTTTATTCGCCTTTAGTTTGCGATCTACTATATCAGGAAATTCTTGCTATTAAAAAGATGCAAGAAGGAAGCTTGCTTACCACAAGTCATAAATTTAAAACAGGCACAAATAAACAAAATTAATGGAAACAACTGAAGACATTGAGACGTTAACCGAATTAGGACTAACTAATCTACAAGCTAGAATCTATCTTACCCTTTGCCAAACCGGGCAAACAAACATAAAAAATCTTGCAAAGAATGGGCAAGTAGCACGACAGGAGGCTAGTCGCGCAACCAAAGAACTGCTAAACTTGGGCTTGGTTACTAAAGTTATTTCTAGACCGACAAACTACGAGCCTCTTCCATTAATAGATAGCACTAAAATGCTGCTTGATTTAAGGGTGCAAAAGACCGCTATACTTCGACAAAAAAGGGCACAACTTCTTAAGCGAGTAAAATCCAGACCAGTTATTTCCTGTGAAACAATGGAGCCCAAATTTCTGTTGATCCCTAGTGGGGAAGGCGGTGTTCATCAGACTTTAAAACTTATGAGCAACGTCAAAAAAAGTTATGAAGGGCATTTTCTTTTATGAAGCAATAGTACAAATGCCACTTGAAATTGAAGGTTTTTATAATAACTTTTTACTAAATGGCGGGAAGATGCGAATTATTATTTGTCAAGTAAGAAATAGGGAATACTTGAAAAAATTTATCCAACGCTTAGAGAATAAGGGCATTTTCGAAGCTAGAAGTACCGGAGAAAGTCTTGTGGGTCCACTTGCAGTGCATGACAGAAAAGAACTCGTTTGCACAACTAACCTAAAAACGATACCACATAAATCGAACAGTTTTTACTCAAATAGCCCCATCCTTGTTAGGCTTGCCACAAATTATTTTGAGCAGGCATGGAATGAATCATATGAGATATGAAGAAAAACGTACGCGCTTGTTGGTAAAAAGAAGGGCAATAGTTGGTTTTATTTTGATTTTAGTAATTGCTTTCTCTGCTCTAGTCATCGTTTCAGCAAGCAAACGTTTTCTATACTTCGAAGAACTCAACGAAACAACAATCCTGCTTGCGAACCAACCCTTCACAAGCATCTACGTCGGTAACTTCACCGATGCCAACAACAACACTATCGCCAGAATTCAGTTAATATTCGAAAACTTAACCACACAATCTTACTATGAAGCTAAACTAATCATACACCATGCAGAAAACATCGAAGTCGACTCAATGGCCGTCAAGTTAAAGTCACCAGACTTCCTGAACGTGTACCTCAGATCGGATCCAAGCAATGTACAATACAGCTTTGAACGGAAAATTGGACGGATCATTTTCAAAGTTGAAGATTTCCGTTGGCTCGGTAAAGTTGATGGCGATGCAGATTTCCATTTTCTTCTTCGTGCCCATCCGGATCCACCCTACGACCTGCAGGTCAGCATCGATTTGCATCTTCATCGGGTAGCGCCAATTCAATTAGCAGGAATTCATGCGCATAAAGTTGTTGACATGACTTTTCCCATAGGGAAAACTGCTGAGTAGACTCGAAACCACTCAGGATAGCAAAGCAGATCAAAGGGGACTATAGCCGAACAGCGAGCGAAAGTAGCCGGAAAACAAGAATCAATTTTATTTTGTTTTCTCCAAATAGCTTTATAGTTTCAGCCAATTATTATTTTCAAAGCGTTGACCCATAATTTTGAGTAAAGGGATAACTAGCTTGAATATTCCCTGCGGTTTAAGGTTCCATGACCAATGAATTAGGGTCTGGGAATCAATTGAGGATAATGTTACTATCCCTTGGATGTTCATAGCCTGCTTCTTAGGTTAACTATGTACCTATTGGGCGTTCATAAGAAGTAATCTCAAGAACCTACTCAGTTGTTTTCCCCATGCCGCTTGTTTGTTTTCGGAATATAGTTCCAAGGCCAACATCCCCTTCTGTAACCTTTTTCGCAAAGCTCACACTGTTGTATAGGGGTTCATTGCGAGCATCCACTACAAAATCGAAAACTACCTCGACGGGTTGGTTGATTAAAACTTCACCCGCTAAATCTACCAATTACATTACCTCAAATATGATTGAGCCTGAATGTCCAAACTATAAAAACGTGTATACGAGGGATTCCCTAAAACGTAAACAAGTTGGGCTCAGAAGGGACACCAAAGCGCCCTCGAAAGTAAACGACGCTACCTGTTTACCGTTTAGCTCTTTAGCTGGGGCAAACGTACTGTGAATGTTGTACCTCGCCCAACTTCGCTCTCAAAGCTAACAATGCCGCCCAAGGCTTCAGTCATGCGTTTAACAACTACCAACCCGAACCCTTGCCCTTTTGATTTTGTGGTAAATAGAGGCGTAAACATTTTCGTCTTATTTTCTTCGGATATTCCAACACCGGTATCTTGAATGGTAACCACGTTATCCCCTGCTTCTTGATATGACTTAATGACCAGCGTTCCACCGTTAGGCATCGCCTGAACTGCGTTGCTCACCAGATTAGACAAAATACGCTTCAATAGATCAGGATCAGTAACCAGTCTCTTGACCTCTAGCTGGCAGACTACTTCAACCTCAGCAGGAACAGCTGTCTTTTCCAAAACCTCCCTGCTTAATACCTCTAGGTCAACTACGCCAGCTTTAGGTATAATGTTCTTAGCATAATCTTGAAGGTCTTGAACAACCTTGTTAGCATAGTCTAATTCGATGTCCATACTCGTTAAGCTTTCTTTTATGCTCTCTTTTTCTCTGCTTTCAGGCATGGACTCTAAATCTGACTTAATTAAGTAGACATCACTGGCAAGAGATTGAAGTGGATTACGAATATCATGCCCAACCATGCCCGCTACTTGACCAATAAGGGACATTCTCTGAGCATCTTGCAGTTGCCTAGCCTTTTCATCGATGTTTTTTTGCATTTCCACATACCGGGTTATGTCTTGCAAGCCGCCAATGATTCGCTGAGGATTCCCCGCTTTATCCAATAGCACTTTCGCAACCCCTTGAACAGTTATGTAATGACAAGCTTTGCCATGTATCCGGTACTCATTCACTACTCTATTGACTCGTCCCGTGGGATTAAATTGCTCAGAAGCTATTTTGACGTCGTCAGGATGAATTTGGCTTATCCACCAATCAATCGTGGCAGGTACCTCGCCAACAGAATAACCCAGAAGTTGTTCCAGCCCCCTTATAACGGATACCTTCTTAGTTCTTAGGTCAATCTCGTAAATCATCATTCCAGAGACTTCTACTACATATTTTAGCCGTTGATTACTCTCAAAAAGCCATTGATCAACATCAACCCTTTGAGTGATGTCCCGCATTATTGACAATAAACCTGTTTTGTTACCTTCCCGGTCCTTGATTACGCTGACAGCCGATTCAATAACTGCTTTGCTACCGTCGGGTCGCTGTTGAATGTTTATGCCCTGCCAGAAACCTTCTTTTTCTAATTCTAAGATGGCTTTATGTTCATCCTCTGAACTAAACCATAACTGACTATAGACCTGTGTTAATTCTGACCCGAGGGCTTTTTCTCTACCAATATTGTAGTATTTAGCAGCTGCATTGTTTATGTAAGTGATTTTATTGTTTTCGTCAACAGCAACAATTGCATCCCTAATTTGATCTAATGCACCATGCTGTATAAGGGAGGTCAAAAAATCTTTATGCGGCTGCATAGCTAGAAAGTAGCTGTATACTATTTATAATATTCTCGGTCGGGTTGTTTTAAGGAAATTACGTTGCCTTCCATTTGGCTTCACGGTTGCCAAGTCTTAGTTGTTTCCCTAAACCCCAACCCATTCAATGCTTAGAGGATTTGAGAAGGGTTTGGCGCTTTGCAGCACTAGAATAGACAGAGAAAAACAGAACCGCCATCAACAACCCAACCTTATACAGAGTCACCCCTTGGATAAGCGAAAAAGCAACCAAAACAACAGGTACCACACTCAAGAGCAGATAAGCCCAAGGGAACAGCTTCAGAGCCTTGGCATTAACATTGGGGGTTTTTTCGTTGCCAAAGAATAGGCTGGGCAGTTTCCCCATGCCGATGGTGCAGTTCTTGCAGTAGTAACAGGTTACACAGCCCTTCTTGCCAAGCTTATAGAACACCAAAAACCCAGCTAGAGCGATGTAGGGGATTGCCGCATAAGGGTAGAATAGCGCAAGGGATAGGGAACCAAGGACGATCCAGACCGCTATCAGCAAGTTGCCCAGCAGCAGGGAAGTCAAGGGATAATATTTACTGTTTCTATTTTCGGTTGGGTGAGTCATCTTTTGCTGTTCGCCTCTACAATTTTTTTGGAGACCTTTAGGGCTAATGCTGCGGTGGTTAGCATAGTCGGCAAGCCCTGGGAGTGGGGCAAAAGTGAGAGATCTGCAACCCAAAGACCCTCAGGCAACATATCCGAATGCATCGATGCAACGTCAGCTTTAGTCAGGGGCACTGTGCCGCCTAAATGGCCCCCATGAATCATGCCATCAACAAACGGCCCTAAAACACCCGATGCCTCCATAATCTGCTTAGCCTCAGCCTTAGCCTTCTCCAAGCTGTCAATGTCTGTTTGGGTTAAAGTTTTAGTTACAGTGCCGTCGGCCGATACGGCGCCGTGTTCGGTGTCTGCAAGCTTAATCATCATGCCAACTCTGTCACTGACGGCGACGTTTTTCCAGGGTTTGTGGAACCAGTAGGAGAGTAAGTCAAAGTAGGGGGAGAGTATGTAGTTGTCTTTTTTGATGTACCAAGCCATCGGGGGTTCATTGAGCATTTTGGCGCCTCTTAAAACGCCTCCAACTGTTAGGACGATGTCGACCCATAAGCGGTCTTTAGCTTCAAGACCTGAAGCCTTTAGGATTTGCGGGGTGCCTACACCGCCTGCAGCTAAAACAACCACATCAGCGCTGTAAAACTCTCTTTGTGGACCGCGAAGGACCTCTACTCCCACAGCTTTGGCGCCTTCTACCCGGACCTTTTTGACAGCCGTATTCGTCTGTAAGGTAACGCCACTGCCCAACAGGTCACGGTATACACGACGACTATCCCATTTAGCGCCGGTTACGCAACCTAACTCACAGTAGCCACAGCCAATACATCTACCAACGTCCACCACTTTAGGTGTTGACTTCGGATTATACCCTAACTGTTCTGCTTTACTGTACATGTGTTGAGTTAGAGGCCGCCATAGCTTTCTTGGAATGGGGGCGATTATTAGTGACCGCTCGATTTCGCCATATTCCGCCGATAGGTCAAGACCAATTTCGTTTAAGCCGTTTTCCGCACGCACCATATTACCGCATGAGATTGAGGTGCAGCCTCCCTCGGTTACACCCCGGAAAACGGCAAGCTCTCTGCAGCCGCGGGTAACTGCATAATGTGGAAAGACACGTTTGATTGAGGATTCATCTTTGAGTATGAATGATCCACGGAGGGCGCTTAGCCAGGACACTTTGTGGGTGAGAGGGCTAAAGGGTTTGCCTGCTTCGAGTATGGTTACGTCGTAGCCGCTTTCTGATAGTTTGCGGGCTGCGGTTGCGCCTCCGGCGCCTGATCCGACAACGATTGCTTTCATGGATGGGTCTCCTTTGTTTTGAATTCGAGGTTGGCTTTGCAGTTCTGGCAGCCGCCTGTTATGTACTGAGTGAATTTCATGGTTACGTTTGGCTGTAAACCTGCTATGACGCCTTCGTCAGTGGCGCTTAGGACTTCACAGGTAAGCTTAGAATACTGCTCTGTAAGTGCACAGCGTTCTATGACCGCGACGGCGTTGGCTTGGTCTTGCCATTCGATATGGAAGCCTATGCCTAGGATACGGTAGAGGATTTTTGATGCTTTGATAAGGTCGTTGGGGTTTTCGCCAACACCTAGTTTGCGTCGAGTTTGCCTGCCAAGGTCCACTCCTACTGCAAATAGGGCTTCTCTGCCCAATGAAACCGCCCTGTCTCTGCCAATTGATGAGGCCAACGCATCAACCATCTGGGCATGCATCTGTGCCATGGCTGCTCTCCGAGCTTTAACACCCTTAGAGGTCAGCAGAGGATCATTTTGCGGGATTTGCTGCTTAGGGGCATAAGTGGCAAGCAAGGAGCAAAGCGCAGCGTTAGTCTGATCTGAAAGGTTCCGAAGCTCTCGCCGAATCACATAGCTGGGTGTCCAGAAGTAAAGAAACGCAAGTCGAAGCCCCATCTTATTCACCTTGCTCCATGCCGCCAAAATGCACCGCACCCTCTAGGGGGACACCTGTGTAGAGTGAGCTGATTATGCTGGCGTAATTTTGAGAGACTACATTCCGTTTGAGTTTAAGGTTAGGAGTCAATTCACCCCGCTCTATGCTCAAGTTGTTAGGTAATATGGCCCAGCACTTGATTTTCTCGGGATTTGAGAGGCGCAGGTTCATCTCTTCCATGGAGCGGTCGACGGCGTCAAAGGTGGCTTGGTTATAGTGGTTTTTGTCTACCCATGCAAGTGCGGTACAGTAAGGCTTAGATTCCCCAAGCACCAATGCCTCATTGACTTGTGGGAGCTCTCGTATCATGCCCTCAATTTTGCCTTGATAGATGCATTTTCCGTAGGAGGTTTTGATGAGTTCTTTTTTGCGGCCATATATTATGAGGCTGCCTTCGGGTGTTATTTGGCCTATGTCACCAGTCATTAACCAGCCATCTTTGAAAGGCGGAGTGAGCGATTTGTCAAAGTAGCCGGCGGTTACTTGGGGGCCCCGAACCATAATTTCTCCATCCTCTGCAGTTTTGACTTCGGTGAAGGGCATGGGTTCACCTACGGTTCCCAACCGGTTTCTACGCAGACGATTAAGCGTAATTAGAGGCGCCTCAGTTAAGCCATAGGCATTGTAAATCTCAACACCCAGCCTGCGGTAATTCCCTAAGAGCTCATCGCTGCAGCTTGCTGAGCCAACTATCAACTGGGCACATTTATTCAGACCAGCCCGCTTAAGAGTGGCAGATCTGATTGTGCGCCTCAGCGCTGCCTTCAGCAAGCGGCTTTTGGTGTATACGTATTTTTTTCCGATAGAATTCTTTTCTAAGGCTTCCCACACTTTTTCGTACACTCGAGGAACCGAAAAGAAAATCGTCGGTTTTATACGGGGCAACTCGCTTTGGAGACGGCGGAAGTCTTCTAAGAAGTAAATCGTAACAGGGGCAGGTATGTAGTAAGGTGCATACGTCGCCAAGATGCCTTCAACGACATGCCCCATGGGTAAAAATGATAGGTAACTGCAGGAACGGTTTCTTGCCTTCCAGGGGGTTATGGAAACTATTGATTCAGCCATGTAACGCAGGTTATCATGGCAAAAGATTGCGCCTTTGGGTTTGCCCGTAGTGCCCGAAGAATACCGAAGAGTAGCTATATCACCGAAACCGACGGGTGCTTTGACGGGTTGAGAGATATTTTGGGCTTTAGATAGAAATTCATCCCAAGAAGTTACCTCGATTCCGCCTGGCGCAGGAGTTCTGCAAATAGATACGATTGGGACATCACGGGTAAATTCTTTGGCGCGGGATAACAAGCTAGGCATGCCGACGAAGAATAATTTGGCGCCGCTTGCCAAGAGAACATCGTTAATGTCAGCGGGCGGCGTTGTATAGTAAAGCGGAACACTTATTGCACCGACTAAACCGATAGCAATGTCAACGGCTAAGTACTTAGTACTGTTTAAGCCAGTTATGGCCACACGGTCACCTGCACCTATTCCCAAACATTTCAGGGCACTGGCAGCCGCAAGAATATCTTGACGCATTTCCTGCGCAGACTTCTTTACGAGTTTACCTTCGATTATGTCGTAGTAGGTGACGAGGTATCGTTGGCTTTCAAGCCTAAAGAGCACCTGCTCATGTACAGTGCGATCAGAGCGGTGAAAGAAACTATTGTAAACGGCATAGGTAAGTAGCCTTGGCATAACCTCCTGCCAATGAAACCGATAGGCCCCCAGTAGGCTGTCGATGTTTGAGCGGTCAAATCGGCGATTTTCACTGAAATACGGCGATAACGAAATAAGCGCATCAAAAACCTTGCGGTCGCCGCTGAATGCCTTTTGGATCTTAATGGCGACCTTTAGCTGAGAAGGGGACATCGGCAGAAAGATTGGCTTAGCAAGTTTGCTGTCCAATTCGGTTTTAGCCCATTTCTGCACATAATCCATCACTTCCCCCAGCCTTGGCAGTGTCTCGTAGGGCGCAACGGTATGGAATGTTTTTCCCAATGCTTTAGGATCAAAAGTAAGCTGCACCACCGCTTTAGCCACGTAATCAACAGGGACAATGTTTAACCGTAACGAACGGCTCACGGGCAGCAGACGCATTCTACCTGTTAAGTATAGCCTTAGGGGGAAGTAGAAAGTGTTGAAGGTCTTAATTGCGCCCGTCTGTGAGTCTCCAACAACCATGGAAGGCCGAAAAACCGAGATAGGCAGCTGAGTTTTTGCGCTGCTGATGAGTTGTTCGCCTTCGTATTTGCTGCGTTCATAATCGGTGGCGAAACCGTACTGGTCGGTTAGCTGCTCCTCAGAAACTGTGCCGGTTGCTCCTCCCGCGACGTATGCAGTGGAGATATGTGATAGCCGCTCTATATTGGGGGTTTGTTTAGCGAATTCGATTATGTTGGCTGTTCCTTGCACGTTGGTTTTGCGGAGTTCGTCAAGGGGAAGCAGGCGCCAGTCGGCGGCGGTATGGATGATGTGGGTAACTTTCCCTGCAATATCACGGTATTGTTCTTGGGGCATGCCTAGGTTTGGCTGGGTAACATCGCCGCTCACTGCTTGAATTCTAACATTTAGGGCAGCGGTTAATTCGGGGTAATCCCACCATTCCCGCAGAAGCTTTGCCTTTGCATCTTCGGGGTTCTTGGCGCGTACAAGTGCAAAAACCACAACATCCGCTCTGGATAGCAAGGCCCGCGCTATATGGGTGGCAATGAATCCATTTGCGCCAGTTAAGAGGACGCACTTCAAGGTAGCCACCGCGAATAATTCGTCTCAAGGAACGCCCTAAAGAGCTGCTGGTTTCTTTTTTCCCGTTCAGCATAGCTTTCGTAGCCTGTCTTGAGCTGGTTTTTTAGTGTGCTGTATTGGTTAAAGAGTGCTTCCACGTTCTCGCTTAGCTTTTTGTACCTGTCAGGGTCCTCATGGTCAACGAATAATTCGGGGATGCCTAGGTCGCTGTAGAAGTCTTGGATGCGAAGATCATGGCCGATGGCTGTTTGAGGGATAAGACTAGGCAGGGATAGCACACCAGCATGGTAACGTGAAGTAATCAGTAAATCCAAGCTACGCAGTATACTGGTCATTTGCGAAGCGTTGTACTGATTGGAGCTAAAGACCTTCGTGCGGTCCGCATGCTTCATGCGCCTCTGAATGCGCTCCACAAAGGACACATCCAACCCCTCCATGCTAAGCAACGCCACGTCTTTGTCATACCGCTCAACGATCTCGTCTGCTTGAACCGCCAAGACATCTATGAGCAATTCACTTTTCGCTTTGCAATGCTTAGAATGCTGATAGTAGTAGGGCCAGCGGTAACAGTATTTCTTCTGGTCCCAAAGCCGCATCTGAACCGGCCAAATGTAGATGTCCTCAGCAGCAATACCCACAACATTAGAAGCCTCAGGCCAGACCCGCCTAAGTAAGCCACTATCTTCGGGTTTCGGCTGGAAAGAAAACGCATTATCAGCAGTAACTTCAATGGGGGCCGTTACCTGCCAACTCTTTAGGCGCTCAGCCGCCTTCCTAGTCCGCGCCAGTATCAGGTCCGTTTTGCTTGCTTCGCGTCGAATTAGCCAACGGTTAAAGCGGGAAGCGCTGCCAGCATCAACCGAATAGGCAACACAAGGCTTCCCCATTTGACGAGCATACCGTGTCGCTAAGAGATAATACCAAAGAAGCGCAGGACTCCAAGTATCCATGTAAGTGCTCCCCTCCACAAGCAAAACCAAATCATTCTGCTTCACGAGACGATAAATGTCGACTGGAAAGGTTGAGGGGCGGACGGTTTCTATTTTCAGTGTTTGTGTTTCTTGGAGGTAGCGTTTTAGATTGGCCATGTTTAGGGAGGGTACGGTTAGGATGGCGTCTGGTCCAAGGATCGATCGGATTTCGTTGATGATGACTAGGAGCTTGGCTTCCGCTCCAGTGTTGTTTGCACCGTTATAGCCAACTAGCAGAACTTTTGGCGGATTCAACTTGTGGGATACTCCTTTTTGCGGGTACTTATAGTTGTTCTTTTAAGCCAACTCTCAGGCTATCTTGATCATTAAGCACATTACAGTCGTGGAAGCTATAGCCCCAACAGTTAGAAGATTATGACTGCGCTGTCCTAGCAAGCTCTAAAGCCCAACTTCGAATCTCGGTCCAATCACGCAAATCATAAACGCCAGGGGCAACCTCTGCAAAACCGCCGTTTTGAAGCTGAGACTTATAACCAAGTTCCATGCTCTTCCTTATGAGGAAATTCATCTGGTTATAATCTACAACTCCTCCAAAGACTGCCGTCGCGATTGGTTTGATTTGGTATTTTTTGATTTTATCATCTATTCCAATTTTTTGTATTCTATCAACTGCTTCGGTTCTTCCTGCTTTTTCCTCGACGGGTTTGAGTGAAGAAATGAACATTGCGGTTTTCTTGCTTGCGAGCTCATTGTGGTATTTTTTAACAAAAGCTTCTACTTCGCTTCCCCAGTTACCCATCGACATACCGCTACCAACAACGATCAAACCATAATCGGTGATGTCTTTGATTTTCTCCTCTTTTGCATTCACAACTTTAACCTCAAAGTTCGTTTCTTTTAGGGTTTTGGCAACTTCCTCAGCGGTGCTCTTGGTTGCGCCAAATCGGGTTGCATAAACAATTAGGACTTTTTTACTCATCTTTTTTCACCTTGTAGGTTTCTATAAAATAGTTAGTGTGACCTGACAAATCCTCCCAGTAGAGCTCCCCAAATGTCTTAGAGGTGCGGCCATATTGAACCAGGAAGTAATCAGTGAATGCATTCCAGAAGGGAGCCAGGAACACTTTGGAAATCATCTTTGGGTCGGCCTGCTTGATGAGGCCTTGATGCATCATCATAGCCATTACTGATGCCCAGAAGGTTTCTCCTGCATTGATTAAATCTAGATAAGATTGTTTGATTTGGTCGTTGTGGTATAGTTCAATGTAGAATATTCTCAGTATTTTGACGGTTTTTTGGTCCGCTAGCCAGCGTGTAAAGATGTCTCCGCAGCCGGCTAAGAATCCGTCGACGCCTCTTGTTGCGATGAGTTGTTCAGTGGTTTCTGGGCGGGTTGATATGGTGTACATTTTTGCTAGGGGGTATTGGATGATTTTTTGGAGGATTTCTTCTTT
>JBLNCY010000015.1:0-8017 GCA_050261115.1 Methanocella sp.
GAAACCTCTAAATTCTGAATCAACGATTCTAAAACCTCCTAAGGGGCCGGTAGATCAGTCTGGTATGATCGCCGCGTTCGCAACGCGGAAGCCGCGGGTTCAAATCCCGCTCGGTCCACCATATCGGTTTTGCCTCCGAACTGTGGTGAAGCTCGGTTGTTTCCACTTTTACCCCTTGATTCTTAAAAAAACACTCTTTTTTGTAAATGGTGCACAGGCGTAGTTTTTGAGCGAACTGGGCGGCATATTGCATTTTCATTTCCCTGTTTACCGATAGGCTGAAATACGCTCTTAGGTATCAGTTTAGGCTGGAGATAATGCGTTGATACCCATTAATCTGCCTAAAATTGGTGAAGAGGAGATCAAGGCAGTCGTAGACGTTATGAAAACGGGCATCCTAACAACTGGGTTAGGAGCAGGCCCCAAAGTATCTGAGTTCGAGAAAAAATACGCCGAGTTTGCCGACGCTAAACATGCCATCGCCGTTAACACTGGAACTGCTGCGCTCCATGCGGCTTTAATGGCCGTCGGTATAAAGGCGGGTGATGAAGTTATTCTTCCTGCCTTCACGTTTGTAGCTACCGCCGAAGCAGTGGTTTTGGCAGGGGGCAAACCGGTTTTTGCGGACATTGACCCCGTAACCTACACGCTTTCGCCCGAAGCAGTAAAGAGGGCTATAACGCAGAAAACAAGGGCGATAATTCCAGTTGACCTTTATGGTTTACCAGCTGACACAAAGGCCATCAAAGAAATCGCAGCCACTCACAACATTGCCGTGGTGGAGGACTGTGCGCAGTCTCACGGGGCAACCTATGAGGGGAAACCAGCCGGCGCATATGCGGATGTTGCATGCTGGAGTCTGTATGCCGCAAAGAATATCGGAACAGGTGAAGGCGGAGCAGTGACAACCGACAGCGATGAGCTGGCGGAAAAAGTGAAAATGGTCAGGACGCATGGCGAGAAAACCAAGTATAACTCGCTTATGTTGGGTACTAACTATCGCATGACAGAGATTCAGGCAGCCATAGGGATCGTGCAGTTATCGAGGCTTCCAGAGTTTTTTGCTGCCCGCTCGAGAAATGCGCAGAGGATGACACAAAAGCTGAAGACATGCGAAAAGTTGACTTTGCCCCCAAAGCTAAGCAACCGAACACCTAGCTGGTACCTCTACACAGTCAGAATCAACAACGCCGAAGCAGAGAAACGCAACAACATCATCAAACAGATGCATGAGAAGGGCTTTGGCGCCGAAGCCTATTACCCCATACCAATCAACAAGATGCCCTATTACAGAGAAAACTTTGGCGACTTCAACTTACCCGAAACTGACCGGGCGGCAAAGCAGGTTATTTCGTTGCCAATCCATCCGGGCGTGACTGAGGAACAGGTTGACGCAATTGCTGAAGCCCTCTTAAGTCTACTATAACCTCAAATTTTTTTGTGAGCGCCTCAGTGGGTGCTTGTTGCGGTAGCGGGTTGTCTGGGCCGGCATACTTCCTCCATTGCGGAAAGCAGGCTGGGCACTGAGAAAACGATGTCTAAGTCGCTAATTATGCCGACCAGTTTGTCGCCGCTGGTTACGGGTAAGTGTCTTATACCTTTTTGCCGCATCAGTTTAGCGGCCTCCACTACGTCGGTCTCTTGGTCGATGGTGACTAGCGGTGAAGATGCAACCATCCCCGCGGTTAATTCTCGGACTGGCAACCCATGCTCGTAGCCGCGGACGAGGGCGTCTTTTGTGGTGACTATACCAACGGGTCGATCGCCGCGTACGACTACTACGGCATTTATGCCAAAGTTACTAAGAACTGCAATGACTTCGTGTAGACTTGTGTCTTCTCGGACGGCTTTAACGGGTGAACTCATAATATCTCTTACAAAGAGGATGTCTGACAAAAATCTGCCTCCAGAACTAATGAAAAGTGGGTTGTGGGGTTTTATCAAGGTTTTTAGGTGGAATCGCTGGCTCTGTTACTCTGCGATAGACGACTAACCCAACCACCGTAACTGAACCCGACAAGCACAAGGAATATAGCCCAACACCACCCAACACTACACAAAGTGAAACTCATGCAACGGTCCTACTCACGACTACTCGGAGTCGTCGGCAAACCCAACACCGGCAAATCCACCTTCTTCTGCGCCGCCACCCTAGCAGCGGCTGAAATCGCAAACTACCCCTTCACCACCATCAAACCAAACCGCGGCGTCGGTTACGTACGCACGCCCTGCGTCCACGAGGAATTCAAAGTACAAGATAACCCTCGAAACAGCCTCTGCATAGAAAGCACCCGTCTCGTCCCAGTGGAACTCATCGACATAGCAGGCATTGTACCTGGCGCATGGGAAGGCCGCGGCTTAGGCAACCAGTTCCTCGACGAGATCCGCCGAGCAGACGCCCTAATCCACATAGTCGACGCCTCAGGCGGCACAGACTGTGAAGGGAAAAGCTGCAAACCCGGCGAACATGACCCACTCGAAGATGTACAGTTCCTCGAGAAAGAGATTACCATGTGGATGGTTACTATCCTCAAGAAGGATTGGCCCCGCATCGCACGAACCGCCGAGCAGGACAAAAAGGGCATCGCGCACCATCTTGAAGACCGACTAAGCGGATTAGGTATCAGAAAACAGTTTGTAAACGACGCCATCCGTAAAGCAGGCTTAAGCGTTGATAAACCCGCCACTTGGAGCGACGATGACTTCTACCGGTTCGTCGACAACCTGCGGCGACTCGCTAAACCCCTGCTCATCGTGGCCAACAAAGTCGACCTGCCTACCGCACAAGCAAACATAGAGCGCATGAAAAAACTCGACTACATCGTAATCGCCGCCAGCGCCGAAGCCGAACTGGCCCTCCGCAGAGCGGCAGAGAAAGGGTTAGTCAGCTACAAACCAGGCGACGCAGACTTTAACATAAACACGCCAGAAAAGCTCTCTGCGGGTCAAATTCAGGCGCTGGAAAAAATCCGTGATAAAATCCTAAAACCTAACGGAACCACAGGCGTACAAGAAGCCATAAACACAGCCTACTTCAAGCTACTTGACATGATAACAGTTTACCCCGTTGAGGACGTTGAGCACTTAACAGACCATAACGGACGGATACTCCCCGACACCTATCTCGTTCCAAAGGGCATAACGGCACGACAATTCGCTTATGTCATTCACAGTGAACTAGGCGACAACTTCCTCTACGCAGTAGACGCACGAGACAAGCGTCGTATAGGGGAGGACGCCCAACTTAAAGATCGGGACGTAATATCGATTGTCAGCACAAAAAAACGTGCCTAGCGCTGTTTAGGTTCCGAAGCGGCGTTTACGCCTCTGGAAGGTGCGGACTGCTCTTAGTAAATCGATGAAGCGGAAGTCTGGCCAGTAAACATCTAAAAACACCAATTCACTGTAGGCGGATTGCCATACCAAGAAACCGCTGAGCCGCTCCTCGCCTGAGGTTCGAATGATTAGGTCCGGCTCCTGCTTAGTCATGTGAGCGGTATAGAGATATTTCTCTATAGTCTTCTCAGTTATGTCTTGAGGCTGCATAACACCTGCTTTAACCTGCTCCGCAATAACCCTCGCGGCATCCACAATCTCTGCCCTACCGCCATAAGCGAAAGCGAAGTTAAGGAAATGCTTATTGTACGCAGCGGTCGCGTCCTCTACATCCTTTATGCGTTGCTGGAGCTCATCAGGAAGCATATTGATTCGGCCCAAAACCTTCACGTGAACACTGTTTTTGTGTATGCGTTCATCGGTTAAGAGTTTCAAGAACCGCTCGCCAGCGATACGCATGATTTCTTCGACCTCTCTGGAGTTTCGCGCAAAATTCTCGGTAGAGAAAGCATAGAGTGTAATGCATTGGACGTTGATTTTGAGGCACCAATCTAAGAGTTTCTCTACTGTGTCGGCTCCTTTTTGGTGACCCAACCAAGGATTCATCTCTTTCTGAGAAGCCCATCTTCGGTTACCATCTAAGATCAGCGCTATATGTTCCGGCGGGGTCTCGTTTTTGATTTGCTGCCAAAGCCATTTTTCATAGAGTTTGTATATGCCCAGGACAGAGAGAATTCTTGTAAGCACCAAGGTGTCATCGCATCGAATCTACGTTTCTGACACTTTTTATCTTAAACTGTTTCAATTAAAGTTATCTAAAAATTTTGAAAAATCGCCGGTATCAGAGATCTTCGGGTTTGACTTCCTTCTTAAAGAAGCCCTTAGCTGACTTGTTAATTATGTAAATGAGAAGAACCGACGCCACACCAATCAAGATACCCACGATAATTGTGAATAGGAAGTTTGCGAACACTTCGTTGTCTAAGCCAAAAGCGGTGTTTTGAAGCTTATAATACGAAATGACAAGCCCTGCAGTACTGTCGATTATCTGGCGGAACCAAGCAACCGTAACGATTAAGGCAACATTCCGTAGAAGCTTTGGGTCTCGCTCAAAGTATAATTTTATACATCGCCCAAAGAGCACAATACAAAGACCCACAATCAACAGGTCCTCGATGCCTTTTAGGAAGTTAGCTGTAATAAGGGGCGACGCCGCTATCCAACCAGCCGCATCAGTGGGGAAGGGCTGAGTGTTTATGTTTACGTAGGCTGCGCCTAAGTAGATGCTCACAGAGATACAGAGTATACCGGCGATGACTGTGTAATTTGAGATTTGAATAGGTAAAGAGGGGGGCTCATAGTTTTTAGCCCAAAGATAAAAGTTCCTGGTAGCCCGGTCCACACCAAACCCCTTGAGCAACAAGAAGCCTCCGATTACAACGATGATGGCCATATAGTAGTATGAAAGTGCTCCATTGTAGATACCTGTACCATCAATCACCCAAAGTATACCAAAAATCAAAACCAGAATACCCGGAAGACCCAGGGCAACGCGCGCATACTTCGGGTTATCGACAAGTAACCGGATGTATTTGGTAAATACAGCCGCGGTTTCCTCGATGGATTCACTATGCTTTATGACTATCCGCCGGACAGATGAGACAGGCACGCGTGACTCCACAAGCGGCAAAACTGCCTCATCACTAAACCCATCTGAAACCAGAATGACCTCATTTGCCCCGAAAGATTCCTGTAAGCTATTGAGTTCTGCTACCAATTTCCTGTCAGCACTAACACCACCCAAGTCGCTGCCAGATATGGTTGCAACCTCAAAAACCTCCCCAGGCTGACGCTCATTATGTAGACGATCATATAACCTAACGGCCTCAAACATGGCATTGGCATCAGGTTCCTCAGGGTCTTTGAGGGCAAGAGCTACAGCTCCATCCAAGTTAGCTTGACGGCTAATAAGCGGGGTTTTGATGGCTGCCTTAGTTTCGAGATCGCCATCTCTATCAACACATAAAATGAGGATGCGCTTTTGCGTCTGGGGTTGCGTTTCCCGCTTAGCCATCTGAGATCTCTAGCTCTTAAATAACGCCTAGCAACTTTAAGCTTGCGTTTCAGCCTCGTCGTCTGACTCGTCGCTATACATTAATGCGATTTCTTCCCAGCTGACTTTTTCGCCCCGGTTAAGTTTTTCAAGTGCTTCACCACCGATTTTGTCTTTTAGCACCTTCTCTTTTGCGGCGCGCTCGGCTTGTTCTTGCTGGCGTCTTTGTTCTTCCTCTTTGCGTTTAGCATCTATGTCTTTGCGGCGGCTCTCATATTGTTCGCGCATCTGGATTCTCATACCAGTGCTTTGAGCGATTAGTAGGCGTATCTGGTCATAGATCTGGTTGTTTTGCTCCTTAGCTTTAATGAATGACTGATGTAGCGCATCGGCTTCTGTGCGGTCTTTTTTTATGGTGTTTAGTTTATCCATCATTACAGCGTGAAGATCCTGGCTTTTCTTTGCATACTCGGTTAACTCTTTATGGTACACGTCTGCCTGGGCATCGAAGGTTTTGCGGTGTTCAAGGAGTTCTTTGATTTTTTTGTGGTAGGCATCAATTTTCTTAAAACCAGAAAGCTGGATTTCTAGATGTTTTACCTGCTCGACTAAGCGTTTCTCTTCTTGTATGTCGACGGTTGTGGTGGCGATCTTGAACTCGAGTTCCTCAAGTTCCTTTTTGGCTTGACGATAGTTAATGCGGGGGAGGTTCTTTTTGATAGCCTCGATTTTCTCGTTTAAGGCGTTAACCTCGGCCATTATGGGGGCAACGTTTACTCTCACGGCGTCTCGTTGCTGCTTGAGCTGTTTAACTTTCTCATTTAGGGTGTCGCGTTCGGTTTTTATCTGATTTACTTCTTCTCGTGCTTTGCGGACTTTCTCGTGTAGAGCATCTCGTTTCTCGATGTATTTTTTGATTTGAGTATTGTTCTCTAATGCCTGCTGCTTAAGCTTTTCAATCTGGTCGTTAATGTTTGTTATTTGGCTCGGGGTTGTTTTCTCGGTCAAATGTTGGCCTTCTGAACTGAATAGTTACCTACGATGTACATTTCCAATTTATAATTGTTACCTTAGTCGACCCGGCAAAACCCATCATAAATAAGGCTTCACGCCTATCCTTTAAATATCTGCTATGTGCATGATTGGGTGAAGTGTAGATATGTCCTTCGATTACGATGAACTGCTAAACCGCGCCCGCGAGCAAATGCCCGAAGTGCAAGCAAAAAAGGAACGCCTAGAAATCCCCCGCATCCAAATCCAAACCGTAGGCATGCGAACCATAATAGCGAACTTTAAAGAAATCGCCGACGCACTAGACCGCGACCCCCAACACCTCCTAAAGTTCCTAACCCGCGAAATGGCCACCGCCGCAACCTTCCATGAATCACGCGCTATATTCCAAGGTAAATTCCGATCCGACAGCTTTGAACGCCTACTACAACGCTACCTTGACGCCTACGTAGTTTGCCCAGTCTGCAAACGACCCGACACAAAACTCGTAAAAGAAAAACGCTTAGCCTTCCTCGTCTGCAACGCTTGTGGCGCAAAATCAGCAATCAAACAACTCTAGGTGGAACTCCTTTGGATGTATACCTAAACGTGAAAAAAGTTGGAAACAACGTTGTCTTAGCGGTCTGCGACTGCGACCTCTTAGGCAAAACGCTTAGGGAAGGAAAAATAGTTTTCAAAGTAAAAGACGAATTCTACAAAGGCAGAAAAGCCACCGTAGACGAAGCAGTTGGGTTAATCGAAAACTCCACCATCGTGAACTTGGTGGGGAAGAACTGCGTAGAAGGCGCTATCCAACAGGGTTATGTGCATCCCGACGCGGTGCTGAAAATCGAAGGCATACCCCACGCGCAGATAGTCAAACTTTAACCATCCAGAAGAGTAAGCAACCAACAGTCCAACTCATCAAGTGTCTTAGTTCTTTTCAACGATAGACGAACCTCTGTAAAGTCATCAAAAACTTGTTTGCAGTGTCAAGTTTATTGTAATCAGAACCACCCCTAAGGTAGAAAGGGGATCTTACCCATTTCTGGGCTAAAATTGCGTCTTTACCTTCTGTAAGAACATTTTTTTCACTTTTGGTGGCGAAGCGCCTCTACAAAAAACCTTCTAACCGCTAATCCGCTGGGATTGGACAGCCCTGACACGAATTTATCCTGTTGCCGCTTGATGAATTAATTGCCTGAGTTGACTGTTGAGCACTGAGAGTTGATGGTTTTCTAAGTCTGCTTGGTTTTTGTAGGTTGTTGCACCTTCGGCTAGTGCCTCTTTAGTCAGTAGCTGGTCCGGGTTCATTCCTAGCGCCCGTATCATTTCCTTAACTGTTTCAAGCTTGTTAATCTGCGTCTTTTGTCTTATGCAAAGACCGGATGCCGTGTAGACGTTTCGGAGTTTGTCTATGCCGAGGCTCTGAATGTCATGGTAGGTATCGACTGTATGACCCATCATATAGTCAACGTAATCTCCTTGAACGCCTAGCGCTAGCATCTGAGTCTTGAAGTATTTGCGTAGGCTGTGGACTCTTAAGTCGTACATGCGTCCTCTTCTCTGCTTGATAAGCCCCGCTTGAATGTAGAGGTCATGGACTAGCTTGCGGATTTGCTTTGAACCTATGCTTCT
>JBLNCY010000016.1:0-39519 GCA_050261115.1 Methanocella sp.
CTTAGGCAAGAGTATCGCGAGACTCTACTCGCCGACTAGATATAAAAACCTGAAATACACCCCTTCCATGTGGGCTTTACGCTTCTTCAAGACAACCCCCACTGTTTTCAGCTACAAGGGATTATTCCCCCAAGCAAATTTTGCATTTGAACCCCACCGCCACAGCCAAAGGCGACTGTACGGTGACTGCAGACATCAGGCAGGTGCCCTGTACCTCAAAATTGAAAAAACGTGACTCTTCATGAACTGGAAGTGATTAAACAAAACTGTCCAAACACGGGGATAGGAATTGCACCCCCAACAACCGGAGAATTCACCAAAAACATTTCGTTTTCTGAGACAGGCAGCATATGCAGGGAGTATCGGTTGTTTCAATCCTTGTTATGTTGGATTAGCTTTTTGGACGGGAGTAACAGGATGTTATGGGTGTCGTTGTTTAGTTTGTTTCAATCCTTGTTATGTTGGATTAGCTTTTTGGACAGGGGACTTTTTGGGCTTATTTCCCGATTTAGAGCATTTTCCCCAGGCGATTTTAGAGGGTTATGTCCGTATCGATTAATTATTTGTTCCCTTATAAAGATACGGCTGTTTTACGCACCCCTTTTTACAAGCCACAGTATCTGCGTAGTCGTTTAGGGACAAATCTTTCTATAACAGCAGTTTAAGCATCGATTATCATGTTTCGAATAAGGCATATTGCCCGTCTTTACGGTATGACTTGCTTTTTGGAGCGTTAGAAGCGCCTTTTGCTTGATTTTTTCAGTTATATTGACTTTTACTTCCACACGGGTCTTCTTGTCAAAAACTACGATATCCTGATTGACCTTTTTCCCAGTGTTTTCCTCTGCCAAAATAGCTAGTAAACCCAACTGGGTTTTCACCGTTGGACCTATAACGGTATAATCAGAATATTTACGTTCTATAATCAGAATCTGACCTACTGTCTCAACAGCCTCATCAATCGTCCCAGAAAACAAATACTTTTGTGAATAAAGCAGAAGTTCAGTTCGTTTGGAATGCCCGACCAGCTTGAACCGTACCCCGTTTGCCTTCTCTCTGTTCAATTCCTAAAACCAATTGAAAATAGGTAATCTTGGACAGAAAGCATGTTCCACTGCATTAGTTACAGTGAGGTAATTACTCAAAGAACCATACTCTCCAAATCATTAGCGACATATTCCTTGTCAAATCCACGACCGATAATTGTAACCTTCCCAAAGCATTTCTGGCAGGCTAAAATCAGATATACAGTTTCGCTAACCAAACCAAAACCTACCTACTCTGGCACACCAAAAGCAACTAAACGCTCAACTAACACCCTCTTATGCAATAAGGTTTCCTTTATTTTTAGAGGGTTTTCTAGTCAATTATATATTCTAGGTATTTTCATAGTTTAGACCTAATTTAGGAGAATTATCATGGTCGCGCCTTCACCGCGTCCAGGCAAGAAAACCAAGAAACGGGTTCCTGCCTCCTTCTTGCAGCTAAACCCCTACCCAATAGTAGAGGTGACTCTTGAAGGTGACCTCATCTACGCAAATCCCCCCGCAGAAGAAGCGTTCCCCGATCTGGCGCAACAGGGTTTGAAGCACCCAATGTTTGCTGAGTGGCAGAAAATGCTCCAACCCCTTAAGAGAGAACATACTCTTAGAAGAGAAATCCAGATCGGCAAACACTGGTTTATCCAACAATTCATCTTGATTCCTGACACACAAAGAGCAAGGATTTATTTCACTCCCATAGACGAGTTAAAAGCTACCCAACGAGAACTTGAAAAAGAAAAATGTATCCTACAAACACTAATGAACGGCTCAAAAAACGTTCACCTCGTCTACTTAGACAGGGACTTCAATTTTGTGCGGGTTAACGAGACATATGCCAAGGGCTGCGGCTACCAACCGGAAGAATTAGTTGGGAAAAACCATTTCAAACTCTTTCCCCACTCCGAAAACGAAAATATATTCAAAAAAGTCAGAGAAACAGGGGAACCTGTGGAATTCAAAGATAAACCATTCATCTTTCTAGATCAACAGGATAGGGGGGTAACGTACTGGGATTGGACATTGCATCCTGTAAAAAATTCAGACGGGCTAGTGGAAGGGTTTGTGTTATCGCTAATTGAAACCACGGAGCGCAAGAAAATTCAGAACAAGCTCCAAGTAAACGCCTATATACTGCAGCAATACGCAAACAATATGGAAGCACTGGCAAAGGCGAGAGCTAAGCAGTTAAGTCAAGTTGAGCGCCTCGTAGCTATCGGCCAAACCGCCGGTATGGTGGGCCATGACATCCGCAACCCCTTGCAAGCTATAGCGGGTGAACTCTATCTCTGCAAAGAAGAAGTTGAGACAATATCCAATGAAGAAGCTAAGAAGAATATGCGGGAAAGCCTGCAGAGTATCGAACAGAACCTTTTCTACATCGACAAAATAGTTGCTGACCTCCAAGACTTTACAAAACCACTTAACCCTTGCCGGGAAAACGTCAACATAGAGAACACCATAGAGGAAGCGCTCCTTATAGTAAACATTCCTAGCAACCTCGAGGTTAACATACATATCCAAGAAAACTTTCCGCTTCTATATGTAGACCAATCTATGCTCAAACGAGCATTAACTAACCTCATCCAAAACGCAGTACAAGCCATGCCAGACGGTGGCACCCTAAAAATAGTAGCGCAATATAACAATGGAGTGGCCTACATCAGCATATCCGATACCGGCGCAGGCATCCCACCTGAAATCCAACCTAAACTTTTCACGCCGCTTTTTACAACCAAATCCAAAGGACAAGGTTTCGGGTTAGCCGTTACCAAACGCCTCATAGAAGCCCAAAACGGCACCATAACGTATCAGACAAAAACAAACCATGGCACAACCTTTACCATCCAGCTACCGACAACGCAACCAGTGAGAAATAGCGATGGATCACGGCAGTTTGACGCCCAGACTCCGCCAAGATGACTCCAGCCCTACGCTCTTACCCGCACCCCCTTGAGCGCATAACGTCCAAACTTAGGTTGCTCTCTCCCGAGCCTAGCCAGGTTCGCCTGCTAAACAGTGAAGCAACTTCCCTACGGAAGCCACCCACTGACCGCCAGCCCCAAAGGACGGATAGTCACTGGTTCGGAACTAAAGATCCAAGCGGCCTTAAACGCCTCATCTGCCGATGTCAGCCCGTCATGTAGAGGATTTACGGAGATAATGGACCCCTAACCCACCGCTTAAGATCCATCGCCGCAAAATGAGAAGTACAGAACACGGTTTAAGTCTTTCGTAGACTCCCTTTACCTATTTCCCGAATTAATTAAGAATGCCCTTAAAAGGCTCCACAGACTATCAATATATGGACACCGTTTTTTGGAGAAACAAACATGCGCAAGCCTTTCCCCTACGAAGAACCTGAGTCTTACAAATTATTAAGCGAAATCGACCAAATAGCCCAAACCGGCGCCAGCACGGTTGTCTCCATGGGGTCACAGAAAAAGATACCCTTCTCATTAGACGACTTCAATTTCGTTCCTGCACAAATCGCCAAAATCCCACTCAACAGCAACCAACCCATAAACACCGCCGTAACCATTGGGCCACAAGCAAAAAAGCCCCTCACCGTGTCATCACCTATAATGTTTTCGGCAATGAGTTATGGGGCAGTTACAAAAAACGTTCGATTAATTCTCACACAAGTCGCCTCGAACCTTAATTTGGCGGTAAACACAGGCGAGGAACTGGTACTTCCCGAAGTAGAACTGGCAACGCCGAATTTGATTGTTCAGTACTCGACAGTTAGAACAGGGCTAACAGAGGAGATCCTAAAGAGCGCTTCGGCGGTGGAAATCCGCTTTGGCCAAGGCGCCTATCCTGGCTGGAGAAGCCTTCTACCAGCCGCAAAGATACCCGATGACATTCGGCAACTGCGAGGACTTGCCCCAGGCCAAGACGAACATGATTTAGCAAGCCACCCAGACATCCAAAACCCCGCTGAATTAGCGGCAAAAATTCGCTACCTCAAAGGCATAACCGACGGTGTTCCCGTGGGGGCAAAAATAGGCTGCGGCAACATAGAAGCCGACCTAGAGATTCTAGTGAGTTGCGGTGTAGATTTTGTTTCTCTGGACGGGTTTGGCGCAGGAACAGGCGCAACCGAACGGTTTGCAAGGGAAAATCTCGGTATTCCCCTCATAGTAGCGATATCCCGAGCAAGACGATATCTAGCAAAAACAGGCAACACCGACAAGGTGAGTTTAATCGCCGGTGGCGGACTACGCACCTCTGCAGACTTCGCAAAATGCCTAGCACTAGGTGCCGACGCAATCTACACAGGCACAGCCACCCTTATCGCGTTGGGATGCCAGCAATACCGGATTTGCCACACGGGCAACTGCCCTCGAGGGGTAACCTCAAGCAAACCCGAACTCTCAAAGCTGCTCGATGTAGCTGAAGGGGTACGTCGGTTAACCAACTTCGTAAAGGTGTCTACTGCAGAGATGGCAAATATCGCTAGAATAGTGGGAAAATACGACTTGAGATTAATGGATATTGAGGATCTTGTTGCTCTAAAAAGGGACGCCGCGCAAGCCACGGGGGTAAGGTGGCTTAACGGCGAAGTCTTGTAGCCTCTTTTAGCTCTCTTGCTGTTTTTTCCAGCGCTTTTAGCATGGCATCCTGATTACTGCTGTGACTGACGATTAAGTTAATGAATGCACTGCCAACTATAGCTGCATCGGCCCCTGAAGTTATCACTCGCTTGACATGCTCAGGCTTGGAGATGCCAAAGCCCACAGCAAGCGGAACCTTGCCTGCGGTGACTAGCTGCACCTTTTTTATCAATTCGACAGTTGTATCTGCGACGGCGGCTTGGGCTCCAGTGACTCCAAAGCGTGAGACGAGATAGAGGAAGCCTTGGGATGCATCGACGATTTTTTGGAGGCGTTCTTCGCTTGTGGACGGTGAAGCAAGGAATATGGCGTTGAGGTTCGCGTCTTTGGCTGCGTTTCTGTATTCGTCTGCTTCTTCCACGGGCAAGTCAGGTACAATAATGCCGTTTATGCCTACAGATTTAGCTTTTGTTAGGAACTGTTTGACGCCGTACTTGAAGACAGGGTTGTAATATGTCATGATGACGATGGGGATGTCATGCTGGCTTCTGATTTCTCGGGCAATCTCTAGCACTTTAGTTGGCGTGGTTCCTGCTTTTAATGCACGTAGGCTTGCGTTTTGTATCGTGGGGCCATCGGCGATTGGATCAGAGAATGGCAGCCCTAACTCTAATATGTCTACGCCACCTCGGATAAGAGCGTCTGCGATTGCGGGGGTCTGCTCTGGGGTGGGGTCGCCTGCGGTTATATAGCCGATAAGGCAGCCGCTATCTTGTTGCTTCTGGTTTTGGAAAACCTGCTGTATGCTGTTCATATTTTTGCACCTGTGTATTTGGCGATTGTTTCTACGTCTTTGTCGCCTCTGCCTGAGAGAGTGACGACAATCGACTGGGTCTTTTCCATCTTTGGCGCAAGTTTAATAGCGTGCGCTAATGCATGTGAGGATTCAAGCGCGGGCAAGATACCCTCTTCTTTGCAAAGCATCAAGAAAGCGTCGACTGCTTCTTTGTCGTTGGCATACACGTATTCTGCTCGTTTAATGGTTTTTAGGAAGGAGTGTTCAGGGCCGACGCCAGGGTAATCCAGCCCAGCTGAGACGCTGTGGGTTTCTGCGATTTGGCCATGCCTGTCTTGGAGCACGTAGGTATACATGCCGTGGAAGATGCCCTCGGTGCCTGCGGATAGTGTTGCTGAGTGCTTGTCGGATTCTATGCCTTCACCTGCCGCTTCAACGCCATAGAGCTTAACTTCTGCGTCATCTTCGAAGGGGTAGAAGGTGCCCATCGCGTTGCTTCCGCCACCTACACAGGCTACTAATGCGTCAGGTAAGTTGCCGGTTTTTTGTTTGAATTGCTGCTTGATTTCTCTACCGATGACGCTTTGGAAGTCTCGCACCATCATTGGATAGGGGTGAGGCCCCATGGTGGAGCCAATTAGGTAGTAAGTGGAATCCAGGTTAGTTACCCAGTCGCGAAAAGCCTCATTAATAGAGTCCTTTAGCGTTTTAGAGCCTGAATCTACGGGGTGAACCTCGGCGTTTAGCAGTCGCATACGATAGACATTTAGCCGTTGACGCTCGCAGTCCTCGGTACCCATATACACTATGCATTTGAGTCCAAGCGCGGCGCATGCTATGGCTGTGGCGACTCCATGTTGACCCGCTCCAGTTTCAGCGATTACTCGGGTCTTGCCCATACGCTTAGCCAACAGCGCCTGAGCCAGGGTATTGTTGATTTTGTGCGCTCCGCCATGTGCGAGGTCTTCTCGTTTGAGGTAGATTTTTGCGCCACCCAGCTTTCGACTAAGGTTCTCTGCTAAGTAAAGCGGGGTTGGCCGCCCAACGAATTCGGCAAGGTAATAGTCAAGTTGCTTTTGGAACGAGGGGTCGGCTTTAGCTTCATTGTAGGCTTTTTCTAATTCTGTGATGGCTTCCATGAGCACCTCGGGTACAAAGCGTCCGCCATATTTGCCGTATTTACCGTCGATGGGGTAACTGCTAATTTTCATATGGTATTCACTAACTCCTCAACTTTACTTTTGATATCTTTTGCTAACATTATGCTTGAACCAACCAGAAATGCGTCGGCTCCGCAGCCGCGCAGAAACTGCAGGTGTCCGGGACTCTTTATGCCGCTTTCGCTTATGATGGTGTAGCTTTGTTTGCCCTGTGCCGATAGGATTTGCTGTGTGGTTTTGAGGTCGATTTTTAGAGTGTCAAGGTTTCGGTTGTTTATGCCGATGAGGTCAGCGTCTGTTTGCAGCGCCGTTTTGTATTCGGCTTCGGTGTGGGTTTCAAGCAGAACCTCCAAACCTCGGTTGTGTGCGTAAGAGATCATTTCTTTAAGTTCTGTTTCGCAGTGGCCTTTGTCGAATAGGGCTTGCATGAGCAAGCATGCGTCGGCGCCAAGTGCGACGGCTGCATCTATCTGCTCAGTAGAGACGATTATGTCTTTCATTAAAATCGGTAGCTTGACAGAGTTTCTTGCTTGTATCAGTGTCTGGAGTGAGCCGTTGAAGTGATTGGGTTCGGTCAGGATGGAGAGGCCGATTGCGCCGCCTTGCTGCATCGCCGTCGCTATCTGGGCTGGGTTAATACTGCTGCGTATGGTTCCTAGTGAAGGTGATGCGGCTTTGATTTCAGTTATGACGGCGTTGGTTTTGCAGTTCTGGATTGCCTGTTTTAGGCTAGTTGGGGTATGGTTTTTAGGTGGAATGTTTCTGTAGTAGCCGCTTTGGATGGTTTTTTTTGCGCCCAGTGCTAGGGTGTCTAGGAAGTTATGCATATTTTGTTTCTAGCTCCGTTAGTTTAGTTGGGTTGCTGCCTGAGGCTTCTATGAGCTCTTTTAGTTTAGCGTATGCGGCGCCGCTGTCGATGGATTGCTGTGCTAATTCAAATCCTTCTTTGAAGTCAGACGCTTTGCCTGTAACCATGATTCCGGCTGCAGCATTGATAAGCACAAGGTCTACTTTAGCGGTGCTTTTTTCTTTTCCAGTTAGAATTTTGAAGAGTATGTGGGCGCTTTCTTCTACTGATGCGCACAGCAAGTCGCTTATTTGAGCCTGTGTCAAGCCGAAATCAGCCGGCGTGAACTCAGTTTTGCAAACGTTTCCATTTTTTAGGTGGGCGATAACGGTTTTTCCAACAGTGGAAATCTCATCTAATCCATCAAGTCCATGTACGACCATGGCTTCTTTGCAGCCCAACTTTTGTAGGGCAAAGGCGATTGGGACTACGAGTTTTTGGTCGTATACACCCAGGATTTGTGCGTCGGCGTTGGCAGGGTTAGTAAGTGGACCCAGCAAGTTGAAGATTGTGCGGATGCCGATTTCTCGTCGAGGTTCAGCTGCGTACTTCATGGCTGGATGGAACGCTGGTGCAAACATGAAACCTACCCCAACTTTTTCGATTATACCAGCTGTATTTTGCGGCTCTAACGCAAGGTTTAACCCGAGATACTCAAGTACGTCGGCGCTCCCACATTTGCTAGTGACCCCACGATTGCCATGTTTGGCCACACTGACGCCTGCACCTGCAATCACTAATGCCGCGGCGGTGCTTACGTTGAAGGTTTTAATTTTGTCGCCGCCTGTACCGCAGGTATCCAGAAGTCGCCCTTGGACTTTGGGGCGAATTTGGCGGCAGTGTCTCTTCATTACTGAGGCAAAGGCGATAAGCTCTTCAACTGCTTCTCCTTTTGCGCGTAGTGCGGTTAGGAAGGCGGCGGTTTGGTTGCTGGTGGCTTGGCCTGACATGACTTCTGTCATGATGGTGGCTGCCTCTTCATAGGTGAGGTGGTTGCCTTCGACGAGTTTCTGTATACCTTCGCGTATCATGGTTTTGCCTCCAAGAAGTTTTTGATTATGAGTTTGCCGTCTTCACAGAGGATGCTTTCGGGGTGGAACTGGACACCATAGATGGGGTATTTGCGGTGGCGTATACCCATGATTTCGCCGTCGTCTACTGCTTCGGCGGTGATTTCTAGGCAGTCTGGGAGGCTGGTGCGTTCGCCTGCTAAGCTATGGTAGCGTGTGGCGTTGAATGGGTTTCGGACGCCTGCGAAAATGCCTTGGTGGTTATGTTGGATGGTGCAGGTTTTTCCGTGCATGAGTTTTTTTGCGTGGGTGACTTTGCCGCCGTAGGTGTGTATGATTCCTTGGTGGCCTAGGCAGACGCCGAGTGTAGGGATGTTTGGGCTGAGTGTTTGTAGGATGGCTTTGCAGACGCCAAAGAAGTGCTCGTCTTCGGGGTTGCCGGGACCAGGTGAGATGACGATGCGCTCGGGTTTGAGTTTAGCGGCTTCTCGCAGCGTTATTTGGTCGTTTCGATAAACAACCGTCTCGGCTCTCTGTTCGCCGATGTATTGGACAAGGTTGTAGACGAAGCTGTCATAGTTGTCGATTACAAGGACTTTCATTGCTGTAAGCCTCCTTGAGCGTGCTCGAGTGCCTTCATTAGCGCCCGGGCTTTGTGGTCAGTTTCCATCCACTCTTTCTCAGGTTCGGAATCAGCGACGATGCCTGCCCCCACCTGAATGTAGGCGCAGTTGCCCTGGGCAAAGAGCGTGCGGATGGTTATGGCAAAGTCAGCATTGCCGTTGCAGCTAAAGTAGCCGACTGCACCAGCATACGGACCACGATGGCTAGCTTCAAGTTCCTCGATGATTTCCATGGCTCGAACTTTGGGTGCTCCTGAAACAGTGCCTGCTGGAAACATGGCTTTCAATGCATCAAAACTTGTTAAGCCGTTTTTTAGGTCGCCGACCACTTGTGAAACTATATGCTGCACATGGCTGAACTGGTGAACCTGCATAAACTCAGGCACAGTTACAGAGCCGGGTTTGCTGATTTTTCCCACGTCATTTCTTGCAAGGTCAACCAGCATAACGTGCTCGGCGCGCTCTTTTGGATCACGTAAAAGCTCCTTGCATAGTTTCTGATTTTCCTGTTTGTTGGCTGAGATGGGGGTGGTGCCTGCGATGGGAAAAGTCATAACCTTGTTGTTGTCGATGCGGAATAGCATTTCGGGGCTTGCACCCACGATTTGGCGGTTACCCGATTTGTAGTAGAACATGTAGGGTGAGGGGTTGATTTGACGTAGGCTCTTGTAGAAGGTAAGCAGGCTTCCGCTGTATTGGACTTGGAAGCGTTTGGAGAGGACAACTTGAAAGATGTCTCCCGAGGTGATGTACTGTTTAGCCTTTACAACCGCCCGCTTGAAGTCTTCTTTTGGTGTGTCCACGGTGGGTTGGGTATATGTGAAGGGTTCTTCTTTTGCGTCGGGTTGTTTTAGGAGTGCTTTGATTTCTTTTAGGCGATTTTCTTCTCGATAATAGTAGTAGGCTTGGTGTTGTGTGTGATCAAATACGATGCCGTCTTCGAATATGCCCATTTCTATGTCAGGAAAATTGAGAGGGTCGGGTTTTTGGTTGGGAAGTTTTTCTATGTATCTTATGGCGTCGTAGCTTACGTATCCTAGTGCTCCTCCGACGAAGCCGAAGTCTACTATGTTGTTGGTGTAGGATTCTAAGAGTTGTTTTATTTGTTTGAGGGGGTCTGTGGTTTGTTGGGTTGTTGTTTGGTGGGTGGTGTTGTCGGTTATGGTTAGGGCGCCGTTTTTGGCGGTTAGGGTTGTTTTTGGGTTGAATCCTATGAAGGAGTATCTTGCGAGTTTTTGTGGTCCTTCGATGGATTCGAGAAGGTAGGCGGTTGGGTAGGTTTGGTGGAGTTTTGTGAATATTTCTATGGGTTGGTTGGTGTAGGTGAATTTAAGGTAGTTGAGTGGGTTTATGATTGGTTTTTTGGTTTGTTTTTGTGGTGGCGTTTTGCCAAAGGTGATTCCCCATTTTGATCATACTCCGTGTGTGTTCACATCAATACAATAATGTGCTATTTAAGGCTTGTTTGTACACTTCTGTACGTTAGGCTTGTTTTTCACTACCTCCCTAACCTTAAAACCAGCATAAACCCCAACAGCAACCAGCACAACCGAAAACAACCCAACCGTAAAAGTAAACTGAGCCTCGCTTCTATCTGTCCCTTGATCATCTGTCACAGTTGCATTATTCGGAAAACCCCTGCTCTCCCAGTACCCACGATAATCCGGATCATTCGATACCTTGATTTCGGTAATCCACTCAACCCACTTATACCCATACTGGCTCTTAGCAACCAAAAAGAACGGCCAACCCAATTCAGGCGTCAAAGTAACATTGTTCATCTTGTATGCAATCATGATGTTATTTTCCTCAATATACTCAAGCGGCAAGGAGGAAGAGTAACCGTCAGAGGCATAGAAAATCACCGTATTCGCATCCGAACTAACCCCGCCAGCATACTCCAGCAAATTAGTTATAGCAACACCTTCCCAGAGCATAGTTACACTCCAACCCTCAACACAGGGCAATGTAGCTACTTGCAAAACAGAATCAAACCCGTCCACGACTTCACTGTAGTTAAGCGATGTGGGCTTGTTTACTAGACCTGTGATGGGCAGTGTGTAGTTTTCTGGGTCGATGAATTGCGTTCCCTTGATTGCGGCATTCGGGTGCTGCTTTAGGTACTTTAGGTATTGGTTGATGGGTGTCAGGGTTTGGTTTTCATATTCTGCAATTTCGCTTGGCTGAAGCGTCGGCGATGGTGTAGGCTGTGGCGTAGAAATAGCGGCCAGAACCGTGAATGGAGCCATAGATAGGGCTATTGTAGATATCAAAAGGGCGGTAATTAACACATTTACTTTGTGTTGTTTTAGAATTTGCATATCTGATGGAGCGTTTTTGGCTCTATTTATGGGTGACTAAAAAAGAAGTGGCTTTTTGCCCGAATTCTTTTGTGCAGTTATTGGCGCAGGACACTGCTCATCCATGACAGGTAAGCCTCTGAACCATCTACAATTGGCAACGCTAAAACCTCAGGCACCTCATAACTATGCAGCGCCTTAACACGCAACTGCACCTCTCCAAACAGGCTCTTGCGGGTCTTCATTATAACTAAGCACTCCTCGGCGCGGTCCACTTTGTCCTGCCACCAAAAGCAGGATGCCACTGGACTGATGATGTTGGCGCATGCAATGAGTTTCTCTAATAGTAGGGTTTGGCTGATTTTTTCTGCTTCTGCCTTATCCTTTGTGGTGACTAGAACTATGATGAAATCGGTGGGCACATGAATCACGTGAGTACTGTTAAGATTAAGACTGTAAAATAAGTTCCCTCTTGCTTCTAGCTGGGTATGGCAAGTTTTAATTGCTCTAACTTCTTATGTAGCTTGTAAGAGGCATCTGTCTTGAAGGACACCCACCTAAGAATTCTAAAAGCAATGAGTGAAGCAACCAGCCGCATGGACATAAATGTTTTTGCGCAATCCGTAGACTTAACCCCTAACGACGTGATGGCTATGTTTGGGCAACTAGAGACAGAGGGGTTTTTACATAAAGTCGGCACCGGCTACTCCCTAACTGAAAAGGGTAAAAACGCGCTTAAAATATCATCACAAGTGCCTGAGGGAAAAGAGTTTAATTTTCATGTCGGAGAAGGTAAACCGCTTGGATTTAGCGCTCACTCCCTCGAAGAATTCTACAGGCTCATCAAAGTTGTTACTTCAGACGCTTTAGAGTTTCATCTGTATAGGCGGGACTTTGAGAACTGGATAAGAGACGTTATAGGCGATAGGCAGTTGCCGCTAGATATTTCGGGGGTCAGAGGGGCCAGTTTGAAGGGTGAGGATCTTCGCAAGGGCTTACTTAGAGCGATTGATTTGCGCTATGGCGTCGGCGAATTACTGTAAGATTGCCTACTATGCGAGCTTCGCTTTAATGAGTCTAAGAAACTCAGCATAATCTCACCTTTAGTATATTCCTGTTGAGGACTTGATGCTTTTAAAATGTTGATATGAATTCTCCATAAGTAGGCCAAGGTACTAGAACGGGGTAAATTTTCATGTCTATCTTTGAGATTCCCTTGATTTTGGTGACTTGGCTCTGGGTTTCGAGTAACTGATTAAGGCTCTTTAGCATAATAAAAGCAAACAAATCGATGTCGCCGCTAGTTTTGATCATTAGGACGCTGTCTTCTATCTTGAATAGTTCTTTAATCACTTCATTGGGATCCGCTTCTGACCCAAGTGTGATGGGGAAAACGAGCACCGCATGATACCCTAACTTGGGCAGGTTTAGCTGGATGACGGGCTTTATTATGCCTTTTTCGGTGAGTTTCTTGTATCTTCTCGCTACAGTGTTAATTGAGGTCCCGATTGTCTGCGCGATTTTGCTAAACGGTTGCATGCTGTCTTTTAGTAGCTGCTCGATTATTTGCTGGTCAATTTCTTCTATTTCATAATCGGCTTTGTATGGTTCTTCTGTTTGTAAGTCTATATCGCCTTCGCGGGGAGCATCCTCTATAATGTGGAGTCGTTCAGGCATGTTTTTAACGTCAGTCCAAACTTCCACCTTTACGTCGGTAACGTACTTATGTCGTTTAATACATTCTTTGAACTTGCCCGCCTCACGTATATCATTCAAACCGACGAGAAGACTAATGCAATTTTTAGGGGCCAAAGCAATCAACGATGTTTGATAAGGCAATTTCTTTATGAACTCAAGTACTTGCTCTGCTCCAGTTTGGTCGATGTTTACCACGACGCTGCTGATTGTTTTGTGTCCTATTGCTTTGTGATTGACTTGCACTGTGGAGCCTAGGATTATCTTGGCGTTTTCTAGTTCGGTAAAGCGTTCACTTATTGCTGCGGTGGATAGGTTGCATTCCGAGGCGATGTCGACGAAACTTTTACGCGCGTTAACCAGTAGGTTTTTGATAATTTTTGCGTCTGTTTCGTCTATTGTTCGATTTATGGGTACTCACCCGGATGTATAACAGTAGAACGTGGAGTTGACTTTTAAATCCTTGCCCCATGATGCATTATGGGTGGATTACTTTTTATTATTTTGTGCTGAGCTTAACGCTTGATGGCATTTTGTTGATAATAAAATAAGCAATATTTGCTTTGTGATTTAATTTTTTGCATTTTTTTCTGTGTTAATGGTAAATCTTATAAAGTGAACGAAACAATAGAGCAGCCATCGGGCAACGGGTCGATAGTTAGCTTTTCAACCGCTAGCCAACCGTTTATCGGCTAGCTTAGCGGAGCATACCAATTAGCGCTAGCTATGCCTGGCCCGAAAAAGGAGAATAGAAAAATGCAAACAAAACCTAAACATAAAATATTATCCGTTGTCGCCATGGCACTGCTTTTAGCATCGAGTCTAGTTGCTGCGCTGCCAATTGCTAAAGCCCAACTATCTGGTTCTGTCGCTACTGACGTTCCAACGTTTCTGATGCTTAACGTTGCTCCGAACCCCATCGGGGTTGGACAGGAAGCACTCATTAATGCTTTCATGACTAAACCGCCAATCACCGCTGGCTTTGGGGGAACAGGCATCAATTATGAAGGCATCAAAATCGAAATCATAGAACCTGACGGAAACAAAAAAACCATCACAATGCCTACATCTGACACTACGGGCGGAACATGGACAAACTTTACCCCTGACAAGGTCGGCAATTACACCTTCAAGGCTACCTACCCTGGACAGCACGCTGAAGCATGGATACCTAGCATGTTTGGATACTCGCAATTCTTCAACGTTACCTATCTAGCAAGCGAAAGCGATACTATCATTCTCACCGTTCAGGATGAGCCAATACGCGGAATTGATACTGCACCATTACCAACCGAGTACTGGTCTAGGCCGATTCACGCACAGAACTACCGCTGGGCTGAACTCGGCTCAAACTGGTATGGGTTAGCAGCACCGGCATTTGCAACAACTGGCAGTTATGATGCAATGGGCAATTTCCAGCCATATGGCACCGCACCAAACACTGGACACATAATGTGGGCTAAACCAACACACTTCGGAGGCCAACCGGGACTTCCAATACCAAACGACCAAATGAGCAACTACATGACAACAACAATCGCAACAAACTTCTTTGAACCCATAATCCTCAACGGAATACTTTACTACACCGAATACTCCGGCCCCAGCGCGAAAACGACTGCATGGGTTGCTGTGGACATACGCACAGGCGAAACCGTCTGGACGCGTAGCGCAGGTGAATCAGGAAACGAAGTCATCCGCATGGGCCAAGTAATGCGCTTCAAATCGATACAGGAATTCGGCTCCTGGGCATTTCTGTACAGTGTTCCCGCAGGCGCATCATTCTTCGGCACTCCGACATTCATGTCTGTCTATGACGCATACAGCGGCGAATACTTGATGAACATCACAAACATCCAGAACCCAGCGTTCCTCATTGATGACACAGAAGACTCCGACCAAAAAGGTAGCTTGCTTGGTTACTACACAAGCGGTGGCAACCTAACGATGTGGAACTCCAGTCGGTTAATGTTGGGTGCAGATGGCATAACCATACGACCCTCCGGCACCAAAAACTGGACTGCCGGTATCGAATGGACCGTTCGGCTCCCAGCAGACGTTGCACAAGGCAGCATAGCAGTACGAAGCCATGACGTAATACTGGTCAGATACTCGCCAACATATAACCAGTTCTCTTCGCTGAGCTATGGTACCCAGGTAACCGCAGGCTTCGATGCTAAAACAGGGCAACTCCTTTGGGGTCCCAAGAACCAAACCATACCTGAACTACAAGACGTATCAATCCTAGGTGCAGACGACGAAGTATACGTACTACACAACAAGGACACAAACGAAGCTTACGGCTACTCCCTGAAGAACGGAAATCTAATGTGGGGTCCTGTAAAACTTCCGGGAAACGCATGGGACCACATATCAATAGCTGCAGAGGTTGCATACGGTAAAATATTTGTCTTCGGCTTCGGCGGATACGTTAACGCGATTGATTTACAGACTGGCCACATAGAGTGGACTTTTGTACCCAGGAGTTCAGGATACAACACTGGCTATGGCATCTACCCCGTTTGGTATAACGGCATGATTGCAGACGGGAAGCTGTTCATTTCAGAAAGCCACATGTACGACCCACCAGTATACCCCGGCGCACAACAACTTGCTATCAACACCACCACTGGCGAATTAGTCTGGAGCATACTTAGCTTCACAGGCAGAGTACCCACCGCATGCGCAGATGGTTACCTCATACAGTGGAACTGCTTTGACAGCCAAATCTACTCAATCGGCAAAGGCCCAACACAAACCACCATCGAAGCGTCACCCAAGATCTCAGAGCATGGCTCAGTAGTCTTAGTTGAAGGCGCTGTTACAGATATATCCCCAGGAACCAAAGACTCAGACAGATCCGCCCGCTTCCCCGATGGTGTCCCCGCAGTCTCAGACGAGAGCCAAAGCGCATGGATGGAGTACGTCTACATGCAGCAGCCAAAACCCACCAACGCAACTGGTGTACCTGTAATTATAAGCGTACTAGACCCCAACGGCAACAACTATGTGGTTGGAACAACAACAAGCGATGCAAACGGACACTACAAACTAACCTTTACCCCAGAAGTTCCAGGCGAATATACTGTCATCGCTACTTTCGCAGGCTCTGAATCCTATTGGCCATCAACTCAACGAACCGCCATAGCAGTAACAGACGCAGCCGCAACTCCAACACCGCAACCAACACAGGCGCCATCTATGGCCGACCTATACTTCCTGCCAGCAATCGCAGCGCTGTTCGTACTTGTCATCGTAAGCACGGCTCTGATGCTGATTATGCTTAGAAAGCGACCCTAAAGGTGAAACTGAAATGAAAACAAATTCACCCTTTTTTTCTTTTTTTAACACATTGTTAGCGGAGATTGGGGCTGAGTGGGCTTCTAGCCATACTTACATGGTTATGCATTTTTTCTTTCTCCTAAATTTGTAGAAGCCCCAGCAAACCCTTTCTAGCTAACATGATAACTCAATGATCTTTAACTTAGGCGCACTATTTTTCAGGCTGCTTCTTTTTCCATGTTGTGGGGTCACGCAGGTTCTGAACAGGCGAATCTTCACCCAAACCCTGCTTAGCTTGCGCTGTCTGCTTGTATTTTTGTTCGGCGATTTTGGCTTTTCCTTCTTTGCTGCTAAGTTCTACGCTGTTGCCGAGTTTGTAGATGGTTCTGCCGAGGCGGCGTTCCCCGACGGTTTTTGTGCATCTTCCCATGCAGATAATCTCCCTTTTGTGGGTTAAAAATCCTTTTCCAGTAGGCGCTCAATATGGATGTCTGGACTTCTAAACTATTTTTCGTCCCTATTAGATTAACTGGGGAGCCAAAAAAGTTGTCGCTTAGACCGTTGTAATGTTCCCGCCGGGCAAAGGCTATTTGCGGGGGAACAGGGTAAACTAAACTCTTTATTGCCAATATGCCTGGAAAGTTTGCCATTTTTGATTGAGTGAGCAGCAGTTAGTCAATGTCGAGAATGAAAACTTGGAAGAGCAAGTAATAGTTGCCGCTGGTTTGGTAATCAGAAAAACGTCTTTTTTTCTTTCCGTTAGTGTTTATTATGTGAAAAAATATTTAGTGAATTGTTTGTTTGTCCTTGGTTTTTTAGCTTGATTTTGTGTTTGACGCAAAATTTATAAGTGGAGTGACTTAATACACCAAATTATTGGCATGTGCAACGGCTTATTAGCTGTTATACTGGCTAAATAACGGACAACTTCTAGTTAGCCAAACAGTTAGCGATAGCTCTGCACTGCTAAAAAGAGGAGAAAAAAATGAAAAACAACAAAAAAATTATTCTAGCTATCGCAATCCTCCTGACAGTATCTATGGCCACCTCAACCATGATAGTACCCACCCAAGCGCAGAGTTTCACAGGACACAAAAAAGCCTACGCATACATCGGTGCAACACCCAATCCAGTCGCAGTAGGCGAAGAAGTACTCCTACACATCGGCATCACCGAAGCACTACAAATCACCGAAGACAAATGGAAAGGCCTAACCGTAACCGTAACCTATCCAGACAACACAACCAAAACCCTTGGACCATTTGACACTGACTCAACCGGCGGCACAGGCACAGTCTTCATACCCACCCAAGAAGGCATATACAAACTGCAAACACACTTCCCTGGACAATGGTACAACTACAGTTCTTTTGACATGTTCTCGATGACTATGTCAAACGTAAACTGCTACTATGAAGCAGACGACAGTGACATCCTTGAACTGGTGGTTGGCGCAGAAGCTTCACAGTACTGGCCAGGCTTTGCGATGCCCACCGAATACTGGACTCGCCCTATAGACAGCCAAATCAGAGAATGGTACTCAATTGCGGGCAGCTGGCTCTCGCCCTCAAGCATATACGGTAATGACCAATCCGCAGGCTTGGGTCAAGATGACGCACCCGAAACCGCGCATGTACTATGGCAGAAACAACTGCAAATCGGCGGCTTAGCTGGCGGCACAGGCATCTCTGAACAGGCAGCAATATTCCCCGGAGACGCGTATGAAGGCAAATTCAGCAACTCACTAGTTATCATGGGCATCTTGATATACCAAAAGTTTGATTCCGTCGGAGGCACCAACGTTGACAACTGGGTATGCGCTGTAGACCTGCACACGGGCGAGACACTCTGGGAAAAGACGCTCTATGATCCAAAAGGAAACGTTGTCGTACCCCAATATGGACAGATAATGTACTGGAAGAGTTTTAACACCCAAGGAGTCCATGCTTACCTATTCTGTGGAGTATCCGGCGGGTTCTTTGGCGGAGCCTCATCAACTCTTGAAGCATTTGATCCCTACACTGGACGCTGGCTATTTACCTACACCAATATGCCAAGCGGTAGTCGAATGTATGGACCAAACGGTGAAATACTCATCTATACCGTAAACCAGCAAGCAGGCTACATGACACTTTGGAACTCCACCGCAGTAATTGACGCATACTGGGGCACCACCCAGAACAGCCCAATGTTTGGCTCTTGGCAACCCCAAGGGAAAACCATCAACGCCACCGGACCCTGCCCAGTAACAACTGCTACACCCTATGGCTATAACGGTTACACACTTAACGTCACCATACCCAAAGGCTTACCTGGCAGCGTACAACTCGCATACTATAACGACGTCATCGTAGGCTACCATAGACTTGAAACCTACGGATCCTTCAACGTTATAACCCTCAACGATGCACCATTCATTCTGTGGGCTATCGATGCACAAACTGGCTCGTTGAAGTTCAACAAGACTTACACCGCCCCACCAGGAAACGTAACTCTTTCGGTTGCATGCGGAAGCCAAGAAGAACGCTTGATATGTCTTTGGAGCAAAGAGCTCGGTCAATTCTGGGCTTACAGCATCGATAACGGCAATCTAGTCTGGGGTCCAACGCCGCCGCAGCATTACTTAGACGTCTTTGCCATGTATCCACAGATCAAGTACGGCATACTCTACTCTAACGGCATGAGCGGCATAATGTATGCTTACGATGCAAAAACAGGCAACTTACTCTGGAACTACACCTACAAAGATCCCTGGTCAGAAACTCTCTGGAGCGACTACTGGTCTTCACTTAGGCCGCGCATAGTCTCAGACGGTAAAATCTATCTCGGTCAAAGCGAACACAGCGTTAACCAACCCCAACCAAGAGGTGCACCCTTCGTATGTCTCAACGCAACCACTGGCGAAGTAATCTGGTCCATCGCGGGCATGTTTAGACAAACTGATTGGGGTGGAAGTGCCGTGATGGGTGACAGCATCATCGCAACAATGGATACCTACAACCAAATGATCTATGCTATCGGTAAAGGCCCCACATCAGCTACTGTAAGTGCGCCTGACATAGGGGTAGACTTCGGCAGGTCAGTTACCATAAAAGGTACAGTCATGGACGTCTCACCTGGCACCCAAGACGAAAAAATTAAGCTACGCTTCCCCAACGGAGTCGCAGCCGTATCAGAGGACACAATGTCAGACTGGATGCTATATGTCTACAAGCAATTCACAAAACCCACCGACGGCACCGGCGTCCCAGTATCCATAAACGTGTTAGACGCTAATGGAAACTATCGTACAATTGGTACAACAACCACCGACACTCAAGGGTTCTTCACGTACTCATGGACACCTGACATACCAGGCGAATACAAAGTCTACGCCGTCTTTGAAGGCAACAAAGCATACTATGGATCTCAAGCAGAAAGTTCATTCACTGTAGAGCAACCGCCTTCACCGACACCATCTCCGCAGCCAGCGGCAGCTTTGCCACCCTTTGAATTATACATAGTCGGCTTAGCAATCGTCTTTATCGTTGCCATCGCAGTAGCAACCTTGCTAATTATCAGAAAACGGCCATAAAACTCGGGGAGCTCTCTCCCTCCTCCACTTTTTTCGTAGTGTTACTGCCTTTTTATCGATTAGTTTTTAATCGTAGAGCGCCACAGTATGTCAGCAAACAGGCTATTTCAATGACGCAACTTCGCGGTTTAATAAGACTCATGCGCCCCCTAAACTGTCTAGTCATGAGCTTTGCAGTACTAGTCGGCGTTCTTCTCGCCACCTCTGGAAGCATCAGCCTCCAATGGATTAATCTGCTCTTTGGCGGCGTAACTGCATTCACCCTAGCAGCCGCTGCGATGGTTATTAACGACTACTACGACTATGACATAGATCGAATAAACGAGCCCAACCGCCCTATCCCCAGTGGCGCCGTATCCAAAAACGCAGCGCTAATCGAAACAGGCGTCCTAACGGTTATCGGGTTAGCCGCGGCTTATGCTGTAAGCTTGTACTGTTTTATCTTTGCCTTGGGCGCTTGGGTCATTATGGCGACATACTCCACAGTTGGGAAACGCAGCGGGTTAGCAGGCAACTTCTTAGTCAGCGCATGTGTTGCTGCCCCCTTTCTCTATGGTAGCTTGATAGCGTTAGATACAATTACATCTAATGTGTTGCTGTTTGCGTCAATGGCGTTCCTATCCAACACCGGCCGAGAAATTGCCAAAGGCATAGTTGACGTTCAAGGCGACCGATCCTACCACATCAAAACCATGGCTGTGCGGTTCGGCGAGAAAACCGCGGCGGTCTCGGCAGCATTCTTCTTCATTTTCGCCGTCTGCCTCACCGTTCTCCCGCCACTTATGGGTATAGTCACCTTCTGGTTCATCCCTGTTGTTCTTGTAACTGATGTGGGTTTGGTTTGGTGCTCAATTTCCCTAATCCATCGGCCCACAAGAGAGAACGCCCGCAAAGTAAAGCGCGTTGTGCTCTACCTGTTCATCTTTGGATTATTCGCGTTCATCGCAGGACTATTGATAACCCAATAATAAAAAAAATAAAGCGTTATTCGGGAGCGGCTTTTGCTTCTTTTTCGTGTTTATGGTTGAATATCTTTTCTAGAAATATGCCTGTGTAGCTTTGGGAGTTGTGGGCGACTTCTTCGGGTGTGCCCTGTGCCAGTAGCCTGCCGCCTGCCGCGCCGCCTTCGGGTCCGAGGTCTATGAGTTGGTCGCAGCTTTTGATCACGTCGAGGTTGTGTTCGATGATGAAAACGGTGTTGCCATTGTCTACAAGTCGGTTTAGTACTTTAATGAGGCGTTTTGTGTCATCAAAGTGCAGGCCCGTGGTGGGTTCGTCAAGCATGTACACGACGTGGCCCGATTTGTGCTTTGAGAGTTCGCGGGTGATTTTGATGCGTTGGCTTTCTCCTCCGCTTAGCTGTGTGCTGCTCTGGCCTAGTTTGATATAGCCTAAGCCCACGTCGAGCAGCGTCTGGAGTTTACGGTGTACCTGCGGTGTGTTTTCGAAGAATTTCACGGCTTCCTCTACTGTCATTTCCAGTACTTCGGCGATGTTTTTGCCCTTGTAGCGCACCGAGAGTGTTTCTTTGTTGTAGCGTTTGCCCTTGCATTCGCTACATTGCACATAAACGTCTGGCAGGAAGTTCATTTCTATGCGGAGGACGCCGTCGCCCTGGCAGGTTTCGCATCTACCGCCTTTGACGTTGAAGCTAAAGCGGCCTTCTTTGTAGCCGCGGGCTTTTGCTTCCTTGGTGGAGGCGAATATGCGGCGGATTTCATCGAAGAGTTTGGTGTAGGTGGCAGGGTTGCTGCGTGGGGTTCGACCGATGGGATCCTGATCGATAACTATTACGTTGCGCACGAACTCTGGCACGTCGAGGCTCTGGTGTTTTCCTATTTTGTCGACTTGTTCGCCAAACAGGTTTTTCAGCGCAGGGATGACGGTTTGGTTCATTAGCGTGCTTTTGCCTGAGCCCGAGACGCCTGTGATGCCACAGAGTACGCCAAGTGGAAGCTGGACGTTGAGTTGTTTGAGGTTGTTCTCTTGGGCGCCTTTTATGGTGATGTAGCCGATGGGTTTGCGGCGGTGGGTTGGGACTTCAATTTTTAATTCGCCAGAGAGGTATTTGCCTGTGAGGCTGCGGGGATTCTGCATAACTACGTCTGGGGGGCCTTCGGCTACGATGTGGCCTCCATGGACGCCTGCACCTGGACCCATATCAACCAGATAGTCGGCATGTCGCATGGTGTCCTCGTCGTGCTCCACTACAATTAGGGTGTTGCCGAGGTCACGGAGCCTCTCTAGGGTGCTGATTAGTTTGGCGTTGTCACGTTGATGTAAACCTATGCTGGGCTCGTCAAGAATATAGAGGACGCCCATGAGGTTGCTACCAATCTGAGTGGCGAGTCGGATACGTTGGGCTTCGCCACCAGACAGCGTCTTAGCTGCACGAGAAAGCGACAAATAACCTAAACCCACATTCTTGAGAAAGCCTAGTCGTGCGTTGATTTCTTTTAGAACCTGATTAGCAATCGACAACTCCTTCTCGTTGAGTTTGGGGGGTAAGTCGCGGAAGAAATCCACCGCTTCCTCGATGGAGAGGTCGGTGACGTCGATGATGCTTTTGCCCTGAATCTGCACCGCCAACACGAGCGGCTGGAGCTTTTTGCCATGGCAGCTGTTGCAGGGGCGGGCTGTCATGAATTTCTCTATGTCTTCTTTGCGCCATTCGCTTTCGGTTTGGCGGTAGAGCCGCATTGTCTGGGGGATGACGCCTTCCCAGCCATCCCGCATGGACATCGAGGCGCCGTTTGACCAGTTGGCGTTTATGGGCTCTTGATCGCCGTATAGTAGAACGTTGAGTTGCTGTTCGGTGAAGTCTTTGATTGGGGTGAATACGTCAAAGCCGTGCTTTCTGCCCACAGCGGCTAGTTGCTGGACGCGCCAGCTAAGATCCATTTTGCCATAGACCGCAAGTGCGCCGTCCATGATGGAGAGGTTGCGGTTGGGGATGACTTTGTCGGCGGTGACTTCGGTGATTTCGCCAAGACCGTGACAGGTTGGGCAGGCGCCCCATGGCGAGTTGAAGCTAAACATGCGTGGCTCAAGCGCTTCGAACATGATTTCGGGGTGGTTGGGGCAGGCGCCGAAGGTGCTGTACATGGTTGCGCCTTCAAAGCTTTCCAGTTCCTTTTTCTGGCTGGTGTCTAGGTTGGCGTCTATGACTATCATGGTGCCTTTGCCTGCTTTTAGGGCTGCTTCGACGGCTTCGGCTAGGCGGGAGCGTTCCTCGTCTGAGATGGTGATGGTGTCTATGACGGCTTCTATCCAGTGCTTCTCGTAACGTGCCAGTTTAACTTCTTCTTTCACAGTGTCGGATTCGTAGATTTTGCCGTCGATTCGGATTTTGGTATAGCCGTCTTTTTTGAGGTCGTCTATGACTTGTTCGTGGGTGCCTTTCATGCCCCGGATAATTGGCGCTAAGATGACTAGGGTTTTGTCTTTTTCTGCCATGATGAGGCTGGTGATGTTTTCGGGGGTCTGGGGGTGAATGCTGCTGCCGCATTTGGGGCAGTGGTGGGTGCCGATGCGTGCAAAAAGTAGTCGGAGGTAATCGTAGATTTCGGTTACTGTGCCAACGGTGGAGCGTGGGTTCTTGCTGGTGCTCTTCTGCTCTATGCTGATTGCAGGGGAGAGACCCTCGATGGAGTCCACGTCAGGTTTATCCATTAAACCCAAGAATTGGCGGGCGTAAGCAGAGAGGCTCTCTACGTAGCGGCGTTGGCCCTCAGCGTAGATGGTGTCGAATGCGAGGGTGGATTTGCCTGATCCGCTGAGCCCAGTGATGACTATTAGTTTGTTGCGGGGCAACTCTAAATCGATGTTTTTGAGGTTGTGCTCTCTTGCACCTTTGATGGAAATGGCGTTGCGCATTTGTTCCCCTTCTCAATTGGCGGATTCTAGCTTGACTTATGCTCTGAGATTAGAACATTGTTGCATTAAACCCCTAAATTTCGGGGTTAAGGCCCGTTTTTTCCTCTTTCTGAGCCAAAACCTTCTGCAGTTCAGCTATGGCGTCGCGTAGCTCTATGGCTTTCTCGAACTCTAGCTTCTCGGCCGCTTCTCGCATTTTTGCGTCTAACTCGATGATTTGGTGTTGGATGTCTGATTTGGCAAGGTGCTTGGCGCCTTTGATGGTGCTTTCTTTAACGGTGACCGCTTTGACGATGGTTTTGGGTGTTATGCCGTACTTTTCGTTGTAGCGTTTCTGGACATTGCGGCGGTAATAGGTGATTTCCATAGCTCTTTTAATGGACTGCGTCTGGTGATCAGCGTATAGAATGACCCTGCCGTTGACGTTGCGGGCTGCTCGGCCAATGGTTTGGATGAGGCTGCGTTCGTCGCGTAAGAAGCCTTCTTTGTCTGCATCGAGGATAAAGATGGTGGCTACTTCGGGTATGTCTAAGCCTTCACGTAGCAGGTTGATGCCGACCAGGATGTCGAACTCTCCAACTCGAAGCTGTCGGATGAGTTCAATGCGGTCTAAGCTCTCGATTTCACTGTGCATGTAACGTACTCGGAAGCCCTCTTTAACAAGGTAGTCCGCTAGGTCTTCTGCCATGCGTTTAGTTAAGGTGGTGATTAAGACGCGGTCGCCACGTTCGATAGTCTTCTTGGCTTCAGCCATGAGGTGCCGCATTTGCCCTTCGATCGGATGCATCTCTACTTCGGGATCAAGAAGCCCCGTGGGTCTAGTGATAAGTTCAACCGGCGGCCCGCTTTTTTCCAGTTCATACTCGCCGGGGGTCGCAGAGACAAACAATACCCTCCCCATTTTGCTCTCAAACTCGTCAAACTTCAAGGGGCGGTTATCCAGCGCACTTGGCAGTCTGAAGCCGAAGTCCACGAGGTTCTTTTTACGGCTATAATCACCGTTGTACATGCCGCGGGCTTGGGGGAGGGTCTGGTGGCTCTCGTCAATGATTAGGAGGAAGTCTTTGGGGAAGTAATCGATTAATGTGAAGGGGGGCAGGCCTGGTTTTCTACCGTCGAAGTGGCGGCTATAGTTTTCCATACCTGAGCAGAAGCCCACTTCTCTGATCATTTCTAAATCGTAGTTGGTGCGCTGTTTTAGGCGTTGGGCTTCAAGTGGCGGCAGTTCTGGGAGGCGGGCTTCGAGTTCCTGCTGGATTGCCTCAAGGGCAAGAGCATGCTTTTCTTCAGGCACAACATACTGCCTAGCCGGGTAGAGGGTCATGCGGTCTACGCTATTTTTTACGTTGCCCGTGATGGCGTGGACTTCTTTGATTTTGCTAATAAGGTTCCCTGTGAGTTCGACGCGTATAATGTCGTTTTCGTAGGAAGGGATGATGTCGATGCTGTCTCCTCTGACGCGGAATCGGCCAGGTTCAAGCACCATATCGTTGCGTTCATACTGCATATCCACCAGTTGATGGATTAGTTGCTGGCGACTCATTTTGGCGCCTACTTCAAGCCTCTGCGCCATGGTGCGAAAGTCATCGGGGTTACCCAGCGAATAGATGCAGCTAATCGAGGCTACGATTATTGTGTCATTGCGGCTTACTATGCTGGAGACGGCGTGCATGCGCATCTTTTCTATTTCGTCGTTGACTGTGCTATCCTTTTCTATGTACATGTCCTGTGCCGGCAGATAGGATTCGGGTTGATAGTAATCATAAAAGCTAATGAAGAATTCAACTCGGTTATTTGGGAAGAGCTCTTTTAGTTCGCCATAGAGTTGAGCAGCCAAAGTCTTGTTATGAGCCAAAATCAACGTGGGCTTCTGAAGCTTCTGGATGACGTTTGCCATCACGAAGGTTTTGCCGCTGCCTGTGATGCCCAGAAGCGTCTGCTTATCTTTGGTCTGGAAGTTTTGTATTAACTTCTCGACTGCCTCTTGCTGTCCGGGCGAAATTTTATATGGTGCAACAAGCTCAAACTGCAAACTCTACTTCCTTCCCTAATTGATAAACGACAGAATGACCTTAACGTTTTGGTTAATAGGTTTTTGCATCCAAGAGTGGAAATTCAGGTGTCAGCGCATTGAGCAGATACCTGCAAGTAAATCGCTCTAGTTGACGGATATGAAACAGCTTAAAGATCAGAGTTCCGGCTTCTTGTTGTTCATTTAAGGGAAAAGCGATGTCACTTTGGTAGGTCGGCCTCATTAGTGAATGGGTTACTCCAGACATCGGCGTAACAATACTCTTCGGGACGCTTTTTGGGCGGAGCTGTAGGTGCCTCTGCGGGGAACCCCATTACAATCAACGCGGATGGCTCAATGTTTGTGGGGATTTTTAGTACTGCTCTGACGGTGGGTTTACAGAAGGCGGGTGCACAGTACCAGCAAGCCCCCAAACCCAAACTATACGCGGCCAAAAGCAGGTTCTCCAATGCTGCACCTAAACTCTCCGCCGCCAAATCTCGCTCGCACCTCTGGCGCTCTTCGTCTCGGTAACTCCTTAACCCATCCATAGAGAAACAAGCAACAATGAGCACGGGGGCCTCTGCAAAGCGCACCTGACGCTCAAGGCGTTTGGTTTCGTCAACAGTTAAGCCGTCTTTAGCCATATCCGCCGCCCATGCCTCAGCCATCTTCTCCGCAAGGACACGTTTGGTCACGGGGTCTTCTATGACTATGAAGCGCCAGGGCTGAGAATTATGTGCCGACGGAGCCAAACCTGCAGCCTCCAAAACCAAGCCAACATGCTCTCTTGGGACGGGTTTGTTTTGGAAGATTCGGATGCTGCGCCGCTGTTTAAGTATCCAAAGCAAGTTTGACATAAAAGAGAGATAGGGAAAAGGGGGTTTTATGTTTATGTGCGGTTGGGTTCTAGGATGACTTTTAGGCTGTTGCCTGCTTCGGCTGTTAATCGGAAGCCTTCCTGTGCCTCTCGGATGTCTAGGCGGTGTGAAATCATGTCTTTAACGTTGATTTCGCCTGTGGCTAATGTGCGCAGAGAGTCTTCGATGTCGTTTGGTGCGGCGCCATAGCTTGTGCGCATTGTGATTTCGTTGCGCCAGAACTGGTTGATGGGTACTGGCAGTTTAACGCTGGGGTCGGGTACTGCGAAGAATAGGATGGTTCCTCCGTTCTCAACGCAATCCATCGCTGTAGCTGCCGCGGGCAGGGCTCCTGAGCAGACGATTACTTGGTCAGCTAAGTGTCCCGTTATCTCTTTGACTTTTGCCGGAACATCATCCTTGGCGTTTATGGCATGGTGTGCCCCGAACTTTTTGGCAAGCTCCAACCGATACGGGTTAATATCAGAGACAATGACGTTTTCTACCCCCCTAAATTTGGCCAGCTGCACATGGAGTATGCCAGAGATGCCGCTGCCGATGATGAGGACGGTGTCTTGGGCTTTTATGTTTGCTAAGCGTTGCCCACGTGAGACGCATGCGAGCGGCTCGATGAATGTACCTTCCTCATAGCTCATAGCATCAGGAAGCTTGTATATGCCGTATTGCACGTTAATTTTTGGCACCAGCACGTACTGAGCAAATCCGCCAGGGTAATAGTTGGTGGTATGTAGCATATGGCAGGCGGTGTGGTTGCCGCGTTGGCAGTGCCGGCAGTTAAAGCAGGGGACATGGTGGCTGACAAAGACGCGGTCGCCGACTTGGACGTTCTTTACTTTGGTACCCACCTGTGTTATTATGCCTGTGGCTTCATGCCCCAGCACACGGGGCGCTTTGGGTACACGGTACCATTCCATAACGTCGCTGCCGCAGATGCCGCTTGCCATTACTTTCATGAGGACTTCTTCGTCGCCTGGTTTGGGTGTTGGGATTTCCTCGACTCGCACGTCATGGTTGTTGTAGTAGAATGCGGCAAGCAAAGTGTTCACCAAAAAAGAAGAGGGGTTATGCTTTTCCTGCGATTATTTGATTGTAGAGGTCTTCGGCTTCTTGAGCGGTGTAGCCTTTGTGGATGATTGCTTGGATGGCGCGTATGGATGCTACTGGATGCTCGGTTTGCCAGATGTTTCGGCCCAAGTTGACGCCGATGGCGCCCTGCTGCATACCATCATACACAAAATCAAAGACCTCGCGTTGGGTCTCCGTTTTGGGTCCACCTGCAATGACGACTGGAACTGGACATCCATCGACTACTTTATGGAAGTTCTCCTTGCAATAGTAAGTTTTAACCACTCTTGCGCCGATTTCGGCTACTATGCGGGCGGCGAGTGCTAGGTAGCGGGCTTCACGTTTTTCGAGTTCTTTGCCAACTGCGCAGACTGCCATGACTGGGATGCCATAGTCTTCGCATTCATCGACTAGTTTTGAGAGGTTGGTGAGGCTTTTGTTTTCGTACTTGCTGCCGACAAAGCAGGACATGGATGCTGCGGAGGCGTTTAAGCGGATGATTTCCTGTATTGAGGTGACTATAGATTCGTTGGCTAAATCTTCGCCGACTACTGACACGGCGCCTGACACGCGCAGGATGACGGGTTTCTCGATTGCGGGGTCAACGCAGTTACGCAGGACACCCCGGGTTAGCATTAAGCCGTCGGCGTATTGTAGGATTGGTTTGATGGTTTCGCCAGGGCGTTCTAGGCAGTGTGTTGGGCCTTGGAAGTAGCCGTGGTCGATGGGTAAAAAGAGGGCTTTGCCGTCTTTTTGGATGAGTCTGTTTAAGCGGTTTTGCATTCCCCATTCCATTTGTTTAGTCTCCTTGGAAGCAGTTGGTTTGAGGAGATAAATAACTTTATGCCCTTAGTGAGGGGTTGATATGGGTGCTTTGGCGTTTTCGGATTCCCCTGAATTAAGACAGCGTTTTTGCACTTGTCAGTTTTTTTATGAAAAGTTAGGCACTTGTCATAAACGCGTTTATATTAATTGACATTCCATTAGTAATGCGGTGTAAAGTTGAAAAAATGATGGAGTGCCCTAAATGTGGTGGCGGAATGGTACCCGAAGGCGAAACCTCCAACGACGGCGTCATATTATTCTATCATTGTCCCAAATGTAAAAACATTAAACTGCGCGCCAGACGATTCGCAACCAGATATAGACTCGCCTACCTATGAATGTGCAGTTACAGCACCTTTTCCCTGCAACCATTTTTTAGCATATTACAATAAAAGACAACCATAATTTTTGTTTCATGATTAGTTAGCGGGCAAGTTGAACTCTAAGTATAAATCAAATGCTGAGTTCTAGAAACGTAGCGGTTTTTAGAGGTGAAAATTTTGAATCGAAAGTACCTATTTTTAGGCATAGCCCTGATTTTAGCAATCGCCTTCCCCTTAGCAGCCGCTGTTGTAACACAAACCCAAACCATACACGTCACCGGTACCGCAAACTACCCCCAAAACACCCCGCCCCCCACAGCAACGCCTACACCAAGCCCAGCAGCAACAGCCTCTGCCTCGCCTACGGTTCAGTTTTCCATATTTTTTCCAAACGGAACAGCCTACCCAACATCCGTAACGGGAGCGATTAACGGAGTAAACACAGTAGTTGTCGACCCCCTCTCAGGGCACAATGCCGGCTGGATACCCACCTGCATAGTCGTACGCAATGACGGAACAGTACCCATAACAATCAACGCCACCGCAGTCAACATAAACATCCCAGCGAACCTGAATCTGGCGCTACAGTGCGGCCACTACGGCACCATAAACGGCGCATACGGCGTAGAACAAGCAACAAGCCAGCAACCCATACAGCCCGGACAAACCCACTTCCTGTCACTAATAGCGTTCCTAACGCCAACTGGCCCCTACTCACCCAATCAAGAATTTAGCTACAGCTATGACGTAGCCATAACGGCGACTCAGGCATAGCGTTGCGGTTTATCCGCACCCACCATTTTTTAGAACCAGCATAGAAAATATGAGTGGCTGTTCCTTTGGTTATCTGCCCGTTAAGCGGATGGTTTTATGATTAGATAGCCTTTTTTGATCAGCCAGTGATGAAATTCATGGGTCGTATGAAGGCAGTTAGTGCTGCATTTTTTGCGTATCGCTTCGTATTCGGGTGAACCCTCTTTCTGCTTTTCGAGTTCAAGCTGGTTTGGGCACTGGATGTCTTTGCAGTATTCTCTACGCTTATACTCTACGTAACCCTCGGGAATCATAGCATATCAAGGCTACGTTCCCATTTTAGCCATATAAGGGTTGCAGCCCAACGCTGCTGCTCTGCCATAGACTTCCTGCCTTTATATATGGAGTCAATCCCGGGTTGGACCCCTCGTTGAAAAGTTAAGGTGCCGTTTTATCTAAAGGGCTGCCAGTCTACGGATAAAAATAAACAGCCGTATCTTTATAAGGGAACAAATAATTAATCGATACGGACACAACCCTCTAAAATCGCCTGGGGAAAATGCTCTAAATCGGGAAATAAGCCCAAAAAGTCCCCTGTCCAAAAAGCTAATCCAACATAACAAGGATTGAAACATACCTACTGTGTCAAATCCATATCGCAGGTTCTCTGTCCAAAAAGCTAATCCAACATAACAAGGATTGAAACTACGCCACATTATCCGCCAAAACTGCGCGGGGGCTGTCCAAAAAGCTAATCCAACATAACAAGGATTGAAACAACAGTATGGCGATGTATATACTTGGAAGATTTAGGTCCAAAAAGCTAATCCAACATAACAAGGATTGAAACTTTCTTCTAGGTCAACAGTGACTTTTTGGGGTGGATTGTCCAAAAAGCTAATCCAACATAACAAGGATTGAAACCCAAGTACGTTGCCTAAATGGAGTGACTATTCACGGTAGTCCAAAAAGCTAATCCAACATAACAAGGATTGAAACCCCCAATGGGCTACCTCCATCCTTTGGGGTATGGGTTGTCCAAAAAGCTAATCCAACATAACAAGGATTGAAACCAACTTTCATCAGCACGTAACCCTACAAGCTGAATCTCGTCCAAAAAGCTAATCCAACATAACAAGGATTGAAACAAGTGTAGTGTTGGCTGTTGATGTCGCGGCGGTCAGTCCAAAAAGCTAATCCAACATAACAAGGATTGAAACCTATATTGCGGTTATAGGTCCATCGTGGCGTCAGAGTCCAAAAAGCTAATCCAACATAACAAGGATTGAAACTAGCAGCAACGAACATTTCCAAGCACATTTCTAATAGTCCAAAAAGCTAATCCAACATAACAAGGATTGAAACCGAGCACCATTTACAGGGGCACCTGACGACCAACGTCCAAAAAGCTAATCCAACATAACAAGGATTGAAACAGGTGTTATCCAGTCGGTTAAGCTTAAACCTTGACCCAGTCCAAAAAGCTAATCCAACATAACAAGGATTGAAACTCCGCAGAAAATGCCAGGCAGAAAAAGAACCAGTTGTCCAAAAGACTAATTCAACAAAACAAGGTTTGTGTTGTTTATGCTTTTTTTGTCTACCTGATAAGGGTGGGGGGGGAAGTTATTGGTGCATCTTGCGGTCTACGATGCGGTTTTTGCTGTCGATTAGTTTTATTTCCAGCGGCATCTGGCCTACCGCGTGTGTTGCGCAGCTTAGGCAGGGGTCAAACGCGCGGATAACCGCCTCCACACGATTCAACATCCCCTCCTCCAAAGCGCGTGCTTTCACATATTTCTTAGCCACTTGGGTGACGGCCATGTTGTAAGCTATGTTGCTGTGTTCGGTTGCGATAATCATGTTGTTCCACGTTATCATGCCTTGCTCGTCGATCTTGTAGTGATGGATGAGTGTTCCACGGGGGGCTTCTGCTACCCCTACTCCTTCAAAGTTGCTGACCGTTGCTTTCGATGTTACATGGGGGTCTTGGATGGCGCGGTCTTCGAGTAATTGTTTTGCGGTTTCGATGCAGAAGAGGATTTCGATGAGGCGTGCGGTGTGGTAATGGAAGGTGCTCTCTACGACGCCGTTTCTGCCCAGCTTCTTGAACCACTTTAATTCTTCACCTGCAAGGGGTGTACCGCAGTGTTGGGCGACGTTTAATCTGGCAAGTGGACCTACGCGGTAAGCGCCGTTTGGGTAGCCGACTGCTTTGTAGTAGGGGAACTTCATGTAAGACCAAGGCTCTACCGCTTCCCCAATAAAGTCGCTATATCTGGTTGGGTCTATGCATTCGTCAGCAACTTTCCCGTGGGGGTCGAGGATGCGTATTTTGCCGTCATAATGTTCTAGGCCGCCGTCGGGGGTTACTTGGCTCATGTAGTAGGTTTGGAAGTTACCGAAATGATCAACCTCATCTTTCAAGTCGTCTAGCATGTGCTTCCACATTTCAAGCGTTTTCTGGGTTGCATCTAGCGCTTCAGGGAGGTAGCTTCGTAGGTAATCGGCGCGTTCCTTAGTGAGGGGCCATTTTGCTCCGCCGGGCAAGACCCATTCGCTTGAATGAATCTTTTTACCCGCGACTTTTTCGATGATTTCCTGTCCGAATTTTCGTAGTCTTATGCCGCGTTTTGCCAGTTCGGGGTTCTTTTCGATTAAACCAAAGATGTTGCGTTGTGTGGGGTCTGAATCGAACCCTAATAGTAGGTCGGGGGAGGAGAGGTGGAAGAAGTTGAGTGCATGCGACTGGATAAGTTGCCCCATATGCATTAGGCGGCGTAGCATGACGACGGTTTTAGAGGGGTTTACGCCGACAATCTGGTCGCAGGCTTTAACGCTTGCCAGTAGATGGCTGACAGGGCAGATACCGCAGGCGCGACTGGTGATGGCGGGTAACTCGTAGAAGGGTCGTCCCTCTGTGAATTTTTCGAAGCCCCGAAAGTCGGTGACGTTGAAGAGTGCCTCTTTGACTGAGTCGTCGTCGTTTAGCAGTATGGTGACTTGTGCGTGGCCTTCTATGCGGGTGATTGGTCTGATTGTGATTTTTTTATCAGCCATACTTTGATCTTCCCTCCATAACGGGTGTTCGGCCCGCTAAAAGCTCAGTTAAAACGTAGTTGATGAGGTCAGCGTTGGGTGGGCAGCCGGGGATAAAGTAATCGACTTTTACGACTTCATGTAGGGGTCTTGCATGGATGAGTAGTTTGGGCACTTCGGTGGGGATTTGGGCGTTCTTGTTTGACGGGTCAGCGTATGCACGTTCAAGGATGGCTTGGTCGCTGTGTTCCCAAGCGTTTCGAAGGGCGGTTACGTTTCCTGTGACTGCACAGTCCCCTAATGAGACAAGGATTGCGGTGTTGCTGCGAACTTTCTTGAGTGTTTCTTTTTGCTCCTCATTAGCCACCGCCCCCTCAACAAGAGTCACTGCGACGTTATCGGGGAACTCTTTAACATCCACAAAGGGGCTGTTAACCAGTGATGCCTTTTGTGCTAAATCGATTAGGCGCTCATCTTGGTCTAGGAAAGACATATGGCAGCCGCTGCATCCGCTAAGCCAAACTGTTGCGATTCTAGTTTTCTTGTCACTCATGTGGTTGGTTCCTCCGTTTTAGCAGGAACACGGCTATGTCGTGGTCTTTTGTGTGCTCAATCATTTCGCCCTCGATGTAGATGGCGCCGACAGGGCAGACTTTGGCGCATTTACGGCAAGACGTGCAACTTTTGGCGGTGCCCCATTTTTGGTCTTGATCCATTATGACCTGGGTGTTTCTGCCCCGCATCTTTAGGTCTAAGGTGTGAGATCCCTCTATCTGGTCACAGACGCGGATACAGCGTGTGCATAGGATGCATCTGTTTCGGTCGATGACGAGGAAGTCGTGGGTAGAGTCGATTTCGTCACAGCTCCAGTTCCGTTCATACATGACATGGTCGACGCCGTGGTTGTTGGCTTCTGCTTGCAATTCACAGTGCTCGTTGGCAACGCAAACAGCACAGATGTGGGTTCGCTCAGCCAGCAGGGTTTGCAGAACCATTTTTCGGTATTCATAGAGCTTGGGTGATTGGGTGGTTACTTCCATGCCTGAAGACGCCGGCGTAGTGCATGCGGGGAAAAGTTTGGTTGTGCCGCTGACTTCGACGAGGCATAGTCGGCAGCCGCCATAGGGAGTTAAGCCCTCGAGTTGGCAGAGGGTGGGGATTTTTATGCCGCTCAGCTGGGCTGCTTTGAGGATGGTTGTTCCTTCAGGAACCTGCACTTCAGCGCCGTCAATTCTTAATCTAACGCTCATTGGACTTCAGCCTCATCCCTTGTCTTATAGCACTTGCCTGCCTCACAGGTCTTGTCAACGATGTGGTGGATGTATTCGTCTTTGAAGTATCGAAGCGTGGTTATGACTGGATTGGGGGCGGTTTGGCCTAAGCCGCAGAGGCTGGCGTCTCGGATGAAAACGCTGGCTTTCTCAAGCGTCCCAATATCGCTCAACTTGCCTTGTCCATGTGTGATTTTATCAAACACTTCTAACATACGCGGCAACCCCGCCCTGCAAGGAGTGCACCTACCGCAGGATTCGTCGACGCAGAACTCGGTAAAGTAGCGGGCGGTATCCACCATACAGTCATCCTGGTCGAGGACAACTATGCCGCCTGAACCCATAATGGCCCCAACTTGAATAAGCGAGTTGTAGTCTATGGGGGTTTCAAGGAGTTGTTCTGGCAGGCAGCCGCCTGAGGGGCCGCCGATGAGCACAGCTTTAAAATTTTTACCGTCTGGTACTCCGCCGCCGATGTCAAAGACGACTTCACGCAGCGTCATGCCCATAGGGACCTCGATTATGCCGGGGTTCATGATTTTGCCTGTGAGGGAGAAGCATTTGGTGCCTGCGCATTTTATGGTGCCTGTTTTGCAGAACCATGAGGCGCCGTTCTGGATGATTAAGGGTATGTTGGCGAGGGTTTCGACGTTTTGGATGAGTGTGGGTTTCTGCCATAGCCCCGAGTTGGCGGGGTAGGGCGGTCGGGGTCGGGGCATCGCTCTACGCCCCTCTACTGAGGCTAGGATGGCGGTTTCTTCTCCTGCAACAAAGGCGCCTGCGCCGAGGCGGAGTTCTATGTCGAATTTGAAGGAGGTCTCAAATACGTTGTTGCCGATGAGTGACATGGCTCTAGCCTGCGCTAGGGCTTTCTGTAGTGTCTGGATGGCGAGGGGGTATTCGCTGCGGATGTAGATGTAGCCTTTTTCGGCGCCGATGGCGTAGGCGGCTATTAGCATGCCTTCGATGATGGCATGGGGGTCTGCTTCTGCTAGTGACCTGTTAGCGTAGACTCCGGGGTCGCCTTCGTCGAGGTTGGCAACGATGTATTTGGGGGTTTTGTGGGCTCTGGCTACAAGGCGCCATTTTTGTCCCGTCGGGAAACCTGCGCCGCCTCTGCCCCGCAATCCGCTGGCTAAAACCTCGTTAATTACGGCTTGGGGCGCCATGCTGCTTAAGCACTTAGCGAGTGCCCCATACCCGCCGACTGCTATGTAATCTTGGATTCGGTTGGGGTCGATTTTACCGGCGTTGCGCAGAACGAGTCGAAGCTGTTTCTTGAAGAAGGTGCCGCCTTCATAGAGCAGGTCTTTGACAGGTATATCGAGGGCGATGTGGTCGCGTACGATTTCTCGGGCTTTCTCTGGCGTCACAGCCTCATAGGCGTAGTCGCCGGGTTCCACGAGCACCATGGGGCCGACTGAGCATGCACCGATGCAGCCTGTACGTGCAACCCTACATTCACGCTCAAGACCAAACTCCTTGACGGCGTCCTCAAATGCTTTTAGAATTTTTAGCGAACCAAGCGCGACGCAGCTGGTGGAGCAGCAGACGTTGATGCGGTACTTGTACTCGAATTCGAGTTCCTGCTCCACGATTTTGGGTAAGTCAGAGAGTTTCAGCCTGTTCGCCTCCTGCGAGTTTCTCTTTTATTTTTTGGATGACGGCTTCTTTGGTGGCTTTGCCGATGACTTCGTCGTCGACCACTATGTTGGGGGCCATGGCGCATACTCCGATGCATCGGGTCATTAGTAGGCTGAGTTTGCCGTCTGCTGTAGAGCCGCCTCGTTTAAGGTTGAATTCCTGTTCGACTGCCGTCATAATTTGGTCGACGCCTTTTACGTAGCAGGCGGTTCCTAGGCAGCCTGTCACGATGTGTTGGCCGGGTTTGCGGAGTTTAAAAAAGCTGTAAAACGTTGCGACGCCATAGACGTGGCTTGGCGGCAGATTCAAGGAGTCTGAGATGTCAAGCAATAGGTCTTTGTCGAGATAGCCGTAGATGTCTTGTGCCTTATGCAGTATCTCTAAGAGTGCGCTCTGCTGATAGTTGTGGTCTTTTAGTACCTTCTCAAGCATACCGCGCCGCTTATCGTCTCTTATCAAAAACGTTCCTCCAAGGCATTTATCTGCCTTAGTTCCAGAAAGTTACAATGTTTCCGATTATAAAAGTGTAGAGGAAGGCAGAAAAAACGGAGAAGACGGTTGCTAACGCCAACGAAGGGTAGTGTGCGTCGCCTGTTGCTCTGCCGAGAGACCTCCTCCCCTATATATGGAGTCACCCGGGTTGAACCTAAAAGCTGTAAAAGACTTGCAAGATTGAGACACAGAATCGTGGCTAGTTGCTGGGATACAGAAACAGTCTGCTATAGTACTAAAAATGGGAAAGGTGAAATTTAGGCTGGTGTGTGTTCGCGGTTTTCTTTAACCAGCGGTTTGGTCTCGACGATTGGCAGCTCTTCTTGGTCTTTGGCTATGGGGGCGGCGGGTTTTTCGGTTGGCGGTTGGGGTAGGCGTTTTTGTATGCATTGGACGTCTATGTCCTCGCTTCTTAAGTCAAGTGTACCTTTGACTGTGCCGTCGCTTAGGTACTCGATGGTGAAGCCCATCTTTTTAGTCAAGCTAATCGCGCGGTAGTTGTCCTGTAGCATAATCGCATAGACGCTCTCGATTCCTTTCTCCTTAGCTATGTCTAGGCTGTAGTCAACTAGTTTTGTGCCTAAGCCGAGTCCCTGCCAGTAGTCGGATACGATAAAGGCCATTTCGCCGTGTTTACCGTCAGGCTCTATGCTTACCCTGCTCACGCCTAATATCTTGCGTTTGCCGTTCTCAACGATTTCAGCGACTAGTGCCACTTCCCGGTCATAGTCAACGTTGCAGTAGCGTACGCGTACTTCGTGGGGTGTGTCTTTGAGCATTTGGAAGAATCGGTAGCGAATGGATTCTTCGCTTAAGCTTTGGAACCATTCAAGCCACATGGGTTCATCTTCGGGTTTGATGGGTCGAAGGAGGACTTCTTGGCCGTTCTTTAGCAGCCAGAGGGTCTCGTACTTCTTGGGGTAGGGGCTGATAACCATGTGCTCGTGAGCCTCAAACTTTTTGCATACTTTTTCTTTGTCTAAAACGATACGTGCATCAAGTATGGTGGCGTCTTTGTCACTTATAAGGAGTGGGTTGATGTCGATTTCCTTGATTTGCGGGAAGTCAATTAAGAGCTGGCTGAATTGCAGTATGGTTTCGTCGAGGCGTTTTAGGTCTACTGCTGTGGAGCCTCGGTAGCCTTTGAGTAAGCGGTAGATTTTGGTTTCTTCCATCATGCGTCGAATCAGGGTAGTGTTTAATGGTGGGAGCCCGATGGAGACGTCTTTGAAGAGTTCCACGCCGACGCCGCCCATGCCAAAGATGATAACGGGGCCAAATACGGGGTCGGTTTTGCCTCCGATGATGACTTCTTGGCCGCGTTTCTCAACCATAGGCTGGACTGTTACGCCGATGATTTGTGCCTGAGGGTTATAGGCGGTTGCTCGTTGAATGAGTAATTCGAAGGCGTCGCGGACTTCTCTTGGGCTGTTGACGTTTAGTATGACTCCGCCGGCGTCTGATTTGTGGATAATCTGGGGGGAGAGTATCTTTAGTACCACTGGGAAGCCCATTTCAGTTGCAAAGGCGACTGCTTCGTCAACGTTGTTGGCGACTGCGGTGCGGACGACGGGGAAGTTGTAGTATTTGAGGATCTTTTTGGCTTCATCCTCGGTTAAGATTTCTCTGTCTTCTGCCACCGCATTCTTAAGGATAGCAAGGATGGGGCGTTTGGGTGGAGCAGCATCCACTGGCAGTTCTTCGGGTGTTTCATAGAGGTCTTCTATGTTACATTGATAGTTGTACATGTACATGTAGGTCTTTAGTGCCTGCTCAGGTGTGCTGTAGGTGGGGATGTTGTTGGCGTTGAGGATAGAATTGGCTTCCTGTACTGCGCCAAAACCCATAAAGGAAGTTACGATAGTCTTGTTCTGGTAGGGTTTGCTTCTGACCAACTCGACGATGTCTTTAGCGATCTGGATTGCCTCAGAAACCGCTTGCTGAGTGAAAATAACTAGAATACCATCAACGTTCTCGTCGTTTAGGGCCGCTTCCATGGCTGCCTTGTAGCGGTCTGCTTTAGCGTCCCCTAAAACGTCGATGGGGTTACCGTGACTCCAGAATGGAGGCAGGACGCCGTTGAGGGTATCAATGGTCTTTTGGTTAAGTTTCGCGAGTTGTCCCCCGAAGCTGATTAGTGCGTCGGTCGCCATGACTCCGGGGCCGCCGGCGTTGGTGATAATGGCAACCCTGTTACCCTTCGGCAGCGGTTGAGTGCCAAGGACTTCTGCAGCGTTGAAGAGATCAGCGATTTCATTTACGCGGACGATACCTGCCCGTTTGAAGGCGGCATCGTAGATTTCGTCAGCGCCACTAAGTGAGCCTGTGTGTGAGGCTGCGGCTTTTGCGCTTTCATTGAATCTGCCGGATTTTACGACTATGATGGGTTTGGTTCGGGCAAAGTGCCTTGCTGCGCTCATGAATTTGCGTGCCTGTGTGATGCCCTCGACATACATCAAGATGCTCTTGGTTTTGGGGTCAGAGCCGAAGTAGTCGATTAAGTCGCCGAAGTCGACATCAATCATTGAGCCGACGGAGACAAAGTTGCTAAAACCGATGTTTTCATGAATAGCCCAGTCAAGGATGGCGGAGCCGAGTGCGCCGCTCTGTGAGAGAAATGCTACGTTGCCTGCCTTGGGCATCTTGTCAAGAAATGTTGCGTTAAGGTTTATTCTTGGACGGAGGACACCGATACAGTTGGGTCCAATAACGCGTACGCCATACTTTTTGGCTATAGCACCAACCTGATCCTCAAGTGCTTTCCCTTCGGGACCCACTTCTTTGAAGCCTGCGGATACGATGATTACCCCTTTTACTTTGGCTCTACCGCATTCCTCCATGACGCCAGGAACAGTTTTAGCTGGCGTCGCAACCATAGCTAAATCGATTTCTTCCGGTATCTGTTCTACTGTTGGGTAAGTTTTAACGCCCAAAATTTCTGGCTTCTTTATGTTGACAAAGTATACTTTTCCTGCAAAACCTGATTGAGTAAAGTTTTTGACGATGGCATAACCGACCGATCCCTCTACGTCGCTTGCACCGATGATGGCTACTGTTTGAGGATTGAAAACTTTGTCGAGATTTGTTGTGACCATCCATATCCTCTCGATAATCTTCGAAGGGGATGTGTATGCGACAAATTAAAGCTTATTGTTCGAGAATCATTATTTTTAGAAGCCAAAGCTGATTATATATCACAAAAGAGAAGATTTAACTTTTCAGAATTCAGGCGCAAGCAAAACCCAGAGGGAGACAGTTGGAGAGACAGGGTTTACCTTTTTATGGTGTTGTCAAGACATCGCCTGCAAATGTCCTTCGAGGAAATGGCTGTTTTTACCAATAATATTTTTATGTCACACTCCATCCTAGATTCACACGCTGGGGTGGCCGAATCGCTGAGGCGGTAGCCTGCAGAGCTGCTCTATATGGGTTCAATTCCCATCCCCAGCTCCAAT
>JBLNCY010000017.1:0-10674 GCA_050261115.1 Methanocella sp.
AATGCGCCTGAAGTAGGCGACAAGGCTGGCGGTGCTATTTCTATAATTGGAAACAATACGCAAAGGCAATGTCATAGGTGTCGCTGTGGGAATTACGGGTTCTCGTTCTAATGTCGCGGAGAACACTCTTTTAGACGATGTTGGAGTGAACGGTTCTTACTCAACCATCTCAAAGAATGTTTTTTTCAGGAACTATCAGGGCAAATGGCTCACACCTGAACATCTCCTCTAATACTAAAGATAGTTCAATTAAGATTGGTATGGATTCTGGAATCAAATTAGAAGGCGCATTTTGTACTATTTACGGAAATGTGATAACTGCTAAGAGGATGACTCCAGGGATAGGTGTTGACGGTAAAGATAATCTAGTGATAAAAAATATAGTAGAGAATTCAGATGTAGGCATCAGAGTGAATGGCTCAAACAATTTCCTTTGCGCCAACATAATAAGTGACTGCATGATTTCCCCAGCGTACTCTTATACTATACCTACAAGCGGTATAGCTCTGCAAATTTCAGGGGACAATCTAGTATATGCGAACGACATCACCGACAACTCGTGGGGGATGAGTCTAAATCAATACTCAGAGATTGTTTCCATTTCTACTTTCTATCACAACAACTTTATTGGAAACACGTATCAGGTCGTTTTATTACCAGAAGAGTGGCTGATTGATTACACAAAAGATAGTTATGATAACGACAAGGAAGGTAACTTCTGGAGCGACTATAACGGCACTGACAGAAACGGCGACGGCATAGGCGACACCCCCTACATAATCGATGCCCGCCGTATGGACCGCTACCCCCTGATGGCACCTTATGATATAGATATCGCCACTATCGAGTTACCTTACTGGGCAAACCCAACCCCCTCCAGCACACCAGAACCCAAACATAGCCCAACACTACTCCTCACCCTAACCATAGCCGCCACAACCGCCGCCGTGATCATAACAGCACTAATCATACACAGCAAAAGAACCCACCGCCGACCCAACCCACAGAAAGCACCCCCAGCATAAATCTAAAACTGACCCCTAGGCAAAGAGATCGGTTGATTAAAAGGTCAGGCAAAACAAAAAGGGCGCAGCTTCAACCAAAACACTTCTGCAGCCAACCATCCGACTTGCCTGCAACCATACATCCCCTCACCGCCTAAAACTAACAAACACCCAGACATACCCTCTACTTCCTGGCGGGTGTTTAGTCTATATATAAGAGAGGGGGTAGGTTAGCAAAGCACCAGAAACATACCCTATCAAGCAGCCCTACGCATTTACCAAGGGTGCTTTTTTAGTTTCAGCTTGTAAGCACCAAAATTAGTCAACAAGTGAATCGGCGGCGTCAAAATCAACACCGCAACCGCAACTTGCCAAGTCAACATGAACACGCCCAACGCAACCAGCGGATAGGCAAACAGCAAGGCGCCGACAACGAAGTCAAGCTGATCTACCACCGGCAACATGCCGCCTGGCTGAATATCAAGCCGTCGCTTCAAAAAAGCAGCCGACAAATCGCCCAAAAGCGCTCCCAACGGAATTAACAAGCTAAACAGAAGTGGAAACTTGTCAAACCCAAAAACAAAGCCCTCCGCCAATCCGACACCAAAACCCACCGTCCAGCCAAAGAAGAAACCCCGGAAGGTTTTGTTGTTGCCAAAGATGCGTTTGCCATCGGTAAAGTTTCGGCCAAAATCCATCTTTTTTCCGCCGCCCGCAAGGACTGGTGTGCCGTTGGCGCAGTAGGCTGGAAAGATGAATTTTAGGGCTTCAACGATTAGGAGGACAAGATCCATCGGGCTGTGCATCCGTTCTAGTAGAGTTGTGTATCAGTTAATCCACCTACCCCTATATGTACATAGCATGTTGCTTGCGTTGCTTGGGTGGGGGCTTTTTCGATTGATACCTGTATTACCTGCGGATAGTCTGTGGGCTTTAGACACAGGATGGTTTCTGCCCAGAACTTCAAGACCCGATTTGCAACCGGACGCACACTTAAGGACTCCGCCTCCTCACCTATTACGCTGCGCACTTGACTCAAAATCAGTAGCGGAATCTTTTTGGTTTTACAGAGCTGCGCAAGTATGGCGAGTTGTTTGTTTAGCTCTCGATTAACACTAAACGATCTAGGCAACTCTGCGGCCCGCGCGCTATAGAGCGAAGTAAACGTGTCAAACACCATAAGACCGACGTTAACGGTGTAGTCTTCGATTTTGTCGATGAGCACCGTTTGTTCCTTAAAATCCCGAGGCTTAACCAGCACCACACGCTCGGCCACCTCATCGAAGCGGTAATTTGCGATTTGGGCAAGACGCTCCGTTGAGAAAGTGTTGTCGCAGTCTACGTAGAGGATTTTTTGGCCTTGAACTGCACAGTTAACCGCACACTGCAACGCAAAGGTGGATTTACCGGTTTCAGGCTCCCCATAGACTAACATAATGGCGCCGGGTTGGATGCCTCCGCCGATTTTCTGGTCAATGCAACTAGATCCTGTGGGGACGATTGCCATGGTTGACACGTCAAGCAATATTAGTTGGAAGATTAATAATTTGTTTTGCACTTAAACGTATACGATACTTCAAGGATGGTTATGAAGGGAAAAGTTGCCGTCGCAACAGTACAGGGTAAAGCCTACTATTACATAGTCAACGCTTTGCGTGAGTACGGCATTGGCTTCTTTAGCCTAATCCCCGGAGAACCCATACCTTCAAGGGCAAAGTTGGTCATAACCACCGAAGAAGAAAAAGCCCAAGTCGCCTATCCCAAAGTCTTGGTTTTCCATGGTGAATCGGATCTTGACACCCTAATTTTGGAAGTAAAGAAGGCGCTTTTGGGAAAGGAAGCCTACGAGAAGATTGTGGTGGGTATTGACCCCGGTGAAGCAATCGGTTTTGCAGTTATAGCAGACGGGAGAGTCATTGAGGAAAGCAACTGCTACACCAACCGCGAGGTAATAAGGGCTATTCTTAAAATTCTTAAGGCAGTGAACTTCTGTGTTACTACCTTTTCGGTTAAAATCGGCAACGGTGTACCCCTCTATCGGGAGCTGCTCTATGACTTAGATGAGGCTTTGCCACATGAGGTGTCCCTGATAGTTGTAGGCGAAGCAGGAACCAATCGACCCCTCAGGGCGCATAGCCGAAAAGTTAGGCATATATCTTCCGCTATCCGTATAGCTGGAAGAACCGGGCGGTTATTGGCTAGGAGACATGTCGTTGCAGCACACAGTACAAACTAACAGAACCCTACTTGTGGACGGACCAGCAGCCATACAAGTCATCGCTGGAAAAGCAGAAGTCTTCGGCAAACCGCTCAAAGAACCCCAGCGGGTAATGGTTCACGAGGGCAAACGTAAACCCTTCTACGCCACCGAAACCCTCACGCTTAAGGTCCTCTTAGGCGCCAACGCAGCCATAAAAGAAGTGGAAGGCACCACAACGCCAGCGTCATGGGATAAACCGGTTGAATTTATACGCAGCCTCGAGCTTAAGCCCTTAATAATCATACTCATGGGTGCCTCTGACGCTGGAAAAAGCAGCTTCTGCACCTACCTCCTAAACAAGCTCGTTGAAGGCAACCGTAGAGTGGGCATTTTGGATGGCGACTTGGGCGAATCAGACATCGGACCCTCAGCCACCGTCGGCTACGCCGTAGCGGAAAAGCAAGTCACAGAATTAGGCAACCTAAAGATGCAAAATGGGTTCTTCGTCGGCGCAACATCCCCCGTACACGCATTAAACAGGGCGGTTGAAGGCTTAGTCGCTATGCTACAAGAGCTACTCCAAAAGCAGCCAGACTACGTGATAATTAACACGGATGGCTTCATAGCCGGCGAGGCTGCAGAAAAATACAAGCTGTCTCTCATAAGGGAGCTGAGGCCAAACATAGTTATCGGCATCCAATCCAAAAACGAGTTGGACCCGATAATCTCCTGCCTTGGCGGAGGCGGCGTCATGACCGTTGAAGCATCACCAGCCGCAGGCACAAGAGGCCCAGAGAAACGCAAAGCCCTAAGAGAAAGAACCTACCAAAAACACCTCAAAAACTCAAAGCTCCAATGCATCCCCATCAGCCAATTAATAGTTGAACCCCGAACAGCCATCCCCAAAACGCAGGACCCAAACAAAGGGCTCCTAGTCGGCTTATATGGCTACGGCTCCAAATTCTTAGGCATCGGCGTCCTACGCGCCATTAATTCGACAAGAAAAACCTTGAAAATACAAACCTCCGTTCCCAAAAAGCCCATTCGACTTGTTTTAGGTAAGGTTATGCTCGATCGGAAGCTTCGGGAAGTCCCAAGTCAGGCTTGATTGCAGAAGAACTTGCGAACTTGCTCGGCTAAGGCGCCGGGTTTGTCAGGGATAGTTATCATGCCGTTAGTTACCCAGGAGGGTATGAAGCTCTTTACGTAAGCAGACGCATAGCGCTGGTCCAGAAAAACTATGGCGCCGCGATCGTCAAGTGTCCGTATGGGTCTACCGGCGGCTTGGCAAGCCTTCTTCATGGCCGGCAAGATATAGCCGTATTCACGGCCTCGACTGGGGAAACGGTCTTCGTAGTAGTCGATTTGGGCTCTAACCCGAGGCGTGGGCTCAGCGTAGGGGACACCCACGACGATGACGGAGTTCATTTGGTTACCAGGGAAATCTACCCCCTCCGAGGTTCGCCCACCCTGCACCCCCAAAAAGACTGCACCACCTTTATCGCCGCATGCCTTGAAATTCTGCACCAGCTTCTCGTTATCTTTAGAACTCATACCACTCTTTTCATAGTAGAGGGGCTTTAGCAATTGGTCTTCGAGTCCTTCGGAGAGCAGCGCGTTTAGGACTTGGAAGCTGGCGGCGAAGATGCCTGTGTTGGTGGGGGTGCTGTTGACGACTTCGTTTATGCGATCAATCATGGTCTGGTACATTTTGGGTGTCCGCTGCTCCATTGAGGTGGAGACGCCCATGCAGACCGCTGAGAAAACGTGCTCTTTAGGGAAAGGGGAAGGCGCTAAGAACCGCACCGTGGTTTCGGGTAGTTTAGTGATGCGTGCATAAGCTTCCAGCGGCTGCAGAGTTCCTGACATGATTACGTTGGCATAGGTCTGGGAGAAGACGGGCTCGGTTATTTTTGCGGGGTCTAAAGCGACGATTTCGAGTTTTGCTGCTTTATTGCCTTCTTTATTGATGTATTGGCTGGCGACGTTGATGTATGAGTTATCGTTTACCGTGTCAAGCCATTTAGTTAAGAAATCGGCTGTGGCGTTAATGTAGCTTCGGGGGTTTTTGCCTTCAGCTAGCAGAGCTTTTTTTATGGCAACGCCTGCCTCATGCATGTGAATAAAAAAATCACGGGGTCTATGGACTCCGCCTCTCTCAACTATTTCAAGAATGCGATCTGGCGATATCAGTTCTTCTTTTCGAATCTTGTCGGTTAACTTGTCGACTTCGTTGCGGAAAAAGTGAGCGAACTCTTCTATGTCTTTGTAACCAAATCGTTCTGCCTCCATTTCGGCTTGGCGCAGGATAAAGAGGGTAAGCTGAGAGCTAGAGATATCGACGGCGGTTTCGGGCAGATTATGGGCTTCGTCAACTACAAGAATAACTTTTGATAGCTCAGTCTCTAGGTTCTTAAGAAAAGCCGAGCGAATCTGAGAATCAAACACATAAAGATAGCTTAAGGCTATAACTCGGGCGTCATGAGTGGCCGCTTTCACAAGCTCATAGGGGCAAATCTCGGTTTTTTTGCATACCCGAAGGATTTCTGAGCCCATATAGGGTTTTATGGCGACTTGCGCAGAGAGCTGCAGGTATTCATAGCTGCGGTTCTCCACGTTTTTGTAGTAGGGGCAGCGGCCTTTGGATTTGAGGAGTTCACAGACTTCCATCAGAGATTTCGAGTCAAATGCGCCCTTTTCGGCAAAGACGTTGAGGCACATTTCATTGCGTCCACGGATAGAGACGCCAGTCACTGGGCGCCGCTTGTAGATTGCCCGTAATTCGTCTATGACGCGGTCGTGTTGGCGATGTGTGCGTGCGACGTAGAGGATTTTGAGGTTCTTTTTCATTGCTACAGGAAGAACAGCGGACAACGACGAGATGGTTTTTCCTAACCCATTAGCGCCTTCTATGAGGACGGATTTGCGTTCGTTTACGGCTTTGTTGACGGTGGTTATGAATTCGTCTTGGTGGGGGCGTGCGGCGCTATAGGGGAAGTATTCGAGCACCTCGGCGGGTAATTTGAGGTTGTTTATGGTGCTGTTGCTTGGGGCGCTGGGGGTTGTGTTGTTCATGTGGTTGTCTCCTTGGATGGGCAGACGCTGCTTACAGGGCAGGCGTGGCATTTGGGGTTTTGGGCTTTGCAGGTTTTTCTGCCATGCGCAATCAGCAACAGGTGCACATAAGTGTAATCTTGGGGTTGGAAGAGCGATTGGAGACTTAACCGAACCGCTTCATAATCCCCTTTCTGGGGAGCTAACCCAAGCCGCCTTGCGACACGGTTAACATGCGTATCTACTGGGATGGTCGGTTTGCCCGCTGAGAACATTAAAACGACATCGGCAGTTTTGGGCCCAACACCCGGCATCTCCATGAGGGTTCTGCGCGCAACCTCCAGGGGCAATGCGAGAATCGCGTTCAGGTTGCCGCCGAATTTCTCAAGAACAATCCTAGAGACAGTCTGGATCGCTTTGGCTTTGCTTTGATACAGCCCAGCGGCGCGTATGCAGTCTTCTATTTCCTCAATTTTAGCCTCAGCCAGCACCGATGGAGTAATCGCGAATAGCTTTGAGAGTTTTTCAAAGGCGCGTTCTGTGTTGGTGTCGGCGGTGTTCTGAGAAATAATTGTCACAATCAGCGTTTGGTAGGGGTCGGCGCCAACTTTGACGAGGTCTGGCAGGGCTAGCGTTTCCTTTAGGGTGATGAGAATGGTTTGTGCGTTAGCTTGAGTCTGCATAGCGTTACTTCTGCCTAAGAATGTTGAGAGTATGCTTCTATTGGCTATAAATACCAATTGCGCAGGAAACTGTCATCTTTCAAGCCTAATTTTACATTTTAGCTTTATTTGATGTAGATAGGCTTGTTAAGTAGCTCCTTTCTTAGCGTATGATATCCCGTAAAACTAATTAGCTTAAACAACACCCGTTGTATTGTGAATAAATGCAGAAAATAACAAAGCTGTTTTTTGCAGTTTTCGTCTGTTCACTGATAATTTTGTCATTCTCTCAATTCCCCACCTCATCCTCTGAATTGATGACATTTGAGGAACAAGCCTTAGCCTATATCAACAAGGTTTTACCGCTTGACATGACCCAGTACAATGTCACCTACTGTAGAGTCGGATGGCTACCCCCAGGGTACCAGGACACGCGAGTATGGAACACCACTTCAGTTTACCTCCAAGCCCCCAACAGCTCAGTTAGTGTAGGCTTCATATTCGTCAATGGGATAATGCGGCAATGCGGTATCTGTTATCTGTCGGGGACTCCATTGATGGAGCCAGGGTACAGCGGCACTGGAGCCGTCATAGAGATACTAACGCGGCACAGCGAAATGGTCGGAATGGATTCCCAACAACTCATAAACGCACTCTCAAACGGAAAGAGCGAGGGTGTTTCCTTGAAAATTGACGAAAGACCTATGTATAATATGGAAATAGTAGACGACAGGCTTGAAGAAAAAGAGTATCTTGGTCTCACCACGAGCTATATTTGGACAATAACTGTTGACGCCGTAGGCTACAATAGACTTGTGATGAGTTTTAAAAACGGTTACCTCAGTAACATAGAAGACGATCGCCCCTGTTACCCAATCGGCGGAACCAACATCGACATATCAAAAGAACAAGCCATAGAGATTGCCAAAGAATACGTCAGCAACTACACCAGCAACTTTAACCTAACCATAACCCAACATGCAGCCTCAATCGGCAGCTTCCTACGCAACAGCGAAAAACTCTACCCCTGCTGGATGGTAGATTTACGTTTCAACCTAAACGTCAATGATGTCTCTGTGTATCTTTGGGCTGACACTGGAGAAGTGTTCTGGTGCTATCAAGGCGGAAGCCCCCTCAACCAAAGCGAACTCAAACTACTATCAGCACCCAAATTCTCCCAATCCTTTGACGTCCCTACCCCAGCGCCAACACAACAGGCAAACGTGGGCTCTTCGCAGCCGCAAGCCACCGACAAGCCAGTTGAACCACAGACCTCCACCCCAACACCTGACTACCGAACAGGCAACGAAGCATCTGCCCAGACGGATACACCTATGCAGAGTACAGATTCCCAAAGCAGGTCAATATTGGCTTATTCTGTGGCAGTTTTAATTGGGATAGCGGTCTTTGGTTCAATCGCAGTTATCCGTAGGCTATAGTCTAAAAATCGGCGAAAACCTAACAGATCCTGCCCCACTTGTGGGAAAGATGCAACCGGTTGTAGCCTCACCTAGACGCAAATGCTAAAACAGATTTCTGCCAAGCTCATTAAATTCCCACATAATAACACCCACTTGTTTGCCACTTTAGCAAGTCTCCCAAAGAGGAGTTTCAGCAGTTTCTTAAGCGTAGGTTCAACCCATGGTTGACTCTATGTATAAGGGAGGGGGTCTATCAGCAAAGCAACAGACCCCCCAGAAACATCCAAGAGCCCAGCTAATAGCTATACAATAAGTGCAAGACAGCAAAAGAAGGGGTTAGTGGGCGGTTTTGGTGAGGTTGTCTATGATGCTTTGGAAAATCAATTTACCATCACCATACCGGCTTATCTTTGAGTCGCGTGTCCATGTGGGCTGCTGCCACCAGTACATCGCCCGCTCAGGATGAGGCATCAAGCCAAAAATGCTACCCTCAGGATTACATATGCCTGCGATGTCATAGAAGCTGCCGTTAGGGTTATCGGGGTATTTACCTTCTGCTGCGGTGCCGTCTTTGCTGCAGTAGCGGAAAACCAGCATGTCTTGGTCGATTAGTTTCCTAAGTATCGCCTCTTCTTTTTCTTTGGGGAATAGCAGTCGGCCTTCGCCATGCGCGATGGGTAACTGGATGGTTTTGCCGGCTGGGATAGCGCTGGTGAAGACGCAGTTGCTGCGGTTTTCCTGCTTTAGATAAACCCATTTACATTTGAATCCCGCAGGCTCGTTTGTGGTAAGGGCAGCTTGGGGGTACTCGCTGATTCCATCAAAACCGGGCAGCAATCCGTATTCGACGAGAATCTGGAAGCCGTTACATATGCCCAGTATTGGTCTGCCCTCATCGACGAATTGTGCGATTTCCTTGCCCAGATGCGCAGAGAGGTGGCGTGCAAAGATAACGCCGCTACGTACATAGTCACCGTAACTAAAGCCGCCGGGGAAAACCAGCACATCGTAGTCTAGCAGGTTGCGTTGTTTTATCATGTCGCTGACGTGGACGACTTCGGCTTGTGCGCCTAATTCGGTGAATGCCCGCTGGGTTTCGGCATCACAGTTTGTTCCGCCAACTCGGAGTACACAGACTTTGATGTCTTGGGGTTTCATTGGATATCCTCCTTGGGGTTGAGGGTTCGCTTCCAGCTCTGCCGTAGCTCATCCAGCGACGCCTCGACTGTGGCTTTGCCGTTTAATCCCTTGATGAGCAGCTTCGGTTCCTGGGTTACTTTTCCGATTGGTCTGCTGTATTTGCCCATAAACTCTTCATAGAGCGCTCTGTCTTGGGGGGCGATTTCGACTAGGAAGCGGCTATTAGACTCCGAGAACAACAAGAAATCATTGCGAGCTACGTCTTTGGCAGATACTTTTTTGAGATCAAGGTCTAATCCTAATCCGCTCGCAAACGCCATTTCTGCCGCCGCCACGGCTAAGCCACCCTCTGAGAGGTCATGACAAGACTTCACGACACCCTCACCCATCGCTTTAGACAGGTTATAGTAGCATCTTCTGGCTTTAGCCGCGTTAAGTTTAGGCACCGACGCACCAAGGAACCCTTTGAGCTTATAGTATTCGCTGCCGCCCAGTTCAGGGTAAGTATCACCCACCAAATAGACCAAGTTCCCTGCAGCCTTTAGATCCACAGACACAGTCTTGTTAATATCAGGCACGACGCCAATAGCGGTGATAAGCAAAGTAGGAGTAACTGGACCAAGGGGCGACTCATTATAGAGGCTGTCTTTACCAGAAATAAAGGGTGTTCGGAAGGCTGTGGCTACATCATAGCATGCCTCACAGGCACGAACAAGCGAACCCAGCCGCTCAGGTTTCTCAGGGTTACCCCAAGTGAAGTTATCAAGAATCGCAATCCGTCTCCCGCCTACCGCGAGGTTATTGCGTATGGCTTCATCGATTGCTGAGGCCGCCATCCAGTAGGCATCGATTTTGCCATAGTTCGGGTTCATACCACAGCTGATCGCAAGGCCCTTAATCGAGTTGTCGAGGGGTTTTAGGACAGCTGCATCGTTGGGGCCTGCGTAGTCGCCTTGGAGGGGCTTTAATAGAGTGTTACCTTTGACTTCGTGGTCGTAGGTGCGGATGACGGCTTCTTTGCTTGCGATGTTGGGCGCCGCCAATAACTCCATAAGCGTCAACGTCAAGTTCTCAGGTTCAGGAAACGCTGGCTCTGTTAACTGGACTGTTTCGGTTGCGGCTATCTTTGTGGTTTCGCAGGGGCTGAAAAGAAAATCCATGTCTATGTCTGAGACGACTTCTCCTTTGTAACT
>JBLNCY010000018.1:0-69887 GCA_050261115.1 Methanocella sp.
GTGCCAAACAGCGACCCCCGAGAAGACATCCGAGAAGTTGTCAACGCAGTTTTCTCTGACAAATTCATGATTTTTCTCTCCCTACTTATGATTCCTCTGATTATAGTTCCTTTCCTCTTTGAGCTTGACGCAGCCTACCTGGGCTTTATTGATATATGTGACGGCATAATAATTGCGTTGTTTGTAGCTGAATACATAACGAAGCTGTATGCAGCAGCGGATCGTTGGCGCCACTTCAAATCCCCCTGGCACATAGTCGACTTAGTCATCATAGTTCTGCCTTTCGTGCAGTATGCAGCTTTGTTTGAGTCTATCAGCGGCTCCCCCTCGCTGCTTCTTCGACTGCTAAGGATACCCCGCGCAGTGGCCGTTGGCGGCAGAGCCGTAGCAGGCCGACGAACCAGCTCCATAACCCCCTCCACCCTGCCCCTACATGATACGCCTGTATTGATCCGCCAAGTAGGCGCCGACCTGCAAACAAAACAAAACCTAAACTGGGACGAACTAAAAAACCACCTATCAGACAAGAACCGCGAGGAATGGCTAGACCTCAACAACATGTCAAGCGACGGGTTTGCTCGGTTGAGTAATGTTTTAGGCATTCCCGAACCGCACTTTAAACACTCTTTGGTAGACGACATTTACCCCCACATCGACTACATCCAGAAGACCTCCTTTATTTTTCTTCAATCGGGAAAGGTGCAGTACCCCGAATACCCAGACAATTACCTCACGATTTCACGCTCAGGCATTATCGTAGTCTGTAGCGGCAAAAAACTCCTCACAATCTCACGGCATAATACCAACCTGCTTACCCCCGTCTTAGCTTCAATACAGCAGTCGTCCCACGGTACCGGATTTGCGGTTCCGGTGCTATATAGCCTTCTAGACTACATGCTTAACGGTTACCGATCTGTGCTCTCGGAGATAGAGTTGGAGGTGCTCAAAATCTCGGGCACCCCCCGCTCAAAGTTGCCTAAAGATTTCCTAGAGCGTGTCTATCAGCTTGAGAAAGAGGTTTCCCGTCTAGTTTCTAATCTTGTGCATTTTAAAAATACTCTCGGCATAATCATATCCAAAAAGGTTCCTCTTGAGGGATTTGACAGTGGTGCCGAGGAAGCTTTTCAGGTGCTCCATGACAGCGCGGAATACCTAGATCAGATGGCCCACGATTTAATCGAAAACCTGCGCTCCATCATCGACTTGTACATTAACCAGACCTCGTTTGAAGCAAACAAGATCCTCAAAATCCTGGCCGTTATTACGGCGATTTCGGTTGTTCCCACGGCTATTAGTGGTCTTTTGGGTGCTAATATGCTTGATACTCCCTATGGTGCTACGCTTTGGCAGCTGTCGTTTGTGATTGGCGTATGTGTTACGTTTGTGGCTTATATGTTTGTTAAGCTTGGTTGGCTTAAAACTTAGTAGTGCCCTGGTTTTTGAGTTTTTGATTGTGGATTTGTGTTTTTTGGTTTTCACCATACTCCTTGAACAATTTATAACCAACATCCAAACAACAAATCAACCAGCAATTTAAATGCATAAGCGACGCCTACCCCAAGTAGGCTAGCCATTGCCCTATTGTTTTTTCCTCCTCTGGCTCCATGCTGCGGAAACGTTTAGTCGGTTTTGGCTGAATAAAGTTTTTATGTTGCGTTGAAACTCTACACTTCCCCGAATAGATAAAGGACAAGATTCAAGATGACCCTACAAAAAGGAGATTTCATCCTAATCGATTACGTTGCAAAAGTCAAAGAGACAAGTGAAGTTTTCGATACAACAAAAGAGGAAGTAGCAAAGAACGAGCACCTTCACAAAGAAGGAGAAATCTACGAGCCTAAACTCGTTGTTGTCGGCGAAGGCTGGGTACTAAAAGCCCTCGACGACGCATTAATGAATGCTGAAGTCGGCAAAGAAACCACCGTAGAAATCCCACAGGACAAGGCGTTTGGTCCACGTGACCCAGAGAAAATCCGCCGCGTCCCAATCAAGCAACTATACGCAAAAGAAATCAACCCAGTTGTCGGCGCACGCATCGAATTCCAGGGCAAAATGGCCACCGTCCGTGCGATCGGTGCAGGTAGAGTTCTCTTAGACTTCAACCCGGCGTTAGCAGGCAGAACCCTGATCTATGATTTCACGGTTACCAAAAAGCTTGATGCTGCAGAGGAAAAAATCGGTGCAATTATCCATCGAAGAGTTCCGATGGTAGAAGAGAGTAAATTCAAGGTAGCAGTTAAGGACAAGGCTCTGACCGTTGACATGCCTGAGGAAACCTTCTACATTGAAGGCATCCAGATTGCAAAACGCGGCATCGCTATGGATATCCAAAAGTTCCTGCCCGATTTGACTGAGATACAGTTTGTTGAATCCTTCAAATCTGAGCCTAAACCTGAAACGGCCGCTCCCGCAGCCCCCGCCCCCGCGGAAGAAGTAAAAGCTGAAGAGCAGCAAGCAGAGCAATAAGCTCTCACCCAACCTTTTTAACTATTTTTTAAAGTTTAATTTGTATAGCAATCATCGCATTTAGCGCACTTCTAGCAACCCAGTTTGGGAGGTGAAGCCAAGTTGGATTACGCTATAGTGCATTTTGAAATCCCCCTGTCATAGAGAAACTCGGGCTTTCTACGGAAAAGTTTTCAACGGGACGATCGTTCAAGCCGACAGTCCTATAGAGTCCCGGTTAATTCAAACCGTTCCCATGGACTCCAATGGCGTGCCGCTTCGAAATGGCGTGAACGGCGGCATGTATAGGCGTACTGCGCCAGAGAGCAAACCCCTTAACTACATTCAAGTGGAAGACATAACCGCCTATCTGGGGAAAATAGCAAAATTAGGCGGCAAATTTACACAGCCAAAACAGGAAGTTCCTGAAGTCGGTTGGGTAGCCGATGCCGAGGGTCCTGAAGGGAACGCTTTTGCTTTGTTGCAGCCGCTGAAGGTTAGTTGATGATGCCTGTTGCCCTTGCTACGGTTTCGCATGCGTCATAGTTCAAGTTCAGCTTATGTAGGATTGTGTATCTTTCGGGTCGAATAGTTGCCGCCATCTGGAACGCTTTAACGACATCGGCGTCTTCTATGCCAAGTTCTGCTGCTGTTGTGGGGGCGCCGATGTGTTTGAGGGTGGCTCTGATTTGCTGCCAGTTAGATCCATGTAGAAATGATGTCAAGATTGAGCCTACGCCGCATTGCTCACCGTGCATGGCATGTTTGGAGTTAATTAGGTCTAATGCGTGGCTGAAAAGATGCTCAGATCCGCTGCAGGGACGGCTGCTGCCGCCGATGCTCATGGCGACGCCGCAGCTGATCAATGCTTCGAGTAGCACTCTTAGGCCTTCGGGGTCTTTTTTTACGATTAAATCTGCGTTGGCTGTGACGAGTTTGGCACTCATAAGGGCTAAGCTTGCAGCGTATCCGCCATAGTATTCGCCTTTTTCTAGATGCGCCAGTTTCCAGTCTTTTACGGCGGTATATTTGCTGATGATGTCTCCGCAACCGCTTATGACAAAGCGCCAGGGCGCCTGCGCGATGATTTCTGTGTCGGCAATTATAGCCATGGGGGCTTGCGCGAGCACAGAGTAGGGTTTTTCGGAGCCTTTGATGGATGCAAGTGGGCTTGCGATGCCGTCATGGCTTACTGTGGTTGGGATGGATATGAATGGGATGTTCTGGCTGGCGCTGCTAAGTTTGGCGGCGTCGATTATGGTTCCCCCGCCTACACCGAAAAGCACACGGGGCTTTTGCTCCTTGAGAGCTTTCTCCACGTTGATTAAGTCGTCTACAGTCATGGATTTGACCAGTAAAAAGTCGGGTACTAGTCCCGCCTGTTCCAGTAGGCCTGAGACAGTTTTTCCTGCTAGCTGGTAGCATTGGGCGTCTGAGAGTACGAGTGCTTTGCCTTTGAGTCCTAGCCTGTTGACGACTTCGGGGATTCGGTTTAGGGTGCCGTTTCCAACTATGACTTCTCGGGGTAACTGCATGTAATGGTATGGTAGACTCAAAGATACCACTGTAATTCAACTATGTTGGGTTGCAGCGTTTTAAAACGTTTGGGCACTTGCTCCATCTGACCCTTGTCAAACAAAGCCTGCCCACCTAAAAGCATTGTCCGTTAAATAAGGGGTAAGCTTAATGAAAGATTACTTGAGTGCACCTACAACGCGTTTGTAGTTTTTATCGGTGAAGTGCTGGTTAAACGCAAAGAAATTATCCATCATTTTTTGTTTTTCGGCTTCAGAGAAGTAACGCATGCTTGGATAGAAGAATTGTTTGTCTTCTTTTTCAATGTGCGCTGGATATAGTTTTACGAGTGCTGCCAGCAATTCTAAGATGTCTCGTTAGTGCTTCGTTGTTTCCCGAAATGTACTTTTCTTTAGCATCTTCTAACGCCGTTACAGTCTGCCTGGCAACCGCGTGCTCTTGCATTAACTCATTCATTAATTTGTGATCGGCACCACTGAGTTTCTTTTGGGTTAATTCACGAAAGAGAATGCCCTCTTCTTTGCCGTGATGAAATCTATCCGCATAAGTCCGGAAAAAGTCTACCGCTATTGTGATAAAGTTTGGATTGAGGGTCTTGGTTGTTTGAATCTTTTCGCTTTCTCTGTTAACGCTATCAACTGCTTGAAGGATCAGTTTATGCTCATTAACTAAAATATCAACTGGAAGCGACATAAAGATCAGCTAATAGCTGTGGACCCCTGAATTTATTTTTTCCGAAACATCCAAACGCAACATCAGTCGAATTGGTTTTTTTTGTAATCGTAAAGTTGCTTGTTAGAAAGTTTTATAAATAATTTGCATTCAAGCTAGAACAGTCTTTAATTCAGTTGGTTTTTGAGGACAGGACGTTGACAAAATCAAACCGGCGAAAAGAAGAAAGGTCTATGCTGTCTGCGGAACGTACTTTCAGGACACTCTGCGATAACATGCTTGATGGATACGCTTACCATAAAGTAATATACGATGAGACCGGTTATCCTGTCGATTACCTTTTTCTCGAAGTAAACGATGCCTTTGAGAAGTTAACATGCCTAAAAAGAAACGAAATTATTGGAAAAAGAGTAAGTGAAGTCCTTTCAAGCAAGGATTCTTCTGATTGGATATCTATTTTTGGGAAAGTTACGATATCAGGTCAACCTATTAGGTTTGAGAAATACTCTGAATCCCTAAACCGATGGTATTTGGTATCTGCTTATAGTTTTGAAAAGGGCTATTTTACGACCGTCTTTGAGGATATTACCAGTCGAAAGCAACTGGAGAGCAAACTTGAGCTTGAACGGGATAACCTGACTAACATGGCTAACTCCATGAAGGACGGTGTTTACATTGTTAATCAGGATTATGAAATTACTTTTGCCAATCGCGCCTTAATTGAGACTTTTGGTCCCTGGCAAGGAAAGAAGTGCTATCAGTACTTACATGATCGGGCTGAAATCTGTCCATGGTGTAAAAATGAGGAGGTCTTCAAAGGCAACACTGTTCGGTGGGAGTGGTATTCGCCAAAAACCCATAGAACCTACGACCTAATAGACAGCCCAATCAATAACTCCGACGGATCCATATCAAAACTAGAAATCTTTCGTGACGTTACAGACCATAAGCGCTTGGAAGAGGAGAATCAAACCAGAAATCAACTCAACTCCCTAATTCTGGACTCCATGCCCAATCCAACTATGCTTGTTCGACGAGACAGAACAGTAATCGCCGCTAACAAGATCGCTCTTGGTATGGGCGCAAAAATAGGTGAACCGTGCCAGCGCTTATTCGGAAAAGGGCCGTTTACAGAGAAGGCCCATAAGTGCTGGTTCTGTTTAGCTGATGAGTCATTGGAAAAAACAACGTCTAGACACTGTGAAGTAGAGGCTCTTGGGCGAATATGGGACACATGGTGGGTTCCTGCAGATAAAGAAACCTACCTTCATTTCGCCGTCGACATTACCGACCGCAAAGAATTGGAAGCGGACCTGCGCAACGCTCTTATGGCTTCTAACCGCCGCCAACTTGAGATTTTTGCTCTTTTAAAAGCGTCAAGAGCTGTTTTGGAGTATCGAGAGTTCAAGCACTCAGCTAAAGCGATATTTGATTCTTGTAAGGAATTGCTGGAGGCAACTGCAGGTTATATTGCTCTATTAAGCAGGGATGGGAAAGAAAATGCGGTTGTGTTTTTGGATGCCGGTGGATTGCCATGTACCGTTGATTCATCATTGCCTATGCCAATACGTGGTTTACGTGGCGAAGCCTACGAGAAAGGCAAAAGTGTCTATTGTAATGATTTTCTAAATAGCCAATGGGCAGGGTTTATGCCTAGTGGGCACGTTCAACTCAGGAATGTGTTGTTTGCGCCTCTGAAATTGGATGGGCGACTTATTGGGATTATGGGTCTTGCTAATAAGCCTGCAAATTTTACGGAACATGACGCTGAGATGGCGACGGCTTTTGGGGAAATCGCCTCCATTGCGCTTGTTAATAGCCAGACGCTGGAGACATTGGAGACGTTGGTTGAGGAGCGGACGAAGAAGCTTAAGGATTCTGAGCGGTTATCGGCTATTGGCGCGGTTGCTGGTATGGTTGGGCATGATATTCGTAATCCGCTTCAGGCGATGATTAGTGATGTTTATTTGGCTTTGTCTGATTTGGAATCTATGCCTGATGGCGACATAAAGGGCAGTATCAGGGGAAGCTTGGATAATATTCAAAAGAACATTGAATATGTTAGTAAGATTGTGCAGGACCTGCAGGACTATGCGAGGCCAATTACTCCTGCTGCGCAAGAGGTTAATTTGTGTAGTCTCTGCGAGGAAGTTCTCTCCAAGACCGCTATGCCTGAAAATGTAGCTGCAACCTACCGTGTCGAAGACGATGCTAGGGTGACGGTGTCAGATTTTAGCTTGCTTAAGCGTATCCTGTCTAATTTGACGACAAATGCCGTGCAAGCTATGCCTGAGGGTGGAAAACTTGATGTTTATGCCTACAAAAGCACTGACAGTCTACTTATTACTGTGCAAGACACCGGCGTTGGTATCCCCGCTGAGGTGAAGGGTAAGCTGTTCACGCCGATGTTCACGACTAAAGCAAAGGGGCAAGGCTTTGGGTTAGCGGTGATTAAACGTTTAACTGAAGCTTTGGGTGGCACAGTGACTTATGAAAGTGAATTAGGTAAAGGCACCAAATTCACTATACGGTTACCCTCCTCACATTAAATTGATAAACCGATCTCAAATCAGCCTTTTTCCGTGAGGGTGCCTAGGCGTCTCTTGGTTGAGTCTATATATAAGGGAGGGGGGTCCCTCGGCAGAGCAACAGATAATTTTCAGCAATAATCGAGTTTTTGCATGGTGCCTAACCCGTAAGTCACATTTTTAGAGTCAAAAACCCTACCTAGAAAGCTAAAAACCCCTAAAGCACGCCACCATCCCGTGCCTGATGGCAAACTATAAAAGACTAAACGGCGCTAAGAGTTTTTACACCTCATGGCGTTCGAATAGGTTCCTCGCCGGAACATTCACTGGACCAACCACTTAGTCAGTTAAGAGTAAAATCTTAGTTCTGATACGGAAAGCCATATAAATTGCTTTTACGTGTTTGATTGCGCATCGGAGAAATAAAAATGCCAAAATGGGGATACTCAATAATCAACGAAATGCTTAATCCAGAAAAAACAGCGAAAGCCAGCGGCCGAGAACTAAAGGTATCCCACAAAGCCGCCCGGGAAGTCGCTAAAGCCATAAGAGGCATGGATCTAGACCAAGCAAAAGATTTCCTAAGAGATGTTATTGCCAAAGCCAGGCCTGTCCCGTACACCAGATTCACAAAGAAACTAGGTCACAAGGGAGGCATGCAAAAATGCGGAGTCGGCAGATACCCAGTCAAATGTGCCGACGCCTTCCTGCGTGTTCTGCAAGCCGCACAAGCTAACGCAGAAAACAAAGGCTTAGACGTAGATCGCCTAAGAGTCATGCATAGCGCCGCATATCCAGGCGTAAAACTAAAGCGCTACATGCCAAGAGCACACGGCAGAGCATCACCTAAATTCGAAATCACCACACACGTTGAAATCGTGCTCGAAGAGAAACAATCCGCAGGAGAACAATAAATTGAGCATCGTTAAAAGATTCATAACTGAATCCATCAAAAAAACCGAAATAGACGAATTTCTAGAAAGAAAACTTGAAAGAGCTGGATATGGCGGAGTAAACATCTCCAAAACCCCATTAGGCACACACGTAGTCATCTATGCCATGCGGCCTGGATTGGTTATCGGCAGAGGCGGAGAAACCATCAAGGAACTCGCCGCTTCACTTGAGCATAACTTCAAAGTTTCCAACCCTCAGATCAGCGTATCAGAAATCGAAGTTCCAGAATTCAACGCAAAAGTCATCGCCAACCGAGTTGCATCAGCACTTGAACGTGGCGTCCACTTTAGACGCGCAGGCTTTTGGGCACTAAACCAAGTCATGGAAGCAGGCGCACTTGGATGCGAAATCGTCATCAGCGGTAAACTTACCACCGAACGTGCACGTTTCGAAAAATTCCGTGCAGGTCACTTCCCAACTGTGGGTGAACCGGCATTGCGCGCCATTAAAACCGCCGAGGCACACATACAACTCAAACCCGGTATGATCGGCGTAAGAGTCAAAATCATGCCTCCGGATGCATACTTCCCAGACAAAGTCTCCATCATGGAGGCAAAACCTGAAGAGGAAGAAACCATCGTAGTCACACAAGAACCAACACCCGCTCCAACTCCAGCACCTGCTCCTGCACCAGAACCCGAAGCAGCCCCCGTACCAGCAGCAGAAACAGCCGAAAAGCCCCAAGCCCCAGCTGAGCCCCAAGCAGAAGCACCCGCAGAACAAGCTAAACCAGCGGAGGAAAAACAGTAAATGGCCCCAATAATGCGTATAAAAGACATTGCGGAAATGAGCCCTGAAGCACGTGAACAACGCCTCATCGAACTCAAAGTTGAGTTAGCGCGCATCCGCACCATGATTAAGGCAGGAGGCGCCGTTGAGAACCCAACCCGTGTCCGCCAAATCCGCAAAACAATCGCACAGATATTAACTGTTCAAAACGAACAAGCACTAGGGCTAAGAAAAGCCGCAGCTTCAGAAAAGAAAGCGGCAAAGCCAAAGAAGGCTAAGCCCAAAAAAGAAGCAACTGAGGAGAAAGCTTCCGAATGAAAGTAACTCCTGATATCCTCCGTTATGAATTCATCGGGACAAAAGGTCTAGTTGCAGCCAGCCAAAACAGTAACCTGATAGGTGTAGGCGGCCTAGTAGTAGGCGAAACACGGAACACCTTCTTATTCCAGCAGGAAGGTCTAACACGCAGCGTAATCAAGGAAGCTGCAACATTCTATTTCACTTTCAATGACGAAACAGTCGTTGAGATTGACGGTAAACTCTTAGTTGGCCGCTCAGAAGATCGGCTTAAGAAAAGCGTAAAGAGGTTATGGTAATATGTCGATGACTTTCAAGCAACCAAAAAAGACTTGTGATGACCCCAAATGCCCATTCCACGGCGCCCTCGCTGTAAGAGGACGTGTACTGGAAGGCATAGTTCACACAGCAAAGATGGACAAAACCGTTATCGTAGACAGAGAATACATGCAGTTCTCCTCAAAATTCGTCAGATACGAACGAAGACACGGCCACATCCCATCTCACAATCCACCATGCATTGACGCTAAAGAAGGCGACCGCGTAAGAATTGCTGAGTGCAGACCACTAAGCAAAACGGTGTCCTTCGTAGTGGTAGAAAAATTAGGAGACGAAAAGTAAAATGTGCGCGGCGAAAGCAAAGCAGAGAGCCCTAACAGCAAAAGGCATGCTCTCACACGGACAAAAAATCAGCCGCGGCTTGCTGGCAGGCTCGGAAATGAAATGCGCTGACAACACTGGCGCACGAGTTTTACGCTTGATTCAAGCCATGGGCTATAAAGGAAGACTAAGACGCTACCCCTCAGCCACAGTAGGCGATAAAGTAACCGTCTCAGTCCGCCAAGGCTCACCAGACATGAGGAAGAAAATCTTCCAGGCAATCATTATACGGCAAAAGAGATCTTTCCGAAGAATCGACGGTGTCTGGGTACAATTCGAAGATAACGCGGCTGTCATTATTACCCCTGAAGGTGAAATGAAAGGCTCTGAAATCCGCGGTCCAGTCGCAAGAGAGGCTGCAGAGCGCTGGCCAAGAATAGCAAGCGCCTCAAGCATAATAGTATAGGTGTAAAGATAATGCAAACAAATAACCCTGGTAAACAAAGAAAAATGCTCTTCAATGCTCCAGTTCACCTCCGCCACAAACAAATGGCGGCGCCACTCTCAAGTGAACTGGCTGCATCCAGAGGTGCTAAGACCCTGCCAGTCCGCAAAGGCGACACCGTTCGCATAATGCGCGGCGACAACAAGGGGTTTGAAGGAAAAGTTTCACGCGTCGACCACAAAGCATACCGAATATACATTGAAGGCTTAACACGCGAAAAAGTCGATGGCACAAACATCTTCTTAGCAGTACATCCATCCAAAGTTCAAATTCGCAACCTTAACCTTGACGATAAATACCGCAAGGAAACAATTCTCGGCCGCAAAACCGCACCCGGGAAGAAAGGCACTGCAAAAGCAAAGTCAGAAAAAGCCAAAAAAACTCCAGCCAAGGCTAAAGAAGACGCGCAAAAAGCGCAAGCTGAAACGGAGGAGGAATAAGTATGGGTAAAAAAGGAAAGACCGCAAGGCTGAAACGTAAGCCAGCGCCAGCATTCTGGCCTATTCACAGAAAAGATCTACCTTGGGTAGTGAAGCCATCATCAGGTGCACACTCGCTTGACACATGCATACCAATGTCACTAGTTCTACGTGACATGCTTGGTGTTGCACAGACAAGAAAAGAGGGTAAATTTATCCTCACACAAGGTAAAGTCATAGTTAACGGTGTAGTCTACAGAAAAGACGACATACCCGTTGGCTTAATGGATGTAATAGCCTTCCCTGAGAGCGACAAATACTACCGTGTCATGCCATCCAAGCATGGCTTGGTTCTTGCGCCAATCAGCAAAGAAGAATCAAACACATCCCTGCTACGTGTCGAGAACAAATACACCGTAAGCAAAGGCGTTCAAGTTGCACTTCACAACGGCTCAGTCATGCTAATCAAAGTAGCAGACCCCAAAAACCCAGTAGAAGTACCCTACAACACATTCGATGTACTCAAAGTAACCTACCCAGAAAAACAAGTCATCCAAACGCTCTCTGTCAAAGAAGGAAACTTGGCAGTAATCACTGGCGGAAAGAACATTGGCAAACAAGGCAGAATCGTAGAGATCGAAAAAACCGAAGCAAAGAAACGCCGCCAAGCCCTAGTCGTCATTGAAGACGCAAAAGGCGAAAGATACCAAACAATCTTAGACTATGTCTTCTCTATCGGTGAAGCTGCACCAATGATCAAGACACTGGAGGCAATCGCAGTTGAGTGAAGAAACAATCGTTAAGACCTGGGAAGAGCATCCAATGCTCAAGCCCCGAATCGAGAAAGTAGTCGTTAACCTCAACGCAGGCAAATCTGGCGAACCCCTCGAGAAGGCAAACACTGTCCTTAAAGAAATCACCGGTAGAACGCCAGTTAAAAAGAAAGCCAAAATGACCATTCGCGATTTTGGTATTCGCGAGGGCGAACCCATCGCAGTCGTGGTAACCTTGCGAAAGCAAGAAGCAGTCGACTTCCTAAAGAAAGTCTTCCCAGTCGTCGACAATAAACTCTCAAAACGCGCATTCGATGTACGTGGAAACTTTAGCTTCGGCCTAAAGGAACACATAGACATACCCGGAGTCAAGTATGACCCCGAAATCGGTATCTTTGGTATGGACATCTGCGTTACCGTCAATAGACCAGGCCAGCGCATAAAACTCCGCAAACGCCAAAACCGCTCGATCGGCCCGAAGCATGTGTTGACGCCTGAAGAATCAATGGTCTTCATAAAGCAAACATTAGGAGTCGAAATCGTCTAAGCTGAGTGTGAATGTATGGGAAAACAGCAAGTTAAAAAAGAACGGAAATACGGCAAAGGTTCACGTCCATGCGTAAGATGTGGTTCATACGGTCCAGTCATCAGACGTTACCATTTATATCTATGCAGGACATGCTTTAGAGAAGCTGCCCCAAAACTAGGTTTCAAGAAATATGAGTAGGAGCTAAAAGAAGAAAAATGGACACTTTAACAAATGGTCTCGTGACAATAATAAATAACGAAACACGGAATAAGCGCGAATGCATCATTAGTCCTGCCTCCAAACTTTTGGGGCGGGTCCTTCGCATTATGCAACTTAACGGTTACATAGGCGAATTCGAATTCATCGACGACGGCCGCCAGGGGAAGTTTAAAGTACAACTCCTGGGCAGAATCAACAAGTGCGGTCCAGTTAAACCACGCTTTGCAGTTAAAGCAACCGAGTTTGAGGACTGGGAAAAGAAATTCCTCCCATCCAGAGACGTCGGCATAATGGTGGTCTCTACTTCTCAAGGCGTAATCGCACACCGCGATGCCGAGGAAAAGAACCTCGGAGGAAGGCTCTTAGCCTTCGTGTATTAGGAGTGTAAGAGTAATGCGGCTTCCAGAAGTATCAAGAACCCTTCAAGTCCCCGACGACATAACTCTTAGTGTAGAAGGCAAAAAAGTAACTGTAAAAGGCGCCAAAGGTACCCTTACACGGGACTTCTCCTTTGCACCCATCGCAATCGAATCCCAAGGCAACACCGTACGGATCTCAGCTAAGTGGCCCCGCAAAAAAGAAACTGCACTAGTAGGCACCCTCTATGCGCACATCAACAACATGATTGTTGGTGTAACAAAGGGCTACACTTACAAGATGAAGATTGTCTTCTCGCACTTCCCCATAACAGTAAAGGCTCAAAATGGCTACGTCATGATTGAGAACTTTACAGGCGAACGTAGACCTCGCAAAGTAAAAATCCTTGGCGAAGTCAAAGTCAAGATTGAACCTGAAGACATTATCCTTACAGGCATAAACCTCGAGGATGTAAGTCAAACAGCGGCAAACATTGAGCAGTCAACCAAGGTTCGCGGAAAAGACCCAAGGGTTTTCCTCGATGGTATCTACACCTATGAAAGAAATGAAGGTATGGCATAATGACAGAAAAGAAAGCATCCCCCTCACGAAAGGCGCTCCAAGTTAGAGCACGCGCCCGAAACAAAAAGCCCAAGTTCCTAAGAGCCGAAAGCTGGCGTTTCGACCGCTTTAGCGCTAGCTGGCGCAGACCCCGCGGCTTGGACAATAAGATCCGCCGAAAGATCCTTGGGTGGCCTCCAGGACCCAGCACGGGTTATAAGGGACCAAAGGTTGCCCGGTATTTACATCCCTCGGGCTTTAGAGAAGTGATCGTTGAAAACGTAGCTGACTTGGCAGATATTGATGTCAACACTGAAGCGATAAGAATTGCTCATCGTGTTGGCGCACGTAAACGTGCTGAGATTATTGCCAAAGCTACTGAGATGAATCTTAAGGTCTTAAACCTCCCGGTTTCCGAGGAAGCTGGCGTGGAAGAAGAGGGCGAAGAAGCCGCTGAAGGCGCAGAAGCAAAGACTGAAGAGAAAAAGAAGACGGGTAAAGAAGACAAGAAGAAGCCCAAAAAAGAAGAGACCTCAAAAAAGAAGGAATCTAAATCAAAGAAGAAGGAGAATAAGAAGCAATGACCAACCTGACCGGACAGAGACGTTTAGCTGCCCAGATCCTCAAAGTTGGACAGAACCGTGTCTGGATAGATCCTGCACGCATCGACGAAGTGGATGGTGCAATCACACGTGAAGAAGTCCGTAAGCTGATTCACGAGAAAGTCATCGTTTCATTGCCTGTGAAAGGCGTTAGCCGCTCACGTGCAAAAAGAATCCGTGGTAAGAAACGCTTAGGCAGACGCAGTGGCCCTGGTAGCGTTACTGGCGCTGGCTATGCAAAAGTTACCAAGAAAGATGCTTGGATGATCAGAATACGCTCTCTGCGACGTAAACTTCGCGAGCTTAAAGCAAGCCGAGTTATCACAGAAGCCACCTATACCCAATACTATAGAATGGCTGGTAGCGGGCGATTCCAATCCATCGCGGACATGGAGCGCAACTTAAAGGCAAACGATCAATGGAGGAAACGTTAAGATGGCAAGAAATGCAAATTACCGTGTACAAGTCAGACGCAGACGCGAAGGAAAAACTGACTACCAAGCCCGCAAGGCTATGGTTGTCTCAGGCCAACCTCGACTAGTTGCGCGTCCATCAATCAGCAATGCCAACGCACAAATAATCGTTGCAAAACCAATCGGCGACATGACCATTGCAGCAGCAAACAGCCGTGAGCTAGTCAAGAAATACGGATGGAAGGCAGCAACAGGCAACATCCCCGCAGCATACCTCACTGGCTTGCTCTGTGGGCTGAAAGCTAAAGCGGCAGGCATAGACGAGGCAATCCTAGACATCGGCATGATTATCCCAACCAAAGGCGCCAGAGTCTTTGCAATATTGCAAGGTGTCCTTGATGCCGGCGTAGAAGTTCCACACGGCGAGGATAAAATCGTAGCTCACCGGGCACGGGGCGATCACATCGCAAACTATGCCCAGGAACTAAGCGAGGAGGATGCCGAGGTCTATGCAGCTAAATTTAGAAAATGCATCGATAACGGTTTAGCTCCTGAAAAGTTCGCTGAGCACTTCAGCAAGACTCGGGCGGCAATCGTTGCCTCCTTTAAAGGCGCCGAGGTTGCCCCTGAACCCGAGAGTGCACCTGCACCTAAAGCAAAGCCTAAGCCTGCTCCAAAGCCGGCGGCTAAAGCTGCACCGAAAGAAGCATCCGCTAAAGCTGAAGTGAAGGCTGCTGAAGAGGCACCTAAAGCTTCTAAAGCCAAAGCTAAAGAAGCTGAGTCAGAGGAAGCTCCTGAAGCTGCGAAAAAAGCAGTAAAGGAGAAGGCTCCTGCAGAAGCTAAAGCCAAAGCTGAAAAAGAAGAGACAGCTCCCGCTAAAGAAAAAGCGCCAGCCAAAAAGGCAACCAAGAAGGGTGAAAACACAGAATGAGTCAAAGAGATAGAAGTAGAGATAGCGAAAGACGCCAAAGCAGCTTAGACAATTGGGTTCCAAGAACTCGTCTAGGTAAATTGGTTCAAGAAGGTAAACTTACAACAATCGAAGAAGTGTTCCTATCCGGCATCAAAATCAGTGAATCACAAATCGTTGACTCTTTGATTCCTGACTTACAAGAAGAAGTCATCAACGTTAACTTGGTTCAGAAGCAAACTGACGCAGGCGAAAAATCACGCTTCAAGGCAATCGTTGCAGTCGGCAACCGTGACGGCTATATCGGATTAGGCCAAGGTAAAGCCAGCCAAGTTCGTAACGCCATCGAAAAAGCAGCAGTAAACGCCCGATTAAACATCATCCCCGTTAAGCGGGGCTGTGGTAGTTGGGAATGCGGCTGCGGAAAGCCACATAGCATCCCCTTCCAAGTTGAAGGCAAATGCGGTGGTGTCCGAGCAGTAATCATCCCTGGCCCAAGAGGCTTAGGCTTGGTTAGCAGCGAAGTCGCCAAAGTTATCCTGGGCTTAGCAGGCGTTAAAGATCTCTGGATGCGCAGCTACGGCTCAACCAGAACCGTCCCGTCATATGCATGCGCAATCTTTGATAGCTTAAAGAAGACTTACAACTTAATTACAACAACAGATTGGGTGAAGTAAAATGTCACAACAGAAAACTGAAGAATGCAAATGCCTCATAGCCGTCCGAGTCCGCGGCACTGTTAGCGCATTAAAGGAAGCTCGCGAAACACTTGAACTGCTCCGATTAACTCACACTAATCACGCAATCCTCATCGACAGCAGACCCGCCTACAAAGGCATGCTTCAACGCGTACACAACTATATCACTTGGGGCGAACCCACCAAAGAAACCGTCATTGCCCTGCTACAGAAACGAGGTCGACAATTAGGCAATAAAAAACTAACCGACGAATACCTCTCACAAATAGGCTACAAATCCATCGATGAACTCGCCGACGACATCCTTAGCTGCAAAGTTGCATACAAGAACCTACCCAACATCGAGCCACGCTTCAAGCTACACCCACCCAGCAAGGGGTATAAGGGTTCAACCAAGAACTCCTTTAAAGCTGGCGGCGAAGCAGGCTACCGCGCCGACGCCATCAACGACTTAGTTAAACGCATGGTCTAAACGGCCATCCGTCCAACTTTTAATTTTCCTCTCTATTGATTCTCAAGTTAAATTTCATCTATCGTTAACTCTGTTTTTACCTGTTAAGCTATAGCGTAAAGACCCGCAAAGGCAAAAGATGGGTTAGTTTGTGCCGTCGAATGCTGATGTGGTTACTCCGGGGGTTCTCCAGTGTGTTCGGGACTCGGCGAAGTAAGCTTTTGGTTGGGGCTGGTGTAATATGCCGAAGTTTTGCTTTGCAACATAGGCGCCTGCTGCTTTGAGTGGTTTGTGGATGAAGGTGAAGTATGCTGAGCTTGATCCGATGAAGTAGCCGCTGGCCCAGAGTGGCACTACAAAGAAAAAGAAGTAAAAGTTCCATACATCTACTGAGCCAAAGAGGGGCACTTGGACGGGGGGTGGGTAGGTTTGGTTGGTCCAGTAGAAGCCTCCCAGCATGAAGTCTAGGGTGTTAAAGCCAAGGCCTGTCATGATGATGGCTATGATGAAGGCTGTGCTTAGGATGAGGACTGTTTTTCGGGTTTTGTGGTAGTTTAGGAATGCTGTCATTGTTATGCCTGTTGCTAAGCCCCCGATGATCATGGTGGCGATGCCAAAAATACTGTAGGCGTATTGTCCTTCGATGACGAAATAGTTGTTCATGTGCCATTGGTCATGTGCGTTTTCGCCAAACCAGTTAGCGCCAATCATAGTTCCGATGAATAGACTATAAATCAATAAAACAATGCCCAGAGTAAAGCCTATGTATAAGGCAATTTGCCATCCTTTCACGTATTTCTCTCCCTTCCAAAAACTGGGTTCAGATTTGATATTCTTAAAGGTTCTGATGTTGTCGTTTGGATAAATGCATGGAACGCATCCATTTCAGCTTGGTTGTTTGCTTAGTGACCCTTGAAAATAGTGGTTTATGGTTTTTCTATGCAACAAGCGTTAAATAATACTTTAAATACAACTGGGTTTGGTGATACGATGCAGAAGTGGGCAGATTACTTAATTTCCGCCGTAAGATCCAAGGCCGGTAGCCCTACAGTTGACACCCTAGAAGTACACTCTGACTTTGGCAACATGGTCTGCGAAACCTCAATCGTTTCACGAGCAGAGGTAATTGCTAACATAAAACGAGGCGTCAGCTACACCACCGTTTTCCGAACAGCCATGGGCAAATGGCGCAAAGGTGACGATGTACACTTGGTCACTGTGGATGGCAAGGAATACCTGCGGACTGACAGCGACTTGATTGCCAAAGACCAATTCGACGACGTCCCAGAACTATAAACCTCCTCTACAATTTATTGCCAATTTTAGTGTATAAGGCGTTTATGAAAAATAGATGCGGCCAGCCGCAAAGTTAAGTAGGAGGGGCGGGTTACTTTTCAATTAATCGTCTGATTTTTCTGATTTTTCCGAAAAGTAGTAAAGAGTCGGTGCTAACAAAATACCTGTGAAATAACATGTCTTGTTGCGGCGACGAGGAAATCTGCCGAATTGACTCAGTAATAACCATGGATACCAAAGGCCAAATCGTTTTACCCAAAGACCTCCGAGAAAAAGCCAACCTAAGGCCCAACGAAAAGCTAGCCGTAGTTGCGTGCGAAAAACAAGGAGAAGTCTGCTGCATCATGCTCATAAAAGCAGACCGATTCCAAAACGCCGTTACCCAAACAGTAACACCCCTAATAAAAGCAATAACCAAAGAGGGACAACAAAAATGAAGAAAGAAAACATAAGAAAAGAAGTAAGAAAACGCTATGCCAGAGTAGCCAAAACCAGCGGTTCATGCTGCGCTTCAAGCGTCAGCTGTTGTTCTGCCCCACCCTCTAACAAACAACTCAGCAAAATGATAGGTTACAGCGAGGAAGAAATCTTGGCTGTTCCCGACGGCGCCAACCTAGGCTTAGGCTGCGGAAACCCCACCGCGTTAGCCTCGCTAAAAGAAGGTGAGCGTGTACTAGATTTGGGGTCTGGCGCCGGTTTTGATTGCTTCTTAGCTGCCAAAAAAGTTGGAGCCAAGGGTAAAGTTATCGGTGTAGATATGACGCCTGAAATGCTTGACAAAGCCCGAGCTAACGCAAAGAAAGGCAACTACTCAAATGTCGAGTTCCGCTTGGGCGAAATCGAGAACCTGCCTGTTGCTGACAACTCCGTTGATGTCATTATCTCAAATTGCGTCATCAATCTATCGCCTAACAAGCGGCGCGTGTTTGAGGAAGCGTTCCGTGTTCTTGCACCTAATGGGCGCCTGATGGTTTCTGATATTGTGCTGCTAAAGCCTTTGCCTACTGTTGTTCAGGAGAGCGTTGAGGCCTATGCTGGATGTATTGCAGGGGCAGAAATCAAAGAAGCCTACCTTAATCTAATCCGGGAGGCCGGTTTTAGCGATGTGAAAGTGCTTGAAGAGAAGCCCTATCCGCTTGAGTTCATCGTTAACGAGGATGCATTCAAAGGAGCTATAGATGGCTTGGGTTTGTCTCCACAGGTGCTTAAAGAGACCGCTGAAGCTATTGTGAGCATAAAAGTAGCGGCAACTAAAAAACCCTAATTATTTCTTTTGCTTCGGCTATCTTAAGCAAGCATGTTCAGGTCTAGTCACGATTGAGTTCGCTTTAGTTTGTCGATTGTCCTTTGGGTTTGCTCTTCATCAGGGTGGCTGATGGCGCCAGCTGGGCAGACGTCTTCGCAGCCGCAGCAGAAAACTACACAACGATTCGGGTTAACCGTAGTCTGTTTTTTGCCATTGATTGTTTCTGTTTTGAAGGCCTGCATGTGGCAAAACTCGATACATTTACCGCACACCGTACATTTGGTCTGATCAATTATTGGGTCCCATGGTATCTTGCTACGGAGGACTCCTTTGTAATCCGCTTCACTCATAATCCTTATTCCCTGCTTATCTAAGATATTAGTTAGCTATTTTCATCGATGTCAATATCTGATTAATCCTCTTTAAAAAATCTGGATTTGCTGAGGCAGGAGGCTATGCTGGCAGCTTCAAATGTAGGTTCAACCCGCCATTGACTATATATAAGGGGGGAGATCCCTCGGCAGAGCAATAGAGGCCGCTTGACCCTCTGGAGGTATCATAAATGGCCTCATGTATGATAAAGGCTAAATCCTTAGCGCTTACTTTACAATACGGGTGTAAGCTTGAACAATACAAAGCTCCCTCCTCTAATCTTGATGGCACTACTGTTTGCTTCTTTTGGTGCAAATCTTTACTATGCTTCCCAAAATAGTGCACTTATCGACCAAGTTAACGCAGCAGAAGCCAAAGTCCAAATGGTTGCTACTCTCCAAGAAGTGCAAGCAGGCGTAGAAGTAGAAATCAAACGCATGGGTGAAAGCCTCATCTATGCATCCAAGCAGCTCTCAAGTGCAGGCTTAACTGGGTCACAGGCGCATGCGATTCTGGCTGCGTTAGTAGCAAACAGTTCCTACATAATCAACGCCGCCACAGAAAACCTGCAAAATACCATAGTAGCCGTCGAACCTCAAAACTGGAGCTACATTGAGGGCCGAAACGTCGGCGAACAACCCTACCTAAACCCCAACCCATACGGCGAAATCAGGCCAACCATGAGCCCCGTCATACCGCTACAATCAGACATGATGGGCAACCTCATAACGGCACCAATATTTAACAGCAACAAAGACCTCATCGGCACCGTTAGCATAATCTTTGACCCCGCCAAACTGCTCAACGATACCATAACCACCGCATTAGCCGAAACCCCCTATACCATGACCGTAATGCAACTGGACGGATTGATGGTTTATGACACCGACTCTAGACAACAATACAAGAACATGTTCACTGATCCTGCCTACAAGGATTATGTGCAGCTTCTGCTTTTGGGGCGACACGTAGTTGATTTCAGTTCTGGCTATGGCACATACGAGTTCACTGTGGATGCAGCCTCAAACTTGGTTGTGGCCAAAGAATGCTATTGGACCACCGTTTCAGCGTATGGCGAGGAATGGCGCATAGCACTCCAACATCCCATCTAACTTATATGCCGCGTTAGATGACAACGTAGCCTAACTCGCCAGTCCCCTCTTCCACAATCTTGCCCTTCAGGTAAGTCAACGCAGCCGCGGTAACCTCAACCCTCAACGATTTACCCAGAAGCTGCTTGCTGCTCTCAACTACGATGGGTTTGTAGGCAAAATTGCGTCCAATCCAGGAACCCTCAACCTTTCCCTTTTCGTCAATTAGCACTTCTCCGGTCCAGCCAACCCAGCGCATGTTACGTTTAGCCGAGAGCTCCCTAGCCAACTCCGCGGTGATGGTGCTTCGGCGCTTAATCTCCTCCTGCTCGACTATCCCCTCTTTTATGTCCCAGGCAGGTGTTTTGGGTCTAGCAAAAAACTTGGAAACATTAGTTACATCCGGCTGGATTTCCCTGAGTAATTCGAGGGTGTGGTTGAATGCTTCTTCGGTTTCGCCCGGGTAACCTACGATCACGTCGGTTGCCAGGGTCAAGTCGGGAAACTCCTCCCGGAAAGCCTCCACGATGCCTTTGAATTCTTCAACTGTGTAGAATCGGTGCATGCCTCTCAAGACGTTGTTGTCGCCGCTTTGGATAGGTAAATGCAGAAACTTGAACACCTTAGAATCCATAAACCCGCCAACAAGGCGCTCTTGGATATCGGTGACCAGGTTGGGCGTCATCATACCCACTCGAACCCTGAAATCGCCCTTCAAAGCCCCGACAGCGCAGAGTAATTCGGCTAAGTCTGTGTGGAAGTCTCGGCCGTAGCTTGCGGTGTCTTGTGAAGTTAACCAGAACTCTTTAGCACCCGCCAAGTAATCTGCTTCAATTCTTTTCACGATTTCTGGTATGCTATGGCTTCTTAGGTGGCCGCGTGCTTGCACAACACAGCAGTAGGCGCAGCTTCCCAGGCAGCCATAGTTGATGGGAACAACGCTGATCACAGGATTGGCTGCTATTTTTGGCAGGGTGAGTGAGGGAACTTCCCGTGGCGCCTCTAGCTCTACTACTTTTTGGCCCCCCAAAACTCTCGCCACAACATCCACTATGTCGCCACCTTTTGCGGGGCCAACTGCCGCATCAAACCGTGCTTCGCGCTCCAAGCGCTGATAGCTGATTTTCGGAAGACAACCGGTAACTATGATTTTTTTATCTCGTGAGACCTGTTTTATGTCGTCGATTATGCGGTTCTCGGTGGGTCCCTTGACTGCACAGCTATTGAAAATTATGAGGTCTGCGTCTGACTCTGAATTTGTGATTGTGTGGCCTGCTTGTTTTAGGCATCCTGCGAGTGTTTCGCCGTCTGCGGTGTTGGAGCTGCAGCCGTAGTTGCGGATTAGGATTTTGTTGTGCATGTTTGGTCTGCTCGTTAGTTGCTGTGTCTTAACATAAAAACGTGTCTCCTTTGGGGGTGTTATTGCTGTTTTGATGAATAAACCCTGTTTTTTCATTTATATACTGTAGTACCAACATATTATGTGCATATATGTAGCATAATATGTAGAAGTATAAGTGACAAGTAGCGTAGTATAGTTGTAAAAGCAGCAGGGGAGTCAATACTCACTTGAAACTAATCACTCTGTATCTACCTGAAACGTATATAAAAGCTTTAGATCAGTTAGTGGACGAGCGGTTCTATCCTAACCGAGCTGAAGCCATTCGAGTCGCAATAAGAGACCTAATCAGTGCAGAAGTTTGGAGGAGAAAAGGCGTTGACTAAACATGTACCTGACGAACTAAAATGCGGCCTTCCCGTTGACGCGGTAAAGGTTGAAGTCACTCCAGTTGCACCCGCGCTTCTGGACAACTCCCTGGTAATCGCTGCTCCCATCATAGCGAAGCCCAAAAAGGTAAGGATGGTTAAAGCCAAAGTGACACCTAAAAAGAGCCGTCTTGATAGAGCCACCAGCCACCTCTATGACCTTGAAGACAGCCACGGCCCCGAGAAGTGCCTAAATATCGATTTAGGCCTCTACCAGATGGAAGACTTTTAGATCTTCCTCCCCCAACTTTTGATAAGACCTTTTAGGAAAGCTAAATATTTCCAGGTTACTGCCTTCTTGTTATGAGCATCCTAATCGAGCAGCTTCGCGAAGACTTAAGAGCAAACGCGGATGAGTCCGCCAGGCAATCTGCAAAGCGGTACTTTAAAGAATAAATCAAGACCTATGGCGTCAAAACCGGCACCGTGGGCAAAATTGCCCGGAAATTCTGGTCCCAGGTCAAAGTTAAACCTAAACAAGAAATTTTTGCGCTCTGTGAAGAACTCTACCAATCGGGCTACATGGAGGAAGCTTTTGTCGTCTCCGAGTGGATGCCCCATTACATGGAAAACCTCGATGCAGTTGATATAGTAACGTTTAGGCGATGGATCGACAGCTACGTCACTAACTGGGCGGAATGCGACGGCTTTCCTAACCATACCATCGGTGGCTTAATCGAGAGGTACCCCGAAGTTGTGGTGGAAGTTATAAGCTGGGCGAGAAGCCCAAACCGCTGGTTAAAACGCGCCTCGGCAGTCTCATTCATTATTCCTGCAAAATGCGGCGAATTCCTAAATGAAGCCTTTGAGATTTGCAATATTCTGCTCCTCGATGGGGACGATTTGGTTCAGAAGGGTTATGGGTGGCTTCTAAAGGAGGAAAGCCGGCTGCATCAAAAGGAAGTGTTTGATTACGTGGTTAAGAACCGCAAAGTCATGCCAAGAACTGCACTACGTTATGCGATTGAGTTGATGCCTAAAGAACTCAAGTCGGAAGCTATGAAGAAACCATAGCGGGTTAGGTTCCCAGGCAGGTATGTCGTCAGTTTAGTGATGCGGCAGATACTGTTGCTTTGCCGAGGACTCCCTCCCTTATATATGGACTCAGCAACTGCAGACAGTGGCGGCGTATATTTGGCTGGTTGCTGGTTTTTAGCGGCAGAGACTGTGTGGCTGCAGACGGCTAGAGTGGTTGGCTGCACATTTGTTCCCCGGTAAATCGCGCCGATGCCAAGCGCTGTAGATACCTCGAGACACGCCACATACTACTCTCTAAAGAGTCACATGAGCTTTTTTCAATTTCTTGAAGTTGAGAAGCGCACCTATGACTATGACAACCACTACTAAAGTCACTATAAGGTATAGAGTGGGGAAAGGCGGCAGTTGCACATTGAAATTTATTGAGCAGGCGGCAACGTTTCCATATGTGTCATTGGTAAAGGCCGTTATTGTGTGAGAGCCATCTGGAAGGTCATTGATTGTTTGGTTACCACTTAAAGTTACGTTTGCTTTTCCATCAACACTGTAGCCTGCCCAGCTAATTGCTCTATCCACGGTGAAAACCAATGGAACACTAGACCCATTAAACGTTTGATTTTGGGGAGATAAAACCGAAAGGGTTGGGCGAATTGTGCCGTAACCTACGGGTAAATATTGCTGAACTAAATTGAACTGAGTTTCGGTGGCAGTTACCGAATTCATGTTGCTCGTAATTACCGTTCCCCCCATTATGTAGAGCTTGTGCTCGCCTGGGGGTTCCATGTCAATATGCACGACTCTACCGAGATCCAGATTTGCACTAGAAGACGTGTAGTCGTGCGCCCCATAGAGGACGGCCTTCTGTCGGCTCTTGATTGGCGCTTAACACCTTTTCAAAAAACTCGCCGTCGTCGTCAAAAGCACACAACTCCTTTCTATTACGTTAACCTTCGTCTGCGGCTCTGCAGTGTGGCGGCTCCTGAGTCGGTGTTTTTTTGGCTTTGTTTGCGGGTTATTTTTGCATTGGGGTGGGTTGGCTGGTGACGGGTGAATAGATTTTTCTTGGTATTTTTGTGGTTGATTCACTTCTTTCTTGGTATAGTATGCGCTAATATGTAAAATATTCATTAAAGCAACCTTTATGTTGTGTAATCTTCTATCAATTTACGATTAGATGTTGAATAAACAACCAAAATAGATATAAGCGGAGTATTTTTTCAGGAATCTGGGGGAAAGATGACAGACCGACAATTCGAGGAATCAGTCGAGACATTCTACAAAAACATGGGTTACAACACACGCAAAAACACTGTGTTACACACCCGATCTGTACACATCCATGCGCATCTAGACCACCCAAAAGAAAAATACAAAGTAATCGTAGAATGCAAACCCCGCCAAGAACCCGTCGACATCCAAGAAGTGCAAAGATTCTGCTCCAAAATAGCCTTCGCCCGAGAAAACAAAACAGCCAGCGCAGGCGTCCTCATCTCCAACACAGGCTTCACCAAAGAAGCAATAGACTGGGTCTCAAAAAACTGCACGTTCGTCAGGCTAAGAACCTACAAGCAACTAATACAAAAATCCACGAAAGTAAACAAGATAGCAAAGAAACTGCATTTTAACTCGCCCTAACCCTTTATTGGTTGAGTTGGGCAAAGAGCGCTAACTCTTCTTTTGTTATTCCAGCTTTGTTGAGCTGGTCGAGGCATTTCTTGTACTGTTTCTCGGTGAACTGGCTCTTTAGAACGCCGTCTTCTGTGAAATTGAACGATTTGTCTGCTCTTCTGCCCCTGCAAAGAGCTGCACTTTGTGCTTTAAATCGCTCAAGTGCTGCGCAATCCTGTGAGAGCATTCCAAATGGCGTGTTGGGGAACTGTCGGCACCCCTCAGGCCTATTTTGATAAATCGAGCACATCTTGTCTTCTAGAAAGGGGCATGGGGTGTGCGTGATGTAGTGGTCGTATTCTTCTGCGTTGGCTTTCCAGCGTTTACCCATCTCCTCATAAATCGTTGTGATTCTGCGATGCAGTTGTGGATTCGACTGGGGGGTTACTTTTGCTGGTCCAGCCGTTAAGAAGTCGTCTAGTTTACAGCATACGCCGCATTTGTCGCATACGAATGGCAAATTGATTGACCATTCGCCGCTTTTATCCTTGAATTTGATATGGAGATAGGCAGTTTCGATCATTTCTAATCATAGTTTTGTGTTTTTTTTATTTTTCAGATTATGCCATTAAATTCTGGCTGGGAGCTAGGTGGCTTTTGTCTCTGCGCCAACCCGCAACTTATCTACATCAGCTCTCTCAGGTTTATTGGCTATGATGGTTTTGTTTAGAGCTTCCTGGCCGTACTTTACGGTTACGCTTGAGGTTTTGGCGTCCGAGTAGAAGGCTGTTAGGTTTGCTGCGGTTTGGATGACGGCTTTAGTTTTGGGTCCCTGCAGTAACGTGGTGGGGCCTACTATGTCAGGTAACTCAAAGCGGTAGTCGCCTTTAGCTTTATGCGAAGTTAGGAAATTGTTTTCCGCTTGGTTCCGGCCAACTATGATTTTGTTTTTTCCCACTCGGAAGTGTCTGCCTACACGGAGCAACCCTACGTCTACTAGGGAGATGTTTCGCTTGTTGTCAAACAGGTCGCGGAGTTTTTTAGCGTATTCTTCACAGGTTAAGAGGCAGCCCCCTGCTGGCGAAGGGTACACTTTTATTCCGTATTCCTTGGCAAGTTGCATTTGGGGTTTACGGCCCCTGCCAGAGATGCCCAGGAGTTTGTTACGGTCAATTAACCCCTTCTTTTCTGCTTCAGTTTCAGGTAACAGCTTGGCAGATAAGGGTCGCAGAAGCTTTCCCTCTAAGCCAGCCTCTTTAGCGATAGTTCTGAGTGCAGGTCCATGCTGGGACATAGGGCGCTCGCCCAGCACTTCGCCTGTAAAGAGAAAGTCCGCGCCGACTTCTTTGGCGTATTTTTTAGCCATTTTTAGAATAAAGATTTTACAGTCTACGCATGGGTTTATGTTTTTGCCGTAGCCATGCTTGGGGTGACGTAGCATATTGATGTATGCCCTATCGAAGCTCTGAACCACAAGCGGGACATTGAGTTGTTCTGCGGCTTGCTGGGCTTCGCTTTTGCCGTCCTTTTTTGGGATGCCAAAGGGCGTCTTTAGGTTATAAGCAATTACTTCTATGCCCTGTCGGCGAACTAGTTCAGTGGCTAGCATGCTGTCTAAGCCGCCGGAGAGAAGGCTTATGGCTTTAACTTTAGTCATAACAGTGACATAACTAAGCCTCACAGATAATAATGTAGCTCCTAGAAGCACAAAAACGCCAATACAACAGATCTTTTTTTCAGGTTTCTTAGTTCTTGGCTTGTAAAGGAGGGTTCGCTAACTTGCAAACCTCGTTTTGCAAATATCTATAAAAAGTATTAGCCCGTTAGCGCCTTGAAGCGAGCCCCGGAGGAGAGAAACAAATCCTGGAAAACCCCGAAAAACTAACAAGTTATCAGCTGTACCGATTCAAGAAGCTCGATAGTCCTGCTTCCGCTATTGAATGGATAGATTACAACTGGCAAATCAGAAACTCCATTAGAACCATAGAAGAATTCGAAAGTTTTATGGGCATAAAATTTTCAAAAAAAGAAAAGGCCCTGCTTGAAGCAACGATTAAAAAGTTCCCGTTAAGCATCACCCCATATTACGCTTCACTTATCGACAAAGAAAACCTCCACAATGATCCTGTCTTTAAACAGGCTTTTCCCAATCCAGCCGAGCTAGCGCTCTCTAAATGTGACATGGCTGATCCACTCCATGAAGAAGAGGACAGCCCTGTTAAAGGCTTAACCCACCGTTACCCTGACCGTGTCCTTTTTCTAATCAGTAACCGCTGTGCCATGTACTGTAGGCACTGTACAAGGAAACGAAAAGTCGGTGACTCCGAGCATATTCCTAGTCGAGAACAAATCGTCGCTGGTCTCAAATACATCCGACGTCACTCTGAAATCCGAGATGTGCTTCTAAGCGGAGGCGACGCACTTATGGTGCCAGACGATTATCTCGATTGGATATTAACTGAATTAAACAGGATTCCACATGTTGAGGTGGTGAGAATTGGCACTAGAACCCCAGTGGTTCTACCTTACCGGATAACTGATGAACTTGTGGATATGCTAAAGCGGCATCACCCTTTATGGTTAAACACTCACTTCAATCACCCAAGAGAATTAACGCCTTCCGCCAAAGCAGCACTAAGAAAACTAGCTGATGCGGGAATACCTCTTGGCAACCAATCGGTATTGCTTGCGGGCGTTAACGACTGCCCTCAAATCATGAAGAAACTCAACCAGAAACTAGTCCAGAGTCGAGTTCGCCCATACTACCTATTCCAGTGTGACCTATCAGAAGGCTTAACGCATTTCCGAACATCCGTAGGCAAAGGGGTGGAAATCATCGAGAGCCTGCGAGGCCACACTAGCGGCTTTGCGGTCCCCACATTTGTCATCGACGCTCCGGGCGGAGGCGGAAAAATCCCCATCATGCCCAACTATATCCTATCATGGTCAACCCACAAAACGGTTCTGCGCAACTATGAAGGCGTAATCACCACCTACCAGGAGCCTGATACCTATCAGCCAGCAAAATGTGACCTGAAATGCCACCGATGCCACCTCCAATTAGACGACGAGCACAAGACTCCAATCGGCGTCGAAAAACTATTGTCCGACAAAAACAAGACCCCCTCACTTGTGCCAAAAGGAACCCTTCGACTGCAACGCCGCAGAAGCCACCCCGGGAAAAAACCATGACACAAAAACCACTCGCCCCCTCGGATTTAACCATCCGCAGAGTTAAGGTCAGTGACATCGGCCAAGTCTACAAGCTTCTTACGGCAAACCGGCCCTATGTGGGCTTAAACAGCCGCTACACCTATTTTTTGCTTGCGCGAGACTTCAGCGACACCTGCCTAGTCGCTTTGGACGGAGACCGTGTAGTTGCTTTCTCATCGGGGTATGTTCCCCCTAACAGGCCGGATACCTTTTTTAGCTGGGAAGTAGTGGTCGATGAGGCATATCGAGGCAACGGTTTACAGAAAAAGCTACTGCTTCAGCAGCTACGGATGACAAATGCAAAGTACTTGGAGGGAACCATAAATCCGTCTAATCATGTTTCAGAAAAGAATTTCCTCGACCTCGCGCGAATCCTAGAGACCAGTTGCGTTAGGAGTGTATTGTTTAGTGAGGCAGATTTTGGTAACGATGGGCACGAGGCGGAGGTTCTTTTCCGGGTGGGGCCTATTGGTTTGGGTCCGCTTAAGAAAAAAATTTAGCCGCCGCATGCTTGCGTCCATTTAGCGTTTGCTTAGAATCATTTAAAAGCTGAAGTGCGAATTTAGTTGATGGCTTCGAAAGTGGCAGGCGAGGATGACTTTGGACATAAGCATATTCATCCCTATTTTCAAGGAATCCACCCAATTAGAAGGTATGCTTGATGTCCTCTGCCCACAGAATGTCACAAAAGAAATCTTTGTCACTGTAGATGAACCAACCGGTGCCTTCAAAGAGAAACTCTCAAAAATCAACAAAGAAAACGTGACAATCATCATAAACAAAGAACGAAAAGGTAAAGCAAACGCCTGCAACAACACCGTCAAACTCTCCACAGGCAAAGTCCTCTTCTTTCTAGACGCAGACGTAAGCATACCAAACGATCCCGATTACCTGCGCAAAATCGTCATGGAAATGGAGCACACCGACATCCTAGATATCAAAAAAGAAGTCACCAAAGACAAATCGTTCCTCTCCAAAATGACCTACTACGAGTACCTTACCTTCAACATGAGCGCCTGGCTCTCCTCATACTTCATGAAAAAATGCCCCGCAGTCAATGGTGCGGCCTTTGCGATTAGGCGCGAGATGTTTGAGAAAGTCAATGGTTTCCGAACAGTCGTTGCCGAAGACATCGACTTGGCCACCCGAGCCTTTCTGGCCGAGGGCAGATTTGCCTACAGCAAAGACGTCGAAGTCAAAAACGTCGTATACAGCGATTGGCACAAATGGTACATTCAACGCAGGCGATGGTCGATTGGTCAGGCGCTTTGGGTGAAGGACTGGTACAAAGACCTCCTGCGTCGCTTCGCAAAAAAACCCCAAGTGTTCCTTCCCAGCCTCTTTTTCCTCTACCCTTCAGTCACCGTTTTTGTCCTAAGCGCATTGATTCCAAGCATCTGGCTCTACAACGGGCTACTGGTGTTTTCGCTATTTCTCTCGGTTAAACTCAACTTTGCTTTACCGCTCTTTTTGGTTTCGCTTGCAACTGCAGACATACTGAAAATCGCGCTTATGTCTTTGGCTGGGTTTGGCATTACCGCAGGCGTTTTCTATGGGTTTGGCCGCAAGCTAGGCTTTAAGGAAATGAAGCTACATGAACTGTTTCTCTATTACTTCTTCTACTCCAGCCTGTGGTGGGCGTTTGTTATTGTGGGGCAGGTTCAAGTGATTTTTGGCCGAAAACATGGCCCCGGATGGAAAACCTAACCGAAAACAAAAAAATGGTCTATAGACGCAATGGTCTAGGTGAGGTTTATCTGCTTATGTGTGCTGAGGAGCAGTGCCTGTCAAAGTCGTCTCGGGTATCAAAAATGCGGTTGTCAGCTTCACAGAGATATTTACCCTCTGCAGTCATTTTTGGTTCCATGCTGGACCGGTTTGTGTCTGCTCGGCTTGAACGCATACGTTTAGACAAAACATTCACCTCCCCATAGTCAACATCTACTTGAGGATGGTTCATAAAATTATGTGGCTACATTAAAGTGGCAAGCATCTACGTCGATATATGGGGTTTATTGCGCTCATTATTGCACCAGCACATGTTTATATCATGTGTGTGGGGTGCCTTTATAGGTGGTTTTTTGCATCATAATAATACGAAGAAAATTTTGACTGTAGCTGGCATTGGTATCGCTGCAGCCGCCATAGCTGCTGGCATGTTTATGCACATCAAGAATAGAGCACATAAGTAAGTTAAGAAACGCTGATTCGAAGTTTCCCTTTTTTCTGTATTTGGTTTGGTTGAGTTGTCTTGGGAGGTTAGGGTTGTTTTATCGCTTTGTTACTTCAGATATGAACCAACATTGTTTTTTATGCTATTTTGAAAGATAACCTTCTTGTGTGGAAAAGCGTGTATGGTGCCCGACAGGTTGGGCGGGTTCGGCTGCTAAAGCTGAGGTGGCATGGGTCCCGATTTTTTGTGTCACTCAGCTTTTAGCACGGGGCTGGATCCGCTTAACTTCTCTTTTTTGGTAATGTTGTTGTAGTGTTACAATCACATTGTTATTTATGGTTAATTGTTGATATTTGTTATTAGTGTAAAAGGTTAGCTTGAAGGCAAGTTAATGTTTCCCCTCTCTCTCTTCCTGATTCACGCTTGCCTTTAAGTTAACCTTCCTCTCTCGACCTTCTAAATTTTTAAGGTAGGATAAAATAAAAACCTGTTTACATTCTATCGCTAACCTGTCGAGCACCATAGCGCAGGTTTTTATTATTCATCTTAATTCAATTCGGGTATGCCAACCTTTGAGTGCACAATCTGCGGCCGTAAAATTAGGTCAGAATTCGAGGTTTCCTGCACTGGCGACGTCAAAAGAAACGTGGAAAAGGCGCCCTGGTGCTGTAGCAAGGAAATGATAGAAACCATCGACGACTAAACGACTTTTCGATACCCTTAACGGCGCATTGGTAGCTAAGGATGCATCTTTAGGTGCGTGAATGCGTTTTTATATGCCTAAAAGGAGAGGTTAATTTGCAGACAGTTCTAACTTTTGAGACACTCTCAGTTGCTGTTGGCGGTTTTGTTAGGTGCCATTGTAGGCTTGGAGCGCGAAGCAATCCACAAACCAGTGGACCTTAGAACGCATATGCTGGTTTCATTAGGCTCATGGCTCATGCCTCTCACCATAGTTTAAGCTGCAATGACGGCTTACTGAAATGGTTTTATTAGGCCTCTCTTTTCCTTGATGCTCGCTTGAGCTGCTGCTAAACGCGCGATAGGTACACGGTAGGGTGAGCAGCTTACATAGTCTATGTTGATTCTGTGGCAAAACTCTATAGAGGAGGGTTCGCCGCCATGTTCGCCACAGATGCCGACTTTAAGGTCCGGTCGGGTTCTGCGCCCCCACTCTACCGCTATAGCCATGAGCCTGCCGACGCCCTTTACGTCGAGGATTTCAAAGGGGTTATCTTGAAGAATCTTGTGCTCATTATAGAAGGGTAAAAACTTGTTTTCAGCGTCCTCTCTTGAGAAACTAAAAGTAGCCTGCGTCAGGTCGTTTGTGCCAAAACTAAAGAATGCCGCTGTTTCAGCAAGTTTTCCAGCCCGCATACATGCACGCACCACCTCAATCATCGTTCCAACACTGTAGGGCACATCGATTTCTATGCGCTCTTTCACCCGTTTCTCTACGCGTCGAATCATCGCAAAGACACGGTTGAGTTCTTGGCTGGTACAGACCTGTGGAATCATGATTTCCACCTTTATGGGCACCGTCTCTTTGATTAGTTTACCCGCTGCAACGAGTATGGCTTCGATTTGCATCTCATAAATCTCGGGGTAAGTGATGCCTAAGCGGACGCCCCGGTGGCCAAGCATGGGGTTTACTTCTCGGAGGGTTCGGATTTTTTGGAGTGTTGCGACTTTTCGTTTGAGCTGGAAGGACTGGATTTCTGCGAGGTTCTTTAGCATATGTTCGTCTTCAGTTAACATGGCCTCCAATGAGGGGTCGATGTCACGTAGCAGTTCGGGGATGTTACATACTTGGGCTAGGGCTTCTTGGCATTTTTCGAGTTTGGCAATTTCCCGCTGGATTTCCTCCTCGGAGGGCAAAAACTCATGTAGCGGCGGATCAAGCAGGCGAATCGTAACAGGGTTGCCTTGCATTACCCGCAAAATTTCCTCAAAATCTTTTTCCTGTAGCGGCAACAGCTTGGCCAAAGCATCCATCCGTGCATCTAATGTATCCGCCAGGACCATCTCTTGGAAGATACCTATGCGGTCGGCGGCGTTAAACATGCGTTCCGTTCGGCAAAGTCCCACGCCTTCTGCACCAAATCTCAGCGCTTTCTCAGCATCTTGGGGAGTGTCGGCGTTGGCCCGAACGCCCAATCGGCGAAACTCGTCTGCCCACTCAAGAACCGTCTGCATGTCTTGCCCCATTTCTGGCTCTACCATCTTAATCTCTCCAAGCCAGACATTGCCTGAGGTGCCATCGATGGTTATGGTTGTGCCCTGGACTAGTTTTACGGTGCCTGCCATGGCGGTTTTTTCAAAGTTATCGATTTTAATGTCACCTGCACCTGAAACGCATGGCTTACCCATACCACGCGCAACCACCGCCGCGTGACTGGTTTTACCACCCACAGATGTGAGGATTCCTTGTGCAGCGAAGAATCCGTGAATATCCTCGGGTTTGGTTTGCTCTCGGACAAGGATGACTTTCTTGCCTGCTTTGGCTTGCCGTTCGGCTTCATCCGCGTCAAACACCACTTCACCCGAAGCTGCCCCCGGTGATGCGCCTAAACCTCTGGCGATTGGGGGTACCGTGTTTTTTGGGTCTATTTGGCAATACATAAGCTGCGTCAGCGAGGACGGATTTAAGCGAAGCAGAGCATCTTCTTCGGTCAGTAGGCCTTCGTTGACCATGTCTACGCTGGTTTTTAGGCTTGCGGTGGCGTTCATTTTTGCGTTGCGGGTTTGGAGTAAGTAGAGCTTGCCTTCCTGGATAGTAAACTCCATGTCCTGTGGCTCCCGAAAGTGCCGCTCGAGTGTTTCTCGCACTTTGGAGAGTTCCTCATACATCTTTGGCATCGTTTGCTGCATTTCAGAGATGGGTTTAGGCGTACGGATCCCCGCAACAATGTCCTCGCCTTGTGCCTTATCCAAGTAATCCCCAAATAGCACATTTTCGCCAGTGCCGGGGTCACGCGTGAAGGCGACGCCTGTCGCGGAGTTATCTCCCAAGTTGCCGAACACCATGGCTTGGACGTTGCAGGCAGTGCCATTGGCGATTTTGGGTGTGATTTTGAATTCGCGTCGATAGTCGATGGCGCGTTTGCCGTTCCAAGATGAGAATACCGCCTCGATTGCCATGTAGAGTTGCTGGTAGGGGTCCTGCGGTAGGGCTCTACCCGTGTTTTCCAGTATGATGCCCTTGAAGATATCAACTAATTCATGGAGGTCTTGCGCTGTTAAGTCAAGGTCGCCTTTGGCATTGCGGTCTTCTTTTAGTTTCTCCATAGCTAAATGAAAATCGTCGTCTGACACGTTTAGCACGATATTGCCGAATAGTTGGATGAATCGTCGGTAAGTATCCCAGCCGAATCGTTCATCCCCACTTCGCCTAATAAGACCCTGAACAGTACAGTCATTTATACCCAGATTCAGAACTGTATCCATCATGCCCGGCATAGAAATTGCGGCGCCACTGCGAACCGAAACAAGCAGCGGATTATCTGGGTTGCCAAAGCCTAAGCCCATTGCATTCTCAACCTCCGCCATAGCCGCCTGTACCTGACCAACTAATCCAGGGGGGAACTGGAAGCCATTATCAAAGTACTCAAGACAGGTCTCAGTAGTTATTACAAATCCAGGGGGAACGGGGAGACCGATCTGGGTCATTTCACAAAGCCCCGCACCTTTGCCGCCCAGCAACTTCTTGTCTTTGCCGTTACCTTCATGGAAAAGATAGACGTATTTTTTTGAGGTCTGGGCTTGTTTTCGTTGTTGAGTATAGCTTTGGCTAGAGTTTTGTTTAAACAAAAAAATCTCCGTATGGCTGGGGTATGCTGAGAGAATTAAACCTATGTGGTTTCAGTCTAAAACACACATGAACTGACGACTAGCGGGCTCTGCGTCTGCTACCGACAAATCAAGCATAGATATCTGCGAAAGCCGATGCAGCAATGAACCTGCCTGTTGCTGTGTAGCCTTTAAATTCGGCCTGCCATCGTGGTCTGGGTGGGTTGCAGATTAGGTTTCTCATGGCGCTGGAAAAGTTCGGTTGAAAAGACCCGAAAGCTACTTGTGGTCGGCGGCTTCTCCAGATAAGGCTCCATTTTTCCGGTTAATTGCACAAAAGCACCCTTTTCTGATGCTATTAGCGCCTCTTCGTCTTGCCAAAGCGACAAAATAACCGCCTTAGAAGCGTCTTCTCGTGAAAGCAGCGACATATAACCACGAAAGCCCTCTGTTTGACGTGTTAAGCTGTTTAGTTGACTATCGAGTTCTATGAAGCCTTCTTCGGCTTTTTCTTTCTTGAAAGTCCAATTGGACATCCTTGCAAAAACCACACCGATCACCCATTACTATTTTGGTTGTTTGGTTATTTAGAATTTGCTAATACCACGGAGCAAGCGCCGCTAATATTTTGCCTGTAGAGGCGGGTTATTGCTGTTTCTAGTTGGAAGATACCGCAAGCCGCTTCTTACTCTTTGCCTTCATCCTGTAGAGTTGCCAGCGTTTCCACACAAACGCAGCTAACACCACCCCAAACAAGGCGTTGAAAGTAAGCATTATGCCGATGCTTCCGAAGTCTCTGCCTGAAAGGTTACCATGCACCACACCGAAAAATAAAGCCACATACATAAGGGCGTGGAAGTAGCGCCAGTAAGCCTGAATCTTACGCCTCAACAATACCGCGACTAATGCAATGTAGATTATTATCAACGCCTGGCGGCCGCCATAATACAAAAACAACTCCAAAGAGCCAAAGTTAGGCAGAAACACGGCTAGATTCAAATACTGTATAGCCAAAACAACAGGGTGTAACGTGATAAGTACTAGTCCGGCTGCGGCGAAGTAGTGGTGGATTCGGGTAAAGGGTTTTTTGAAGAACAAGGTTACTTCTTTAAGGAAAGCTGATAGGATGGATGCTACGCTGAGGGCGATGAAGCCGTTTAAGGCAAAAAGTCTCACTGCGAGGCTGAAGGGTTTTGAGGCATCCACCGTGAAAGCCAAGGCGGATATGGCTAATGCAAATATGATAATAACTGAAAAGAACGCTATTTCGTTTCTTAAAACCATAAATATAAAGAATTAATCAGGTAGAGAAAAGCTTTTCCTATCTAGCAACTGACGCCTTCTTAGACTAGCTGATTCGGCACTATCGCATTTGTCGCCTATATAAAGGACTGCGCCTGTCAAGATTTTTGAAGTCGACTACTGAATTTAGTCAAGAAACCTTGACAAAAAATCTTTTAAACAAAAAACGGCTGCACCATAAAACATATGACGGAGAAGAAAAAAGTCATCCCCCTTTTACTTGTTCTAATCGTAATCTCGGTAGCGCTTTTAACGCTCATTTTGGTTTCGGCGACTTCACCCTCAGCGACTCCGTCACCCTTCCTCATCGCAGCAACCATCGTCTCAACCGTGGCATTATGTGGCGCCCTATTCTCACTTTACCTAGAAAAGAAAACAAAAAGCCACAGCAAACCCGCCTACGCAACTAACCGTTTACTTTTTGCATTGTCTTAGGGCATGGAGCTCTTCAAGCGTCTTGTTTAGAAGCGCCGTATCTGAGATGGTTTTAACCGCTGAAACTGGTAAACAAACAATCACTTTACCAAGAAACGGCGGTTTAAACCCAAATGCTTCCGCCGCCTCGTCACTTAACGCAACAAACAAACTGTGAACCTGCCAAGTAGCCATATCTAGGTCGGCGCTTTCTATCTCGCCTAAATAAAAGTTGTCTGAAGTGTATGCTCTTTTCCAAAATAGCCGTGTGATTTCAACCATAAAAAAGCCTCTATAGAACAGTTAATCGGGCGGTTTATAACTGTTTTTAAAAGCCTTTTATATGCACTGGCCGTTTATTTCTAGTGGTGGATTTTTTTGTCAGCTTCTCAACAGGCAACTAAATCAAAAAAGCTCACTCCTGAGGAAGAACGAGTTATTGTTCACAAGGGCACCGAGATGCCTTTCACGGGCAAGTACTACGCATTTTGGCAAAAAGGTACCTATATCTGCAGGCGCTGTGGCGCAAAACTGTACCGGTCGGAGCACAAGTTTGAAGCCTACTGCGGCTGGCCCAGCTTTGATGAGGAAATTCCGGGTGCCGTTAAGCGGATACCTGACCCGGATGGGGTGCGCACAGAGATTCAATGCAACAACTGCGGCGCCCACTTAGGCCACGTGTTTACCGGTGAAATGTTTACTGAAAAAAACACTAGGCATTGTGTTAACTCGTTATCGATGGAGTTTATCCCCGACACACGATAAGGCGGCAATAAGCCTTATGGTAAAATTTATGTGAAGTCGGCAGGTAGTGTTTTTGCTATGTCTACTGTGACCCCTACGCCCAGTGCTTCTGTAGAAACCAACATTTTCGGTTTACCGCTGACGGTGTTGCTGGAAATAATCATAATCGTGATAGTAGCGATTGCCATTGAGCGGCTGATAACCACTTACCTCTCACGCTTCGCAAAACGCACCAAACTGGAAGCTAACGTAGCCAACAACTTGGCGTTAATCTTTCGCATCATAATTTTTGCAAGCGCCATAGCTGCAATCAGCGCCGTGGGCGGTTTTAGCGCAGAATGGATAGTTTCTCTCTCAGCGATCGTTGCAGCCGCAGTCGGTTTTGCTTCCCAAAAGACAATCGGTAACTTTGTAGCGGGTATCTTTTTGATAGCTGCAAGACCCTTCAAAGTGAGCGATTATGTACGCATAGGTACCATCGAAGGTATAGTTGTCCAAATATCTGTCAACTACACCAAAATCTTAACATCCGCAAACAGTGTGGTCTCGATTAGCAACTTACAGATTCTGGATCGGGAGATAACCAATTACCTCTATGAGACACCTGACCATAAGGAGCTTTATTGTTATACTTTCGAGATGGGCTTTGACCACAGCGTCAGCGAAGAGCGGATGGACCAAATTTTCAACCAAGTCTTTAGCCAATACGCCGCTGAGCTTCCGATTAAGCCATGCTACGTACTTACCCGTTCCACCGCGGGGGAACGCACCTATACAGTATACCTGTATGTTGCTAGCGCCGAGCAGATCTTTAAGATACGCCCCAAAATCGCAGGAAAAATCTACGAGCTCTGGGCACAAGAGCGCAGAAGATAGACAAATAACCCGCTGCACCGTAACTATCAGTGGAGATGTTTATGACAAATCAGGATACCTTGGTTGCCCAAGCCTCAAACCTATCCGACTTAATTGCCTATCAAGACGGTTCAGTAGTGAGCCGCACCCTCATCAACAAAGCCGCCGGAACAGTGACGCTGTTTGCTTTTGACGCAAATCAGGGCTTAAGTGAACACACCGCCCCCTACGACGCAATGGTCTACGTTTTAGATGGAGAGGTGGAAATCAGAATCGCAGGCAAACCCATAGCGCTTAAACAGGGTGAGATGACCATTATGCCCGCTAACCAGCCGCATGCATTAACAGCAATTACAAGATTCAAGATGCTTCTAATAATGATAAAATCCTAAAGCTCCTCTGCTCTGAAATAGGGCCCCTCTCTTATTTTTAGGGGAAATGGTTGTCTGTTCCATGAGGCAGGAAAAGGCATACGCTGGCGTTATCTTTTAAACAAATAAAATGAAAGTAAAAATTAATTAATTATTGGTTTTCAGCCGAGTAAACAGTAACGTTGCCGTCGCTGTCTTTGGTGACACGGACTTTGATTTTGCGTGGCGGCTTCTCGATTCCACGTCCCCAAACCAACTCATTAACCTCTGGGCTAATGATAAGTTTCGGTAACTCTTCGGCCTCTTCCTCGTCGCTGACTTTCATGTTCATCTTCATGTGTCTAACGACAAAGGCTTTGAGCAGCTGCATGGCGCGTGGAGTGCGCTTGTTGGGTGGACGAGCCAAGGCTTTCTGGAGAGGTATAGTGTAGTATCTTTCCTCAACGACTTCTTCCTCTTTCTTTTTGCGTGTGGGCTTTGCTTGCTCAACGGGGGCTTCTAGGGTTTGGGGTGCTTCTGCTGGGGTAACTTCTGCGGTTTGAGGTTGCTCAGTAACTTCCTCTGCTAATTCGGCTTCTTGTGGAATTTGTTCTTGTTTTACTTCTTGTGTCATGATCTGATTTCTCCTATGCCTTTATTTTTCGTGTGCGCCAGTTACGTCGCTGTTTGGGGTTGGATCGTACTTTGCCGTCGGTTCGAGCGATTACCCATGTTGGGACTGACTGTGATTCTCTGCCAGCTTTGGCTAGCCGTAGCTTTTTCGCGGGTGGTTTTACTCTTGCCATATGTTATATCCTTCTTATTGTTGTCTCTCGCTTCCTTGACTGAAGCTGTATTAGGATGGTTTTAAGTTGCGCATCAGAGAGCGGGATCGGCAATCTGCCGGTCTGTGCCATTTCAATGAGTTGCAACTCGATTTGCTCGGCGAAGTCTTTCTTAACCATTTTCAGGTTGTTGAGGCGTTGCCGAGCTTCAGGGCTCAAGATTTTTGCTAGGAGCGCCTGTTTTTGTTGTTCTATTGCCTGTTCTGCTTGAGCTTGTCTTTGTTCTTCGCTTACTCGGTTCTGCATCGAAAGAAGCTTACGTTTACGTATCTGCTCAAGCTCATCATGTGACATTGTCTTCTTATTCGCCTTGATACTTTTTGAGTTCAGGAATAGACTTGGAGAGTTCTCTGGCGAGGTCTCCTGCTACTTCCTGCATGAGTTTGCGGCCTTTAGGTGTCATGATTCTGCCTTTAGGTCGGGTAGTTTGGACTAATCCAGCGGATTCTAGCTGCTGGAGGGATTTACGTATGACGCTACCGCCTGCTTTAGTGACGTGGTTTTTGTGGACGCCGTTGTTTTTGCGTCCGCCGTAGTCGCTGCGGAGGTTCTCAAGGCCGATGGGGCCGTGAACGTAGACTTTGCGCATTATGCTTGCGGTGCGTATGTACCACCAGTTTGGGTTCTGGGGTTGTTTCTCGACATGTGTACCAGTTTTGGCGAAGGTTGCCCATGGTAGCGGTTGGACTTCGTCAACGTTTTCCCTTAGGTACTTTGCTAATCGGTCGATGAATATTGAAGCTGGAACGTCATGAGGAGTCGTCAAAGATACTCTATCCTTTAGTTTTTCCTTGCAGTAAAACAATGAAGACCCATATAAATATGTCTCCCAAGCAGGTTGTAAACAACAGTGCTCAAGAACGGTGTCAAGCCTCACCCGCAACCGTCTAAACACAGCGCTATAAGGCTCCATGCGGGGGTAACCGCTGCGTCACCGAGCACTCAACCAGCAGACATATGGTTAAGCGGGTATTAATTGATTATCCAAAGCAGAGTCATAAAAAGAGGTATCAAGTCCTATTCTACACAGAGCCGCAGCAGTGACTCGAAATTTTCGCGGGTCCTCTCTTTTCGGTATCTCCGTAGTGCCGCAACCAGTTCTTCTCGGTTTCTTGGACCTAAAACCTGTGCGATTGACCTGCAGACTTCGCTGTTACCTTGAAATAGGAACTGGCAGACTGAGGTGACGTTAGAAGCGTTGCGTGTGGTACTTGCGGTTTCAAAATCCACAATAAACGGTTTATCCTGCTTACTGACAAGGATGTGTTTGGGTGCTTTGCTAATTTCCCCATGATCTAAACCGATCGCATCAAGTCGCCAGCACTGCTCCAAAACCTCAGCAACTAACCTGTGAACTTCCGTTGAGCTCCGATGTAGGGTAAGCCATTCCTCAAGGGAGCCTCCATCTATGAGTTCCATCAACAAAAAATGCCCAGTAACCGCGACGAACTTTGGGCCCACACCAACCGCATTTGCCCTTCTGAGTAGCTCCGCTTCTCGCTCCAGACTGGGTCGACCGGAGTCAATCCGCAGCATCTTTAGTGCCAACCGCTCGCCACCGATCTGCGCCACCACAACAATGCCCACATAGCCCTTGCCTAACACCTGCAGGGCATGTGCTGAGGTCTTGCCGCTAAACTCGACTGCTTCAACCCCTAACTCTTCAAGCTCGTTTATGCGAACTTGCATCTCAACAGAGATTGCTCTAGGGTAGCATACTACAGATGCAAACGGCTCATCGGATAACTGCTGTATTGATGCTCTAATTGTTCTCATTAACCTATTACTAGGGGAATTTACTTAAAGATACTACGTTAGGAAAATGATTTCTTTAACGCTCTGCTCTCCTTAAAATTTCTTTATATTGTTCTAAAGTAAGGTAGCTGTAAAGTTGTGAGAACCGAAAGTCGGCAAAAACGTCGGACTCCATCAACTCGCTTTTTGTTGGATGAAATCGGTAAATCTTAATGCTTCCTGGGTCAAGTGTTATGCATTTTTTATAGTGACCAGAAAAAGTTTCAGGAATTTCGTCTTTCTCTGTTAATGTTTGAACCCCTTCTTTTATGATTGCTTCCCCAAAAATCTGATTATCAAACGAAAAGAGTACCTTTGAACCGATTGGTAAAGAGGGGACAGATTTTCGAAAATAATACCTGTGGGGATACTCTATTTTCCCCTTTAACCAATTGATCGGCCCAATGATTGAGACAGCGCTTCGGAAAGTCGGGTCCTTCTTTGAGAGTGAAAAGACACAGATTTTGGTTTCACTCATTTCTAGATAACACTCAATTATTTCATCTACAGATTACCGATTGATTTAGGTCACGTGCGTTAAGAAGTTTACGTGTGCACCCAATTATAACCGCCAACCGCAAGCTATCCTGAGTGGACGCTACGCCCGTTGACCCCCAAGCCGTTATGCACTTCATAAGCGGAGCTACATCACCCAAGACATCGATGGCTAACGCTTCTGTAAGCGGAGTAGGCATATGTATTGTAAAGAAAAAGGATGCGTAAGCTAAATCAACAAAAAACACCGAAAGAGGTACACACGCAACCGCAAGCAACAGAGTGCCACAAGGTTGCGGCGTAGCCTTGCGAAGGGTTTAAGATAAAGATTCGCTGCGCCACAGGTTAAGCTGGACACAGCCGCAAACAACAAGGGGTAATTGGCTAATCCCCCGAACGTTATGCGGCTAAGCAGAAAGGCAAAAAAAGTCTCCAAACAGCCCCACGGCACATATACCCAGAGCCGCCGCTTCGCTGGTCAAATCAAACTGCCATGCACTTTATTTAAAATCCGAACAAAGTTTACCAGCCAACACTAAGAAGAGCTAAAAGAGATAATAAGAACAACATTTCAACTAGTGCCTGTTTTACGGGTTTAGAGATGCCACGGTTTAGACATATCCCCCAGATTCAGCAGTTAATGAGCAAAAAAGACTGCATACGCAACATCGGGATAATCGCCCATATAGACCATGGCAAAACCACGTTGGCAGATGCCCTTTTAGCGGGAGCAGGGTTGCTATCTTCGCAGATGGCGGGTACGGCACGGGTGCTAGATTACTTGGCGGAAGAGCAGAAACGCAAAATCACCATAAAAACCGCCAACATCACCCTACTCTACAGCCATGGCGGCGAACAGTACATAATCAACTTAGTGGATACGCCGGGGCATGTGGATTTTACTGGAAAAGTCACCCGGGCACTTCGCATCATCGACGGCGCCGTGGTGCTGGTGGATGCGGTGGAAGAGATTATGGCGCAAACCGAAATCTTAACCCGCCAAGCCCTACAAGAACGCGTCCAACCGGTCCTTTTCATAAACAAAATCGACCGCTTAATCACCGAACTTCAACTAAGCGAAGAACAAATCCAGAAAAAACTCAACCACATCATAGGCACCTTCAACGACCTCATCGACCTATACGCTGAAGCCCCATTCAAGAGTCAATGGAAAATCAGCCCCAAACAAGGCAACATAGCGTTAGGCGCAGCACTGCATGGCTGGGGTTTCACATTAAACGGTGCAAAACAGAAGGGCATCAAATTCAGCAACATCATAGCCGCCTACAAAAACCTCGACTGGACAAAACTCAAGCAAACCATGCCCGTACAGGAAGCCATAATCGAGATGGCAATAAAATCGGTGCCTAACCCCCGAGAGGCACAGAGCTATCGAATCGGCGGCATATGGGAAGGAAACCCCAACTCCAAAGCCGGACAAGCCCTGATACACTGCAGCGACGAAGGCCCAACAGCGGTGTTTGTAACCAACGCCTATACAGACGACAACGGAGACACCACAGCATCAGGCAGAATATTCTCAGGAAAAGTCAAGAAGTCTGATAAACTCCAATTAATCCGAGCTGCAATCCGAGCCGAAGTGGAAGCTAAAGCTGTTTATGTAGATATGGGCGCATTGCGAGAGGAGGTACCTGAAGCATCCGCAGGCAGCCTAGTCACCCTAACCCTAGACGGGAAGGTGGCGGCAGGTGAGACGCTTGGGGGTTCAATGCAAGAGGAAGAGGGGTTGGTACCCTTTGAGGGTATATCCTATGTCTCTGAGCCAGTCGTAACAGTGGCAATTGAGCCCAAAAACCCAAAAGACATCGACGCCCTACAGAAAAGCCTCGGCAAACTGGCCACAGAGGACCCTAATCTCAAAGCATTCGTTAACGAAATCACCGGCGAGTACCTACTAAGCGGCATGGGCGAGCTCCATCTGGAAGTCACCTTAAACCAACTGAAAAACAACGGCTTAGAAGTTGTGGTCTCTTCTCCTCGGGTCGTCTACATGGAGAGCGTCACAAAGGCCGGCGCAGCAGCGTTGGCTCGAAGCCCTAACAAGCAAAACAGCTTCCGCATAAAAGTTGAACCCCAACAACAAAACGCCGAAAAAAACAGAGGCGTACTTGTCACGGCTGATGAGCACCAAAACTGTCTATTAGATGTCAGCTCCAAAACGCAGCAGCTATCCCCAGAAGTGCTTCAGGCCATCATCTCTGGATTCAAGTATGCCGCCCAGGCGGGTCCCTTATGCGGAGAACCCATGCGTCAAGTACAAGTAGACCTAGTAGACATGGAGCTTTCCGCCGATGCAACTGGCGACTCGGAGGTTATGCGTGGCGTCGGCAAAGCCATCTTTGGCAGCTATCTCACCGCCAACCCCGCGCTACTTGAGCCCATCTACAAGATAATAATAACCGTAGCCTCGGAGCTATCCAGCGAATCCTCCCGAATACTCCAAACCAGCCGAGGCCAAGTCACCGGATTTGAACAAAAGGGCCTCTTAACCCAAATCACAGGCTTCATACCCGTCGCTGAAACCTTCGGATTCTCCAAAGAACTCCGCTCGGCAACCTCTGGAAGAGCGTTTTGGCAATCGTTTTTTAGCCATTGGGAAAAAGTCCCCCAAAAACAGGCAAGCGAAGTCATAGCGGAACTACGGAGACGCAAAGGGTTAGCGCCTGAGGTTCCGTCGCCTGAAAAGTTTATGGAGCAATAGTATGCTGCTTGATGTTGCGTTTGATTTGGATTTCTCGCTTTGCTGCGGCCAAGTTTTCCGATGGAAGAAGGAGGGAGACTGGTGGTTTGGCGTTGTGGCTGATAAAGTCATAAAGATCCGTCAGTGTGGTTGCGAGTTAGAGTTTGAGGGTGCTGATGAGAGCTTTGTGCGCTGGTACTTTAGGTTGGGCGACGATTTAGCCTCTATAGCCCGTTGCGTTGACAGAGACAGCTTTATTCATGCGGCGCTCCAACGCTATATAGGGCTACGGTTGGTGCGTCAGGAGCCCTGGAACTGCCTTGTCGGCTTCATATGCTCGATACAAAAAAACATCCCGGCGATCGAACAAATGCTCGCGAAAATGTCAGCTAAATATGGCCAGAAACGGCAGTTCGGCGGAAAAACATTTTACCTCCTTCCCACCCCAGAGCAGCTGGCGCATGCAAGCGAGTACGGCTTAAGAGAGTGCGGTCTGGGGTTCCGCGCCAAATACGTAAAGGCAACCGCCGAAAAGATGCTTGAGGAAGGCTTTGACCTCAATAGTTTAAGGGATTTGTCTTATGTTGAAGCACGTGAACGACTGCGTGAGTTTATGGGTGTAGGGTTTAAGGTGGCCGATTGCGTGCTGCTGTTCTCGCTAGATAAGACCGAGGCGTTCCCCGTCGATGTCTGGGTAAAACGAGCCATACTCAATCACTACTCCGACAAGCTTCCTTCGGAATTCGTGAAAAGGCTACAGGGCCATACAACCTTAACTGACAGTGAGTACCTGAAAATCGGAGACTTCGCCAGAAACTACTTTGGACGCTACGCGGGCTATGCTCAGCAGTACCTCTACCATCACGAGCGAACGCAACGTTAAAATCGGGTCGGCTAGCATTTTGTGCTGATGCCAATATGAGTGAAAGCAAAATTGACGCGTTATTTAGAGATAGACGGGCTTTTTTGAGGCAATCAACCAAAGACTACGCTTTAGGCGGCAACAACATGCTAGATGACATCGAGGGCGTATTGAAGGAGGCGAAGGCGGAGCTGTTTCATAATCTAGAGCTTGCCAGCTGCCTAAGAGAGGAAAGCGAGGAGGCATACCAGAAAGAGTGCCTAAGCATGTATGCAGCTTGGGTAGCAAAATGGTTCGGAACACCATAACCCATAAAAATTTTTAAACAACCTCCCAAGCCTTAGTTGAACCCCTGGTTGACTCTATATATACGGGAGGAATCTCTCGGCAAAGCAGTAAGCGTATTCCATGCCAAAAGAAAGTAGCCTAGAGGCTTTTATTCTCCGCAAACAAACTAGTCATGGTGATTTTTTGTCAGCCTCACTTAACACAGAAAGCGAATGGAATTTCCGCAAACTCGACAAACGCTTAGTCACGGTTAAATCGAAAGCGCCAAGTGTCGGCAAAGTGGCGGTTCTAGACGCCCAAACCAACATCCTCTTTATGGTGCAGGTTAACCCCGGCGTATCCGCAACCCCCATAGAGCAGCTAGAAATCGGCAAAGAATACCTCTTCAACCTTAAAGTGGAAACCTCAAAAGACCTCTCCGGCGTCAAAGCCGATGCAGTCAGCTTCTTTGAAGCCCTCGACATAGACCAAACCACAGAGGACTTTATCAAAGCGTACTGGCTCTATCCCACCAAAGTAAGGTTCCAACTAACAGAAGTCGAAGAACCCTAAAGGTGTTTAGCGGAGGACCATGTTGACGAATTTTTCGGGGTTAAACAATTCGAGGTCCTTGTAGGTTTGGCCGACTCCGATGAATAGTATGGGTTTCTTTGTTACAAAAGTCACGCTTAGCGCGGAGCCGCCTTTGACGTCTGCGTCTACTTTGGTGAGGATGGTTGCGTCGATGCCGACTGCCTTGTTGAATTCTTCGGCTTGCATGACTGCATCGTTGCCGATGAGGGAGTCGACGGTGAATATGGTAAAGTCTGGCTTAACGACCCGTTTAACCTTGGTTAACTCGTTCATCAGGTTCTGGTTAGTCTGCATGCGGCCTGCAGTGTCGATTAAAACTATGTTGATTCCGTGTGCTTTGGCGTGGTTAACTGCGTCGTATGCTACTGCTGCGGGGTCGCCGCCGTAGGTGCTTTTGATTACCCGTATGCCTAAGCGTTTGCCATGCTCCTCTAGCTGCTCAATTGAGCCCGCCCGGTAGGTGTCTGCGCCTGCGAGCACGCCGGAGTAGCCTTTTTCCTGGAAGAACTTGGCTACTTTGGCTATGGTGGTGGTTTTACCCGTACCGTTAATACCTATAAACATCAGCACTAGGGGCTCTTTTTTGCGGCGTTTCTCCTCTGCCTTCTGTAGCAGGTCTATCCGCTCGTTGGTTAACATAACTTCCAGCAGAACCTGACGCAGGTTGTCATTAACGATTTGTTTGCGGTCTTCAAGCCGCTTAACCTGCACACCATCTAAGCGTGCGGCGAGGTCATCGCAGATTTTATCTGCCACAGGAAACGCAACGTCATTCTCCACTAAGCTCATCTTAAAATCGGATAAAATAGGTGTTAGGTTTTCAGCTTTAAGTTCGGTTGTGGTGACTTTGGTGACTAAGCCTTTGAAACCGGACTTTAGCTTCTCAAACATTTGGCTTACTGGTTCCCTGCTCTTGATTGCGCAAGCAACGTCTCGAGCCTGCCGCGTCCGCTGTTGATGCGTTCGGCGATTTGGCTGAATTGTTGCTGAGCGGCGTTCATGGTTTTCTCTAACTCGTCTAAGCGTTCCTTGAGTGTTGCCTTAGCTTGAGCCAATGGCTGCTCTACGGAGACGCCTGAGCCCATGCCGACGATGACTTTGCTTGAGTCTGCGAGTTTGACTTTGACATATGAGCTGCCGCCAATGGGAACCAGCATTTCTACGTTCTCTTTCTCTTTTTCTATGCCGTCTAGGGTTGCGTTGGCGTAGGTTAAGTCAGCGATGGCTGCGTTTACCATGCTGATGCGCTGCTGAAGCATCTCTGCTGTCTGTTCTAGATAGCGCATCTCTACGCTTAGACGGCGGAGTTCCTCTTCGGCTGGTGCTCTCTGAGACACTTTACTCTTCCCCGGTAACTATTTTTTTAATGATCGGATCCTCGATTTCGTCAGGTGCCAGCTCTTTTGTGCTGATGATTTTTATGTGGCAACGCCGAACACGGTGTTTGCTGCCGATGTCAGCGTAGATTTTTTCAACAGCATGCTCGCTTTTGTCTGCTAAGACTTCGCGTGTAAATGGAGTCTGGAGCTCTGGCTTTTTGATTTCACCGATTATCTTGAAAGCTTTCATGGTTTTTTCTCTTCCTGCACAACATCCAGTGCATTCCCAATTATAAACATCTCGGGTCCAGTTGTCATGGAACCAGCCACTGCCGCATGGGAATTGGCGATTAAACCCGTCCCGACATAGGGGATGCCGCAGTTTATGGTGCCCACTTCCACGGGGACTTTAAGTATGCTTTCGAGGGTTTTCTTTTCTTCCTCTTTGAGCATCGGGTGGGCTAGGACGCCTTTGTTGGTTGTGGTGGCTAATGAACCGACATAGGGCAGCGAGGCGATTTCTGTGGGCACCACTTCTACGTCTAAGGTGTCAGCGATCTTTTTTACGTCGCTGGGTTTTAGGCGTGGGTCAACTACTGCGCCTTTGTCGTTGGCTAAGACGAGGTTGCCATAGGCGGTTTTTTTGGTTTCCATGATTGTGATGTTGCCTTTGAAGACGGCTTTTATGCGTTCCAGCTCTTCTTGGCGAACCATGCTGGGTAGTAGCATACCGTTGGAGTTTGCGCAGGCAAAGGAGCCTACCAGTACGGAGCCGGCGATGGATGTGTAGATGAGTTCGGTTTGGAGCCAGTCGGCGAATTCTTGAGCTTTCTCCTGCGGAACCATCACAGGGATAACCACCATCTTCTCAGTGGCTAACGAGTATACGCCGATACTGGGGCTTCCAACTATGCTGGATAAGTAAACAGTCAAGAACAGTATTCTCCTGATACGATTAGCGAAAAGTGTCATGCATTCACCCTATTTTAGATTGCGGTTCACTGAACCATTCAAAATGGAGCCACAGCGCTATTACCTTCGTCGAAGGAATTTAGGGTATAGTTGGCGCTAACTGAAGTATTGGCGTGTGACCCTCTAAAAACAGGTCTGTTGCTTTGCCGAGGATTCCCTCCCTTATATATAGAACCAACCACAGGTTCAACTTAGGCTGGGTACTTAAGAGAGACGGTCCTTTTCCTCTACAGTTAGAGCTATCCCTATAGGTCTAGGCGGGATGGCAGCGGCTATCATGAAGCCATATTCTGGGTGCGAGGCAAAATCTTATTTGGAAGTGTCTCATTAAAAGTGCCGTTTATTGAGTGGGCGAGTAGCTCAGCACGGATAGAGCATCAGCCTTCTAAGCTGAGGGTCAAGGGTTCAAATCCCTTCCCGCCCGCCACCAAACCACTTTTAGAGGTTGATTTCGCCTTGCCAAGTTATTTAAGAATGTATGGTGAGTATGATGGCTGATAGATTTGTCAGTTAAAAGACTCGGCGTTGGCTTTATTTTTGGTGTATTGCTAGTGGCTATCGGGTTGTATTCTCTGTATGATTTTGTTTCTATTGATTATGGACCTACTGCACAGGTCTTTGGGGGCTTAGGTTGTATTGTTTTTGGGAGTGCTTTGATTAAAGCTACCTACCACATCTTTATTACACCAAAAGAAAATAACTTGACACCTGTTAGGGTTTGTCCACACTGTGGCGCTATCGTGGCTAAAAATGCTAGAGTCTGTAAGAAATGTAAACAACCACTAAGATAATTGACCATTAAGAACTAGTTTTGTTATGTCCGCCAAGAAAAAGGGTTCAGTACTGATAAAGCATGGGTGCCAAGGCTTTTTTGTAAGCTTTTAAGCTAACGGTGCTATAGCATACGGAGAGTCATATGCAAAAGCGCTCGGCTTCAATGGTCCTAGTGTTTGTTCTTTTATTAGGTTGCCAGGCATACCTGCTGCTTCCAGCCCAATCAGAATCATCCCCCATTTTAGTAGCCACCTCTTGCCCTGAGGACGTTACTTTATACTTCCTGGATGTGGGGCAAGGCGACTCCATACTCGTAAAAACAGCATCCAAAAACATCCTAATCGACGGAGGACCAACTAGTGCAGGCAAAGGCGTAGTAAGTGCGTTGCAGGCTTACAATGTTTCAAGAATTGATCTTATGGTTGCCACTCATCCACACGCCGATCACATCGGCGGCTTGATCACAGTGCTGCAATCGACCATAGAAGTCCAAGACATCATCTACAACGGATATAACTACACCTCCATCACGACATTCAATAACTGGAAAAATCTGGCCCTAACACATAACTTAACCCAAGCCAGCAGGGGACAGGTTTATGCTATGTCTCCAACCATCAACTTCACTGTTTTAAGCCCTACAGGCCCAACTCAGTTTAGTACTGACTTAAATGCCCAAAGCATAGTTATGAAACTCCAAGTCGGCAACACAAGCGTGCTATTTACGGGGGACGCCCAGTTGGACACAGAGCAGTTTTTGGTATCATCTGGCTCTGACCTTAGCAGTCAAATCTTAAAGGTTGGGCATCATGGAAGCAGCACAAGCACCTCCCAAGCCTTCCTAACTGAAGTAAACCCAACCTATGCTGTGATAAGTGCGGGTATTGACAACACTTATGGGCATCCCACTCAGCGGACACTAAAGATACTGTCGGATAATAATGTGCAAATCTATGGAACATATGAAAGTGGCACAATAGTGTTTTCTCTAAACTCAGCTTCCGAAAGGCTGCCTTCAACGGCTTCCCCTTCCCCAACACCGACCCCTACGCCAAGCCCTATTTCACCTGAAAGCCCTACCCCTACCGCTAGTACCAATCCAACAAGCCCTACCCAGAACCCGATAGCTACATCACCCACTCCGACGCCTATCCCAGAGTTCCCTATAACAGCCATACTGATTGCAGTTTTAGTGTTTGTGAGTCTGTTGCTGGTGATAGGAAGGCGAAGGCTAACCCTTAGGGGATAGTTCTGTGGCCTCAGATTACGATTTCATTGTTAGGTTCCTCTGTTGGTGGGGTATCCACTTACACCATTTTAAATATAAGGTGTGAAATGGGTTGCTTGATAGGTGACGCTTTGAATAGGGATGAGGCAGTTAAATTATTCAAAGAGATAACTTGTGCTTGTAGACTTGGCATTTCTTCTGTCTCGCTTATTTCTCCAGATCAGAATTTAGATGGCTATGAGCTCCACATAAAATCCTTCCTAGATAGAGTTGACAGGATAAAAATACAAAATATCTTAGAGAGATATCAGCTTGTATGGAAAGAAGAGAAGGATACTATTATAATTTATAAACCAAAAGAAGCATGATCGTGGCTTTTCCTTAACAGTCCATAGCCTCTACCTGTTGTATCTAGTAACCTTTAACTTGTTGCCGCATTCACCGCATTCATAGAGCTCTATTATGAATGCACAATTGCTTAGGGACTTGGTAGGCTTGGGGCCAATTTTGTTGTGGCATTTTGGGCACTCTACCGTGTATATCATTTGTCATTATCTCTGAGGTACGTTTAGGGGCTGATAGATTTTCTCAACTTCTGAGGGTATTAGCCAGTCTTATTTAGGGAACTATGCTGTGCTTATAGCTCAGTTGAGTGAAAGAAAAATTAATTAAAATTTGTTGTAGCGCCTACACTACCACAGACACATACACCACAAGAAGGCAGTAGCCAATCGCCAGCTACACAACAAAACCTTATGTCTCTGTATAGTTCAATACGCTCAATGGAATTAACATTGAACCCAAAATACATCGAAATTGGCGTCTGCGGTTTATCTTGCAGACTTTGCCCATCATACAATTCAAAAGCGGAGAGCCGCTGTGGCGGTTGTAAATCTGCTCAACGCATGAAGGTTGGTTGTCCCTTCATAACTTGCGCCGTTAAAAAGAAGGAACTCGACTTCTGCTGGCAATGCAGCGAAAGTAAGACATGCGAAAAATGGCTATCCCACCGAGACGCCAGCAAGACTGGGGACTCTTTTAAGTGCTATCAGACCCTAGAAGCAGATATAGCTTTCATTTTACAGCACGGTATAGATGCGTTTTGGCATCAACAGGAAGAAAGGGCGCTCATTCTAAGGGCGATGCTGGATGAATTTAATGAGGGCCGCTCCAAAAGCTACTACTGCATTGCAGTCACCGTGATAGATATCGGTGAACTGCGCCAAGCTCTCATGGCTGCAAGAGAGCAGGCCAAAGATTTGTCGATTAAGCAGAAAGCAAAATTCCTGCATGCTCAATTAGATGCGATTGCAAAAGAGAAGGGCTACCTCTTAAAACTGAGAAAAAAATAATGCCCTCTAAGCTGGAACTTTTAGCTGGGATAAATAGCGGCGATTCATAAACATAATTAACCATATGTGCCAATACAACCGCTGGTCGCTTAGATTGGCAAGAATACTTAATCTGCTCTTTGGCGGTTTACTCGTTAAAAACCAAATGGTCGCAAACAGAGACTTCTCATGCGTCCACGCTTGGATGGATGAGCACCACCACGTCAACTGCTGCAAACCTACTATAATGGACTTGGCGGTTAGCGAAAATAAAGAGCTAATACTCAGTAAAGCAACCCAAACCGACGCTAAGGTACTCACAGATTATTTGCGTGTGGCCCTTGGGCATATGCTACTTTCCTTGCTGTCGGAGGGATTTGCTTTTGATAGTGACTATACGCTTATCAAAACAGCATATAAGGTCTATTTGGATCGAGGGTTTGACCGCTGCCGCCTCAACGGCATGTTACTGGGCGGCTCAATTACAAACACACATTAACCCTCTTGATGGGTAAGGCACTGGTTAGTGGAGTTCTTTGAATTTGCAATGGCACTTTTCACAGTCATATGCTTGTATGGTGAATACTGAGTTTTTGAGCACCCTTGTGGGTTTAGTTATGTTTGATGAGCAATGTGGGCAAACGGCCATATCGACTCACGTCTCTATGGTTATTTTGTAGGCGATAAGAGGTTAATTGACACTGTTATGCAAAAGTTACAGCGCCCGTCTAGTTTGCTTAAAATGTAGCGTAGCATAAACCGCTCAATGCTATTTAGCAATACACTATACAGCAATGGGCAACGAACCATAAATCCATACGTTTGTCATTGCCGAAGCTGTATAACCGCCGCAGTAAATTCTGATTCGCCAATTACCCGCGTCTGATGCCCTCTCCCACTAATATCCTCTAACAAAAACACGTCTCCCTGGCTGAACCTGCGAACCTCGCCGTCGCCTGCCATGATCTCTAGTTGGCCTTTTAGGCAACAAAAGAACTGCTTCTTTGGCGCAGGATGCCAGTCGCCAAACCAGCCCGGTGGCAACTGAAAAAACACCAGTCTACTTACGTCAATGTAGCCTGAAAGTCCCACTGGCGGGGCGGGGGGCGCAAAATCTACCATCTTAAACTCTGCTTGGTCTTCGCGGAAGTGAGAGGTGCCTTGATTGTCCAGATAGAGGGTTGTGTAATTCACTGTTTTTGTCTCCTTCATGTATTACCCTGTTAGGGGGGTATAAAACCGTGGCGCAGGTCTGTTTAGATGCTTGGTCCTGTAGGGTAGCGGCCTAAGGCGTCTAGGATCTCTTCGACGGTTGTTTTCTTCCCCGCGTTCCTGACAAAATCTGAGGCGACAACGATGCCGACCAGCTTGTTTTGTTTTAAGACGGGCAGGCGCCGTATCTTGTTGGTGGACATTATTCTGGCTGCTTCCCTAAGCGAGGTTTCGGGTTCGACGGTGATGAGGTTCTTAGTCATGGCTTCAGTTATTTTCGTGTCTGGCGAGGCGCGTTTAGCCACGATGCGCCTGACGATGTCGCGTTCGGTTAGGATGCCAACGGGGAACGCTTTAATCACAACGATAAGGCAGCTTAGGCCTTTTTCGGTCATTATCTGTGCAGCTTCAAAAACGGTTTTGCTGGGTTCGATAGTTATGACCTCTTTGGTCATGATGTCTTTGACTGCCGGCATAAGCTTCACAAGCATTTAACTTGGGTTTATCGATAAAAGCGTTGTCATCAGCAGTAAGGCTTGACCTCTGCGGTTACGGTTCAGGTCTGTTGTTATAGCCCCATTACAGTCACATACCGATAAATCAGCGGCAAAACGACCTTCTAACGTAGCCCTCTTTTTTGGAAACGTGACTTCATGAAAGCGCAAATATGTACCCACATCGATAAAATAGAAAACCATCCCCTAACGTACACCGACGTACCCGACCCGCAGCCCCACCCCGACCAAGTATTAATCCAAGTAAAAGCCTGCGGAGTATGCTACAGCAACCTACACATGATCGAGGGCGAACTTCAACAGTTCGGGGTTCCAGCTAAACTGCCCATAATTCCGGGGCACGAAGTAGCCGGTGTAGTCACCAAAGTCGGCACAGCAGTAAAAACCCTAAAAACTGGCGACCGAGTCGGGGTGCAGGTGCTCTGGAATACCGATGGAACCTGCGAGTTCTGTCTCTCAGGAAGAGAAAACCTCTGCCTAAATCGCCAAACAACAGGCGAAGTCGTCGACGGCGGATATGCCGAGTACATGGTGGCTCCCGCAGCGTTTGTACATAGGTTGCCGGATAATTTGGGGTTTGAGGAGAGTGCGTCACTTTTTTGCCCCGGCATTACGGGTTATCATGCGGTTAAGCGGGCAAATGTGCGTATGGGGCAGCGTGTGGCGGTTATCGGCGTTGGCGGGGTAGGGCATTTGACGTTGCAGTTTGCCAAGCTGGCGGGCGCTGAGGTGATTGCAGTGGATACTTCCGAGGAGACGCTCAAGTTGGCAAGCGACATAGGCTCAGACCACGCTAAACCCGCCGATGAGGTTGAGGAGTTTGTTAAGCAGACGGGGCGGGCTGATGTGGTGTTTGTTCATGCGCCGTCTCAGCGGGCGGTGGAGCAGGCTTTGCGGCTCGTTAAGCGGGGTGGAATCGTCTTGATGGGGGTTTGTGGGGATGTGTCGGTTCAGTTTCCCGAAGAGTACGCTATTGTGGGTAGTGTGATTGGGACGCGGCAGGAGATGAATGAAGTGCTCCGGTTGGCGTCGTTGGGTAAGGTGCATGTGGATTGGAAATGCTATGACCTGAGTGGCGCTTGGGATGTGCTAGTAAAGCTAAAGCAGGGCAAAATTGTGGGCCGAGCCATACTTGTGCCCTGAGTAAACTGGCAGAAATCTACCTGAGCAACTGGCTACTTTTAACAACAAAACAGGCCCTTACTCTGGTGAAGATTTATCACTGTTGCCAAGTAACCTTTGGCATTGGTGTATCTAGGATGGACCGCAAGGATTACCTCAAAGAACCCGTAAAACACATCAAAATCAACGGCGCCCTAACCGTTGATCAACTGATGCAGCAGTATTCGAACTCAGGCTCGTTTGGCGCAGGAAGACTAGCGGAAGCTTGTGATACTTACGAACGCATGGTCAAAGACCCCGAATGCACCATATTTCTTGCTCTCTCGGGCGCGGTTGTCCCAGCGGGTATGCGGCAAATAGTTGTGGACTTAATTCGTAACCACTTCATCGATGTCATCGTATCTACGGGTGCCTGCATGGTGCATGACTCCATTGAAGCGGTCGGTGGTCATCACTACAAAGGCGGCTGGCTAGTCAACGACATAGAACTCTTTCGGTACCATTTGTTTCGCATCTATGATATCTTGGTTCCCGAAGAGGACTACATGCGGCTAGATTACCTGCTATCTGAGATGTTCAAGGACATAGCTAAAGAGCAGAAGGCGCCTCTGGCCTCAAACGATTTCACCCGTGAGCTTGGAAAACGCTTAACCGATCAAAACAGTATCCTACGCGCCGCATATGAGGAGAACGTGCCTATATTCCTCCCCGCCGTGCGCGACAGCGAATTTGGTTTTATCCATTGGCTTCATGCCTCCCAAGACGGACAAAAAAACATCCTCCAACTCGACGCCTTCAAAGACGTTCCAAACATCTGCAACATATGCAGCAAATCCCCAAGAAACGGCATGATAGTCATTGGCGGCGGTGTTCCACGCAATACGGTGCAGTCCGCTGCACTTGCCTCCAATAAAGGCTTAGATTACTCCTTGGTTGTCACGATGGATCGCCCCGAAACCGGCGGCTTATCCGGCTCAACGTTGGAGGAGTCGATGAGTTGGGGCAAGCTAAAGGGCTCAGCGGCTCACGTTATGGTGGTTGGGGAGGCTTTGATGGTTTTTCCCATCATGGTTGCAGCAGTTACCGAGCGGCTCGGCGAAGGCTTTAAGCGTGACCCATATATGCTTAGAGAAAAGATCTATGTGGGAGGCTGCTAGATGGCGGAGTTTGAATGTTGCGGGAACTGTGATAGCCACAACTCCTATGAGTACCCCGTTAAGGTTTTCTGTTCTACGCGTTACTGGCATGCGCTTGATCCGATTGTGGATACGCTTTGGCGCTGTGACAGCTATAACCGAGTTAGCCAGGAATGTTACTGTGTTCGGGAAGCATTGAAAGCCAAGAACCTTAAGGTTGAGGCGCAACGTTAAAGTTATAAAACCCGTCGTTGTTTCTGTGTGTTTGCAGCCCAGTGGTGTAGTGGTCAAGCATAGAGGCCTCTGGAGCCTTTGACAAGAGTTCGAATCTCTTCTGGGCTACCATTCCCTTTATCCAACTCTGTCTAGGTTTTAGTGTAAGCTATATTTATAGGCGAATGTTTCCTGCCGCTGGGACTCGTTTGGGTTAGGTTTAAATCTTTATTTCTTGTTGATGGTGGTTAGGTGAATTTGGTTGGCTGATTTGAAGGGTTGCCCCTTTGGGCAAGACACAAGAAACGACTGTAAAAGCTGCGATTACGGCGACAAAAACCACTTCGACCCCGCTTCGGGGCAATGCGTAAAACGCTAACTAGCGCTTTAGCTCGTTCAAGTTCGCGGCGGCAAAGGGCACTAGCATCTCGTCAGGGCTTAAGCCGCCATGCTGTCCCTGTAGAGGTATTTTTCGTCCGCTGCGGTGCTCAAACCAAAGCGTCTCCCTACCAAGAGGCAAGACCAGTAGGTTTCCCGTGCGATCAAGAAAGTCCATGCTGGGTTCACCATATCCGAATAGGCCACTTTTGAGGGCTTCTTGCATCTCGACGACTTGGGCTTTATGCCCGATGCTTTTCTGAAGCGCCTCCTTGGTTTCCTCAAGTTTATGCGGCTTGACGTGTAGGAATATGTCACGGGGGCTGCCTGTGGGCATGATTTTTTTGCGGTGTTTGCCGATTTCCGCGTTTTGGATGGGGTGGGAGTTTAGGCTGAGGTAGGTTGTTTGTTGGGGGTCCACTTGTATTTCGCCATGGTCAGCGGTTATCAGGAGCAGGGTTTCTTTGGCAGCCTGTGGCGTGATTTTTTCCACTAATTCTTTTTGGAGCAGAAAGGTGATAGCTTCAAGTTCAGCGTTGTATTCCTCGCTTTGGGGGCCGTATTCGTGGGCGATTGTGTCTAAGGTTTCTATGTGTACAAAGAAGTAGGCGCCGCTGTTTTGCTCTAGGTTTTTTCGTAGCTTGACTATGGCATCTGAGGTCTTATGCGAAGATATGATGGTGCTGCCTTCGAAGACCAGTTTTGTGCAGGCGGCAGAGGCGTTGGATTCGTGCATGTGGGTGTAGGTTTTGATGCCTTCTTCTTCGAGTTTCTGCTGTATGTTTCCGCCGTTGTACATGAGGTGGGGGTCGTATCCCTGCTCGGTTAGCTTGCTCTTTTTGGTGCTGATGCGCTCGAAGCGGAGGGCGTTGATTATGCCTGTCTCTTTTAGGTAGATGAAGTATTCAAAGAGGCCATGCTGTTGCGGTGTTATGCCTGTGTTTAGGGTTGTTAGGGCGTTGGTTGTCTGTGAGGGGTAGACGCTTGTTAGGGGGAAGACTTCGCTTGCCTTTGGCAGCTTGTTTAGGAATGGGTTGGTTTTGTGGTGGTTTAGGTATTGGTTGAAGCCGAAGCCGTCAACTACCAAGAGAACGACTTTGTTGTAGTGCTTTGCGTCAAGGTTTAGCCGTGGGGTTAGCGGCGAAGCTGGCGCACCTTTGGTGCCAAACAGCTCTAGTATGGTGTCGGGGATGTTGGATATGCAGTTTGTCTGGTATTGGGGATAAACAAAGCCATAAGGTGCCGTTGGTTGGTCGAGTTTTTCTGTTAACATGAAGTCGCCGCGTTCTGGTTATGTTGGTTGGTGGTTTGTGATATAAAGTTTGGTGGGTTTTCGGTGAATTCTTTTATACGGTTTCTGCGTGATTTTGCTATGGGGTCAAGGATGGATATGCAGGTAGTTGCTTTGCCCGACGGTCGGCAACTCGGATATTGCAGCGTAGGCCAAGGCCGTCCCGTCGTCTATTTTCACGGCACCGCAAGCAGCCGCCTCGAAGCTTTACTCCTAAAAGACATGGCCCAAACCGCAGGCCTCCAGCTCGTCGGCATAGACCGACCCGGCTATGGATTATCCAGCTATCGAAAACTCCGCAGCCTCTCGGACTTCAACAGCGACGTAACTTTCCTAGCGGATCAGCTGGGGTTTGAGCCGTTTAGCGTACTGGGCTGGTCAGGTGGAGGCGCCTTTGCCTTAGCCTACACAGCACAAAACTCACAACGAGTTACCAAAGCAGTCGTTGCGGATGCGCCCTTTCTGCCCTTTGACGTATCCATGGCTCATGACTTCCCCTTCTCAAAGTACCTCATGAAAATCCCCTATGCAGGCTACTTCGCCATTCACCAACTCCGCCGCCAAGTGCTCAAAGCCAACGGCAACATCCCAGCCTTCCTCAAATCCAAACAGGCAAAACAGCTATTACGCGGCTACACAGAGTCCGACTTAGAGTTGTTCTCTGACCCAGCATGGGCGGCTTTGATGTATCAGTCGATGGCTGAAGCGTTTCGGCAAAAAGACGGAGTCAGGGCGGTTGTGGGGGAGCATATGCTTTTCCTAAAAGACTGGGGCTTCCCCGTCGGGTCAACTCCAGCTGAGAAACTGGTTGTTTGGCATGGCAAAGACGACAAAACAATCGGCGTCCAAAATGGGGTTGCGCTTGCGGGCTTAGTCGCTGGTTGCAGGCTGGAGGTGTTTGAGGGGAAAGGTCACTGCGCCATGTTCCACTACCCAGACAAACTAGCTGGGGTGTTACTCGAGTAGTTTCCACGGGTCCTCTGGGCCGAGTGTGTCCTCGTTTTTGGGTCGGGCGGTTTGCTGAATTTTTTGCACGGTAACCTTAACGAACGTGTTGTTGCTGAGTTGTTCGGCGGCGATAGCTTCTTTGGGTATGATAATGACCATTTGGTCGCCGATTTTTCGGAGTTGGGCCGTAAAGGTTTGCATAGGGATTCATGGTGGGGTTTGTAATTAACCGTTACTGCTTTGCGCAGCGTGGTGCTCTCATTTGTGCCCCCCTCCCTTATATATAGCAGAAAGCTGCTTGGACAAAGCTTAAGAAACTTTAAGCGCCAAATAAAGCAGTAGAGAGCCCCTTTTGGTGGTTATGGGTATGCAGAAGGTATGGGAAGAACTCAAAAGTATCGAGGCCCAAGCTGAACAAATCCAGTCACAAGCCAGAGAACAAGCCAAAAAAATACTCGCCCAGGCACAAAAAGACGCCGAAAAACTCATCCAGGACAGCCAAGTCTACGGCGCCGAGGAAGCACAGAAACGCTATCAAGCCGCAGTCGATGAAGCCAACAAACTCCGAGAGGAACAGCTAGCCCAAAACGAGAAGGCCGCTGCCCAACTTAGAGCCCAAGCCCAAAAACGCATGGAACTCGCAGTTGACGCCGTCGTTAAAGCTGTACTTGAGGAAACCCCCGCTTGACCCAAACTGGCCGCTATGCACGTGTACTGCCCAAGCTGGGCGCCGAACGTGGAAAACTTTTATCAGAAACTAAAATCAAGACACTTAGTGAGAGCAAAAACCTCTCTGAACTTGTTTCATTGTTACGAGACACCCCCTATCAGGAGCAGGTCTCTACCATAGAAGCGCCCCTAACTGGCCGCAAGCTTGAAAGGGCCTATTTTGAAAACCTCATCGAAACTTACCTTAAAATTATGACGTATGCTCCTGAGCAGGCAAACAGGTATCTTAGCATTTATCTGCAACGGATTGAGGCAGAGAATGTGAAGGCGCTTGTGCGGATGGCGCAGACTGATTTGTCTTTTGAGCAGCGTCTCGCTAAAATGTATCTCTCCGTCGAAAAAAACCTCGGGAACACTGGGTTGATGGAGGAAGCCGCCAAAGCGCAAAACATCAGCCAAGTCGTCGCAGCCTTCAAGGGCAGCGAATACGGCTCTGCCTTAGCTGCTGGACTGAAAAGCTATGAGGAAACTGGCTCCATCACCAACATGGACATCCTCATAGACACCCTATTCTACGAGAAGCTCTGTGCCGCCTACAAAAGCCTGCCCCGGCGAGAAAGATCCCACGCTAAACTATACGCAAGCCTTGAAAACGACAGCTTCATCCTCCTATCGCTTCTGCGGGGCAAGAACCTTAACTATGACCCCAACTGGCTACGAATCGCCGTACCCAACTGCTACTTCAACCTCACCAAGAAACAGGTTGAATCCATAGTTACGGCGCTGAACTTTGAAGCGGCCTACCAAATCGTGCAGGAAACCCCCTACGGCAAATACTTTGAACGCAAAGCCACACCAGAAGAAACTATTGCCGCTGCTGAGAAGAAATTCAGAAGAACAATCTTGTATCATGCGCGGAAAATGTTTATTCGCGAAGTCTTTAATGTGGGCTCGATTCTGATTTATATTACCTCAAAGGAAGCTGAAGTCCGCAACTTGACTGCTTTGAGTTTAGGTGTCGATGCGGGGCTTAAGCCGGAAGCTATCCGCAGTCAGCTTCTTTTCTAGACTTGCTTTTTCTCTTTTGTCAGGGTTAGGTTTGTGCGGTTATAGGTTTGTTTGAAGGGCTTGAACTCGTTGCCTGCGCCACCATAGAATTTGCTAAACCACTCATAGAAGTGCAGTCTTAGTGTGTGGATGAAGACGATTAAGCCTTCCAATGCTAAAACGCCGACGTTGCCCACGACAACCACCAGCGTTGCGAGGACCATGCCTAATATTCCGCTGAAAAACTCTGTCTCAATTAAGCCTGCCACAGTGTATGTGACTAGCATCAGCGCCCAGTGAGCCATTAAAAGTGCCAGAATGCGGCTGTAGCTTATGGTGTTGCCAAGCATGCGGGTTAAGAAGTCTGCGCCCTCAAAGAACCGCCCCGTGACAGTGTCTTGCTCTTCGTGCTCTCCTCCGTGTTGAGCATGTGGGCCTCCAGTGCCGATTTGTGGTTTGTGGATTTTCAAGTAAACGGGTTTGCCTACAACTAAAACGATGAAGGGAATAAGAGGTGCCAAGATTGCACCGCTGAACCATAAACCAAAATCTAGTTGGCAGGTTGCGATTAGGTAGACGCCGCCTGCAAAAAACGCAAGCTTTGGCAGCGCAGTTAAAAATGCGTCGGCAGGGTTGTGTTTGAGTAGGTAATTAGCCATTTCGAGAACTATACCTGCCATGATTTGTGTTATTCCTACAAACATGGCGAAGATTAAGAAGTCAAAGACGTTGTGGAACGGGCTAAACCATAGCGGCCCCCATGGTAACTCTTGTCCGAAAGCATCTCCAAACAGTAGCCCTGCAATTGACGCCGCGATGCCGCAGGCAGCCATTATCCAGCAGACGTTCTTTATGCTCTGATTACCCTTGATTAAGCTACCCACAGCTAAGCCGCCGATAAGCAGTACTAAGCCGTGGCCTAAGTCCCCAAACATTAACCCGAATAGAATCGGGAAGGTGATGGCGACAAGTGGTGTGGGGTCAATCTCGTCGTAGTTGGGTAACCCATACAGCTTGGTTATTTCCTCAAATGGCTTTACGAATCGGCCATGCGAAATCTTCGAGGGGGGCAGAGTTGACTCGGAGACGCCCTTTTCGAGCACCAGCACTTTGTCCCCCATTGTGCTGTTTATGGTTTGGGTGAGTTCTTTGAATTTGCTCTTGGGAACAAACCCCTTGATTGTTGCCAGTCTACCCGTCTGGAGAATCTTTTTCTCAGCCAATAGTAGCGTCAATATGTTTTCGGAGGTTTCCTTAAACGCCGCCAGATTATCCTTGCTTTCTTCGCCTAGCCGCTTTATGGCTTCATTGACGGCTTTCTCTTTTTCCTCGTTCTCCTTTAGGCGCCTGTTGACCTCTTTTAGGGCTTCTTTGACGTTTCTGGGGAGGTCAGGAGGCATCTGAAAGATGTCTGCATGATAAGTCCGTAGAATCCTCTCTACTTCTTCTTTGTGTTTGCCGGCTGAAGCCACAACCATAAAACAGGAGTCTTCTGTGAGAGGGGTTTGTTTTCTGTAAAGGGGCAGGTTTGCTGTTGCGGTTTGGAAGGCTTCACAGTTCTTAACCGGCATACTTGCGAACGCAACGTAGACGAATTTGAGGTCACTTATGCCTTCAAAATCCGCATCTACACTTTCTATGCTGTGGAGAAAACGTCGCAGGTTGGTTAATTCCTCGTTTTTTTCACTCATTCCCGCAAGAGATCCGTTGAGGGTTTCAATTTCTTGTTTTAGAGAGAGGATTTTTTGATTGGTGTTTTCTAAGAGTGATTGCCAATTGTCTGCGGTAACATTGACTTTTGTGGGTACATTTAACTTAAATATCGATAAGGGACTGCTTTTTTCGTGCACTAACTGCTTAGTCAAAACGTCTAAGTCAAGGAGGCGCTCATGAACCAATGCAATTTTCTGGTCATAAGCTTCAATGTTTGCGTCATCCCGATGGGATTGTTCGATATGGAACTCGCCGAAGGTATTAAGTGATTCTAATACAGACTCGACATCTTTTTTTGCACAAATAATAGATGTCGACGTCATTCTTTCGGGTCGCAACATTTTTAACAGATATAAAGAACATGCTAACAAGCATTTAAAGTTGTATTTGGTGAGGGCATGATTGGTTACGTGATAGGCGACGGAGACATGGTTACCGGCTTTAGGCTAGTCGGAGTCGAAGGCGCCGAAGCAGCCACCCCCGATGAGGCAAAACAAGCCCTAAGCAAAGCATTGGCACGCAGTGACGTCGGAGTCATAATCCTAAGCGAAACATACTATCGCGACATGTCTATACGCGAGCAAGTCGACAGGATTCGCCAAGAACAAGTTACACCCCTAATCGTCGTGCTCCCAGGAAGCCGGGACCCCATGCAGGGCGTCCCATTATCGGAAACAATCGGTAAAATCTTGGGCATCAAACTTTAGGAGTAAACAATGTGAGTGTAAAAAGCGGCGTTGCAGCGATAGCAAACGAAGTAATAAGCGACGTTCAAAAAGAAGCCGAAGCCGTCATCGCTGCGGCGGAGAACGAAGCCAAAGAAACCCTGCGAGCAGCAAAGGAACACGCGGATAGGGTTTATCATGAGATTCTTGTGGAGGCTAATCGAAAAGCGGAGGCGGAGAAAAGAAAAATTGCATCCGTAACCGAGGTGGAACTCCGCAATCGACTTTTGCAGGCTAAGGAAGACTTGGTGGATGAAGCCTTCCAAAAGGCGATTTTGAAACTCAAAGAATTCACCGCCACCCCCAGCTACCCGCCCTACCTACTCAAGCTGGTCAAAGACATCGCAGGGCAGATGGATCAAAAAAGCCTCGTAGTCGAAGTTAACGCCAAAGACCAAGCCATCCTCACCCCCGATGCCCTCAAAAAAATATCTCAAAACACCGGCGTAAAATTGAAACTCTCACAGTCAAACCCCAGCTACATCGGCGGCTGCAAAGTCCAATCAGAAGACGGCAAAATAGTGTACGATGGCACCCTTGACAACAGGTTGACTGTGCTAAAGCCGGAGTTGCGTGCCAAGATAGCAAAAAGCATCTTTGGAGAAAAAACCGTATGACAGCTAAAGGAAGCGTTATTCGAGTTGCAGGCCCCGTGGTCGAAGCCAAGGGCCTTCAGGATTCTGTTATGCATGAGATGGTTGAGGTTGGCGAGAACGGCTTAATCGGCGAAATCATCCGCTTAGAAGGGGAATACGCCACCATCCAAGTCTACCAAAACACCACCGGCTTAAAACTAAACGAACCCGTACACGGCACCGGGCGCCCCCTCTCAGTCGAGTTAGCCCCAGGCCTGGCGGGCAACACCTTCGACGGCATCCAACGTCCGCTGGAGGTCCTAAGAGAAATCACGGGACCGTTCATCAAGCAAACACGCGGCGTAACCGCACTTAGCCGAGACAAGAAATGGACCTTCAAGCCCACGGCAAAGGTCGGCGCAAAACTCACAGCCGGCGACATACTAGGCACAGTAAAAGAAACCGACCTAGTCGAGCACCGCATCATGGTCCCAATCGGTCTATCAGGCAAACTCGCCGAAATCGACCCCGAAGGCGACTACACCATAGTCGACACTATAGCCACCATTGAGTCCGAGGGTAAGCCAGTGGAGGTTCAGATGCTTCAGAAGTGGCCTGTCCGAGCCCCCCGCCCCCACTCCGGACGCCTATTCGCCTCCACCCCCCTCATCACCGGTCAACGTGTTATCGACACGTTTTTCCCTATTGCCAAAGGCGGCAGCGCAGCCATCCCCGGTCCTTTTGGCGCCGGTAAAACCGTTATGCAGCAGCAGCTTGCCAAATGGTCAGACGCCGACATCGTCATCTATGTGGGCTGCGGTGAGCGCGGCAACGAAATGGTTGATGTGCTGGATAGCTTCCCCAAGCTGCTTGACCCCGCGACGGGGCATCCGCTTATGGAGCGCACCATTCTGGTCGCTAACACAAGCAACATGCCTGTTTCCGCACGTGAAGCTAGCATCTACACGGGCATCACTCTTGCCGAGTACTACCGTGACATGGGTTATGCGGTGGCGTTGATGGCTGACTCCACCAGTCGATGGGCTGAGGCGCTGCGTGAGGTTTCTGGGCGGCTTGAGGAGATGCCTGCTGAGGAAGGCTTCCCCAGTTATCTGCCCTCTCGTCTGGCTGAATTCTATGAACGCGCAGGCATCGTGGAGACGCTTGGCAGCGACACGCGTATCGGCTCTATCTGTGTAATTGGCGCGGTGTCACCTCCCGGCGGAGACTTTTCTGAACCCGTCACTCAACACACTAAACGCTTCACCCGCGTCTTTTGGGCCCTAGATGCTGAACTCTCAGATGCACGGCATTATCCCTCTATTAATTGGATGGCCAGCTACAGCGGCTACGTGACTGATCTTGGTGAGTGGTGGCATAAGAATGTGGATGTGAAATGGAACAGTTACCGAGAAGAAGCCATGCGCATACTACAGGCCGAAGACGAGCTAAAAAACATCGTCAAACTTGTGGGTCCGGAGGCTCTTCCGGATAGGCAGCGGCTAATCCTAGAAACCGCCCGAGTCATTCGCATTGCCTTTTTGCAGCAGAATGCGCTTGACTCCGTTGACACCTATTGTAGCCCCATGAAGCAGTATAAGATGCTAAAGATAATTGTGGATTTCCATCACTTAGCCGACGGCGCGATTGGTAAGGGTGTTCCGGTTTTTAAGGTCACTCAGTTGTCGGTTATGGAGGATATTATGCGTATGAAGGGCGGCATACCCAACGATCAGCTTGGTAAACTTGATGAGGTGGATGTGAAGATGCGTCAAGAGTTTGAGCGGTTGGAGGCCACCCTAAGGTAGGTAGATTGCTATGGCAGGATTAGGACTTGAATATAGAGGCGTCTCATCGATTTCCGGACCCATCATCGTGGTTGAGAATGTTAGGAATGTGGGTTATGATGAGCTTGTTTCGATAAAGTTGCCCTCAGGCGAGACCCGCTTGGGGAAAGTTATTCAGGTTAGCCAAAAAGCCGTAACCGTACAGGTCTTTGAGGGCACCACTAACCTCTCGCCGTCGGAGACGCGTACCCGCTTTTTGGGTCACAGCCTTGAAGTGCCGGTGTCTACCGAGATGCTGGGGCGCGTCATGAACAGCTATGGTGAACCCATCGACGGCCACCCGCGCTTCTTTGTAGACGAAAAACGCGACGTCAACGGCTTCCCCTTAAACCCCACCGCCCGCGAGTACCCCCGCGACTTCATTCAAACCGGTATCTCCGCCATCGACGGCTTAATCAGCCTCGTCCGCGGACAGAAGCTACCTGTCTTTAGCGGTCCAGGTCTTTCACATAATGAGCTTGCAGCCCAAATCGTCAGGCAGGCACAGATTAGAAATGCCAATGAACCATTCAACATAGTGTTTATCGCCATGGGTCTTAAGCATGACGACGCCGACTTTTTTAAAAAGAGCTTTGAAGAAACCGGCGCAATCAAGAACGTCGCAATGTTTCTGAACCTCGCCGATGATCCTCCTGTGGAGCGCATCATTACCCCGCGTGCAGGATTAACGTTGGCTGAGTATCTTGCCTATGAGGAGGACTCACATGTGCTTGTGGTTATGACAGATATGACTAACTATTGTGAGGCGCTAAGGGAAATCAGTTCATCCATGGAGGAGGTTCCAAGTCGCAAAGGCTACCCCGGCTACATGTACAGTGACCTCGCAAGCCTCTATGAACGGGCAGGCCGTGTGGTCGGCAAGAAAGGTAGCATCACCCAGATGCCTATCTTGTCTATGCCAAACGACGACATCACCCACCCTATCCCCGACTTAACCGGTTACATTACTGAAGGCCAAATCGTGCTTAGCCGCGCCATGGAGAAGCAGGGCATCTATCCACCCATCTACATTACAACAAGTCTCTCTCGACTCATGAAAGACGGCATCGGCAAAGGTCGAACACGCGAAGACCACGCAGACGTAGCAAGCCAACTCTACAGCGCCTATGCCCAATACAACGCCGTAAAGTCGCTGGTCACGATTATCGGTGAAGAAGGGTTGGGCACGCGCGACAGGGAATATCTGCGTTTCGGGGAGCGCTTTGAGAAGACACTGATTAATCAGGGTAGGGCGGAGAACCGAACTATCGAGCAGACCCTTGACGTAGCCTGGGATGCCTTGAGTGATTTGCCTGAGGAAGAGTTAACCTCGATTAAACCCGAGTACATCCAGAAGTATCTGCCTAAGAGTGATACTGAGGTAAAGTAGAGAAGGCTTTGAAATGTCTGCAGAAAACATCTCCCCCACTCGAATCAACCTCATTCAAACCAAAAAGACTCTCAAACTCGCGGAATCGGGGCGAGAGGTGCTTGAACGCAAACGTGACATTCTACTTCGGGAGCTGCGGAACAGCGTTTTTGATGCCGAGAAGACCCGCGAGGAGCTGCTGGGTGCTTTAGAAAAAGCTTATCAGAGCCTTAAGGAAGCGAACATGTCTAAGGGGTCTGAGGCAATCGCAAACACCGCCCTAACCACACACCACAGAGCCGAATACCTCATCGATTACCGTAGTATCATGGGGGTTCCTGTTCCGGTCGTAGACTTCCAAGCCAACCCCGACCTAAAACCAGACTATGGCTTTGCAAACACCAGCGCTGAACTGGACAAAGCTTTTAAACAATTCTATCGCGTAATAGAGTTGCTAGCATACCTAGCTAAAGCAGAAGGTACCGCGTTTCAAATCGCTAACGACGTTAAACGTACCCAGCGCCGGGTTAACGCCTTAAATCATGTGCTTATTCCACGCTACCGTAGCATCGCCAAAACAATCGAGTTAGTTCTTGAAGAGAAAGATCGCGAGGAATTTGTGAGGACAAAGAAGATTAAGGGTCTGATTAGGAAGAAACAAATCGAAGAATTCAAGGAGATTGAGGAGATTGAAAAAGTTCAGTTGTGAAACCATCCAGAAAATCCTAGTTCCTACTGACGGCTCTGATTATAGTGTACGGGCCGCTGATTATGGTATCAGCGTTGCCAAGGCGCATGACGCCGAGATCGTGTTTGTCTATGTTGTTGATGAGCTTGTTATTGATATGTTTCCCAAGGGTCAAAAGCGTGATGAGGTCGAAGCTGAACTGAAAAATGACGGTCGCCGCTTCCTTAACTACGCTATTGGCTTGGCGGAGAAAGCAGGGGTTAAGTCGACTTCTATGCTTCTTAAGGGTCGCCCCTTTGAGCAAATCGTGAACGCCACTAAGAGCTTTGATGTTGATTTGGTGGTTATGGGTACTTACGGCCGTAGGGGTGCTGATCGCATCTTAATGGGTAGCGTCGCTGAACGAGTCATCGAATACGCCGTGTGCCCTGTGCTCGTCGTGAAATAATAATTGGTGAAGACTCTTTGTCAGAAGCTGATAAGCTACAAAGCGACTATCAACGTTACCTCCAAAATATAGAGGCACAAGCAAATGCGGAGCGGGAAAGAATTCGCAGTGGCCTTGATGCCCTTCGAATTAAAGCTGCAAACTTCCAAGAAACCGCCTGATTTCTCCCCTTTTAGTTGGGCGGAGATTTGATTGGATAGAAAAGAGTTAATAGCTCGGTTTACTGTGGGTTTAGATAATGCATTGGAGTTTGACGTAAGTGAAACGAAAACTGTTGCTCTTCGTTATAACTACGATCGTGCTCATACCCCTTATGGGCATGGCCGCGGCTTTGACCGTTCAAACTGTACAAGACCAAACCAACGACGCTGTTCCTGTTAACAACGATAGGGTTGCAATCGCAATCTCTGCAATGTTGGCTATTAGTATCCCTGCTGTAGCTGCTGGATGGGCTATCTCGTCTGCAGGTACCGCCGCGATTAGCGCTTTGACCGAGAAACCGGAGACCTTCTTCAAAGCCTTCCTGATTGTGGCGTTGGCTGAAGCGTTGGCCATCTACGGTTTGATTATGGGTATCTTGCTCTGGCTACAACTGTAAACCAGTGTAACCCCTAAGAAAACCGCACATCAACTTTTTTATTATCTCAAAAGCTGCTGTAAAGACAGTTTTGTATTTATATAAAAAAAGGAGAGGGGTTGAGGGGTTGTTGTATATTTATGGTTGTACGTTTACTGCGTCTATGTAGAACTGTGCCCATTCTCTCGCGACAAAAGTTATAGAGTTAATGGAGCTTGCGCAATTGCCGCAGTAAATCCAGCCAGCCGATCCGGAAGGATACAGCGTAGTTAAGTACCCAGCTGAAGTGTAAACCTCAACGGGTCCAGTACCATATCCATACACATAGACTGCCCCTGTAGTCTGCTGGTTTAACCCGCCGCCAATCCAGCCGATTACACCATATGGTTCTGCGGCCCAAATAGTCGCATATTGTCCATCTTCAGATGAGCCGATCATGTTGTTGGGGCTAGAGTATGCGCCGCCGCAGCAGCTGCAACAACCGGAGAAATGGCACCTAAGCGAATATACGTCTATGACGGAACAAATCTACAAATTTATGACCCACAAACCGATAGCTGGACTAATGGAACTGCGCCTCCAACCAGCCGACAATACCTCGGCATTACTGTCGTTGACGACTGCCTTTATTTCATCGGAGGCATGAGCTTTCCTTTTCCAGACATTATTAGTTATTATGTTTTTCATGCTGCAAATGAGCGGTATACGCCTGTTGGTTATGGTTCGTCCACTGTGGCACCTACTGAGCCGCCGTCTATATCTGAGTTTTTGGTGATAGCGCCTGTCGCTTTGCTGGTTGTTGTTGGGGTGGCTGTTTATCTTAAGCGGCATAGACGGTAGCGGTAGACTTTTTTGGAAATAGTTGGGGTGCTGCTTTGGCTCTTATTTCTAAGAAAAACGTTTTATGCCCTTCTATGGGCGCTTGCGTATTGAGTAATAGAGGGGGAGGGGGGTGTCTGAGAGCGGTTGAAGTTTTTGTTGACTCTATATATATGTGGGGGGGGGTAGGTGCTCAGAGCAGCAAGCACGCGGCATGTGCAACTTTAGAAAAACCTTATGCAGTGCCACATTCACATGCATATGATTCTGCATAGCGCTATGTTGGTGATGTGGAGGAAATTGGGTTTTGTACATGGGCACGGGCGTTGAAATGAACGCTGATGGGCGTGACATGACGTGGTTCTCAAGCTGTCTTGTGGCAGTTTAGAAATCTTCACATCCCGAAAAGAACAAAAACTATTCAGATAACCAAGCCATAGCCAACTGACAGGCTGCTTGCAGAAAAAAGATGCAACCAGTAGCAACGCCTAAGAGATGCAGACGCCTAAATAGAAGCCGCTGCCAAGTCCGCTCTGGTTGTTGTTGAAATAAGAGGGGTGTCTTAATCTTCTAGAGTGATTTTTGCCTTTATATAAGGGAGGGGAGGTACCCGCTGAGACGTCGCGTGGTCTCTTTAGGTTCTTTTAAGAGGTGTCTCCAATCAGCCGTTTGGCAGTATCATATTTTGGCTAACCATGGGCGCGGATTTTATGTTCGCATCTAGCGAGTGGTGTTGTTATTGGCTGGCTGCAAGAAATCGCCCGCGCGTTTGCGCCGCACTTTTTTGGTGTTTGCGGCGGGCGGCATGGAAATTATGATTTTTTTGGCTCCAGCCGCGTTTTTGTGTGAAAAAGCCCCTGAAGTCCATGGATTTTGGGGGTTTGTTGGAGAGGGCTAAATTTTCATTTTTGGTTCCGAAATGTTAAAAACTAATCATTACTATGTATGTAGTGGCTGAAGGATCATCACAAAGCGCCTCTGTCCTTGTTAGGCGAGGATTTTGCGAAGTGATTAGAAACCTTTATATCAACACATGTCACTTATGTGTGAATTCAGCTACAAAATTGCTAACCCCGCAACAAAAATGCGGCGGCTCAAACCGTACCTAAACGGCGACACGCCTTACAGGGATGATGGGTTTGGCCATCCAAATGCGGGGACACGAATGTGGACCTGACTAATTGCTCAAGTTAGGTCTGAATTGGGCTTTGACGTATAGAGTGGAATGTTTCTCCCTCCAAATCCAGTTAAGTAAGAATTTGCGAGGAAAAGATGTGTATCAATATTCGTACCACACATAAACACAAAGATCCGACAGAACAATCTGGAGTGCATAACTCCGGTTGATCCTGCCGGACCCCACTGCTATCGGGATAGGACTAAGACATGCTAGTCGAGTGACTCAGGCAAAACGAGTCACGGCGAACAGCTCAGTAACACGTGGCTAATCTGCCCTTAGGACGAGAATAACCCCGGGAAACTGGGGCTAACTCTCGATAGGTGAAGAACTCTGGAATGAGTCTTCACTCAAAAAGCTTCACGTTATCCTCGTGAAGTCGCCTAAGGATGAGGCCGCGGCCGATCAGGTTGTTGGCGAGGTAACGGCTCACCAAGCCTTTTACCGGTGCGGGCCGTGAGAGCGGGAGCCCGGAGATGGGTACTGAGACAAGGACCCAGGCCCTACGGGGCGCAGCAGTCGCGAAACCTTTGCAATACACGAAAGTGTGACAGGGCTATCCCGAGTGCCATCCGCTGAGGAAGGCTTTTACCCAGTCTAGATAGCTGGGGGAATAAGGAGAGGGCAAGTCTGGTGTCAGCCGCCGCGGTAATACCAGCTCTCCGAGTGGTGTGGATGTTTATTGGGCCTAAAGCATCCGTAGCTGGCTAGGTCAGTCCCTTGTCAAATCCACCGAATTAATCGTTGGATCGCGGGGGATACTGCTTGGCTAGGGGACGAGAGAGGCAGACGGTATTTTCGGGGTAGGGGTGAAATCCTATAATCCCGGGAAGACCACCAGTGGCGAAGGCTGTCTGCTAG
>JBLNCY010000019.1:0-56389 GCA_050261115.1 Methanocella sp.
TAACATTTAAGGTTATCTAAGCTTTAAGCTATCAACTTTTGGAACTTTGAATATACAAGTTGGCACTTATTTTGAGTGTTTTGCAGCAACCGAGGAATTAAGGCATTTACTGCAATGGTAGTTCTTACCTCGCAGGAGGGTCGCCATATTTTAAAAAAGTCTAGGTTTGTGAGAAAGTCGATTTTGTAGATTCCTGTTGTGTTCATGGCAAACTTTAGAGCGCTATTCATGAGAAAGAGACCTGGATATAAAGATCGGTATTTGTCGACAAAAGAAGTTTTCCCTATATACGTTGTTCCCTTGTAGTTGATAGCAAAAACGTAGGCGATAACTTGGCTGTTTAACTCTAAAAAGTGAACTAACCATTGAAACGCTGGATCCTCTTGAGCCGACACCGAGGATTGCCATAGCCACATGAGGTCATCGTCGTATTCTTGGGAATGCTGAGATCGCCAAGTTTGTTTCCAACTAAGCCGCTCAACTTCAAGGATGCTGTCATAAATGTAATCGAGTTTATCGGGGTTTTCTTTTCCTACAAATGAGAGAATTCTGTATTGACCCTCGCCTTGGATGGTTTTTTCGATTTTTCTGAATCTTTTTCTGTACCTTGAACCCATCGTTTGCTGAAAGTTTTCCCATGAACCCCCAGTGTATATTACTGAGTGATTTTTAGAGTCGGAATTTGGCTGTTTACTTAGTGCAAAAGAGTTTTTGCTACATATTCTTTCAATTACTTCGCGGTTGGGTGAAGCATGGGGTATATCTAATATCAATGATTGTACCCGGAGTTTCTTGAAAGCAACAGCTAATACGCTTTCTAAAAACAGGTCCCTGAAGGCGTCGTTAACTATAAAGTCAGGAGAAAGCTCGCATTTTAATAAAAAATTAGAGCTTCTATAAGCAAACTTTTGATTTAACATGAAGGGGGCGACGCCTATGATTCTGCCTTGGGCTCGGGCGATAAGAAATAAGGGGGCTGTGCCCTTGGGAAGGAACTGGACGATTTTTTTCAGGAAAGGAAGGAGTAGGAATGGGTTGTTGCTGTAGAGGTCAAAGAAGGGCTTTAGTTCGTTCTCTAAGGCTTCGAATTCTTTGGGGTCTGTGATAGCTGATACGGCTATAGTTGGCATAATCGGCACCAAATTCCTTGCTTGGAGGCTGCGGTTAATAGAAAAAAGAGCTGATACTGCTTGAGCTCTTTTCGGATGATCGCAAAATGTGATTTCTGTACTTGCCTAATCTGAGTAAAGTTAAACTACCAATCCTTGTGGCCTTTTGCCGCTGCTGTATTTTGAGCATAACAGAGTTTCTATTGCTTACCAGCAGATACACCGTGGTCTTCCCTTGAAGTAGCAGTTCTTGCGCAAGCTTCTCGAAACCAAGCGAATATAGATGCTGACGCCTGAATTCGGGAAAGGTAAATGTCCCAAACAAATAACCGGAAGCTGCGTCAACCTTTATCGTTTTTTCAATCTCATCAACGTAAAAGTCGCTTAGAGAAACCCAGTTTACGTGTGCACACTTGCCATTTACAAAAACGCCAACACATAGGCAGCCTTTTTGAAACTTTACGCCAGCATCAGGAGTTATGATCTTGAAAGCCTCAGGGAGGACTGAGAAGTCTTGTTCAGAAAGGAGTTTTACATCTACCCCAGGGGCAGGTGAATAATTTATCGAGCTTTGTTTTAAATCATGCTTAAAAAGAATGTAGGTTCCCAGTTTAAACTTCCCCATAGCATAAACTCCAAAGATCTCAGGGCACTTGAAAAAGCCGCTTGCAGCATAGAACACTACTTTGCTGGGCTCAGCAACCAGTTAAGCGAGTGAACGGTAAATATCCGCGATTTGTCCTCCAACGGTTCGGATATCATACATCTTTACGCTCTGCTTGCCGTTAACTATAAGCGTCTGCCTTAGAACGGGATCGTCAATGACACGCGATAGTTTATCAGCTAATTGTGTAATATTTCCTTGCTCTATCAAAAGACCGTTCTGGTTTTCAGTTATGACTTCTCCAAGAATTCCATCTTTTATAGCAATAACAGCAAGACCCGCAGCCCACGCTTCAAGAACGCTTAGATAGCTGCTACGGGTTGCAATGAATATCCCATGGTTCCATAAAAAATTCTTAATTTCATTCGCATGCGAGTTACCTGCAAATTTGACAACCGACTCAAGGCCTAGTTTTTTAACTAAATCATTAGCCGCTTCGTAAAGCGAACCATACCCCACTATTAGAAGGGTTGCCTGCGGATTTACCTTTGATACCTGCTTGAACGCGTGAATTACAAATAATGGATCCTTATGCTCATCGAGCCTTGAAACCATTACCACTTTTTGGTCATTGTTTTTTTTCAGATGGCTAGGACGGCTGAAAAAATCTACGTCTATAAAATTAGGGATTAGATGGACTTTTTCGCCAAGACCTAAACCTTCCAAATACGTTTTTACCTCTAAAGAAAAAGTGGTTATCGCACTTGCATAATTGAGAACATTTAACATACATGGGTCCTCAAGCGGCATACAAAAAGGCTCATCACTATTCACGGTATCACCGTGTAGAGACACCACTAAGGGACGACGAAAATGTTTGCTAATCTGCAAAGCGAGCTTTGGAAATAAGGGATGCCACAACCCATGCAGGTGAAAAACATCCACTGCTGACAACGCCTTTATGCGAGTTGCATCTTTGTAGAGACTTTGAACCAGTAAATCATCGAGAGTTCTGCTAGGCTTTTGATTTATCTTGTATGAAGCGTTCCTTAGAAAGCTATAAGGGGTTGGTCCTAGACGAAATACATCAATACAGCCTATCGTTTCTCTAGAAGGTAGGAATAATTTGTCCCGTAAATTAAAATGGCATTTGTCAGTCAGCAATAAGAAGCGCATTCGCGACTCAGAGTCACTCAGCGCATTGGACAGGTTTAAAATGTAATTCTCTACTCCCCCTGATTCTATGGGGAAAAAATTGTTCCAGATATGGCAGATATTCAAGGAAACCACCCGTACTTGCTATCAAGATTTAGCCTGGAGGCTGTGACCTCAACCACTTTTTGGTAATAAGGCCCCTAGCGTTGTAGAGCTTGCACCATATGCTATCATACATTCTGTGGCTGTAGGGTCCAAAACGGCCCGATTTATGCATAATAGCTTGATAGTTCCAAGTCGGAGTGGCATTCCAACGGTCTTTGTAACCTTCATCGCCACGCATAAAATCGAACTCTACCAACCCTTCTTCGATGAATTGTTTAACTAAAAATGGAACCAAAATCGACCCCACACCGAACTTTGAATATTCTGGGTCAAAACCCGGCAGATAAGCATAGTATTTAGATTTATATTTGAAGCCATATGACCCCGAAACGGGACGCCCATCAAATTCTAAGAGGTATAGCCCGAGCATTTGTTTTTTTGAAAGAAGCTCGGCGAGGTCTAAATGGAAGTTCTCAATGCGTTTATCAAAGAATGCGCCTCGAAAACCAGCGTTCAACCATCTTTTTTGGTGAAGGTCAATTAAGAAACGCATGCCTTTCAAACAAGAGTTCGGAGAAGAATAATCCACTAATTCGGCTTTGAAACTCTTTCTTATCTTGTTTAATGTATTATTAACAGAGCCTCTCTGTTTATAGCTAAGACTTTTCAGGAAAGCGTCATAGGATTCAGGCAATTTAAGGTAGGAGCATTTTGTGGCTTGCTGCACTCTCACCATCTTTTCAAGGGCAGATAGGCAAGGAGCGTTTTGAGGTAAATCCGTAAGAGAGGCAAGCGTCCAGTTCTCTTGATGCTTATTTAGATAATCAAGAAACTCAGAGATTACTTGGCTACTGCTGCTGCTATCGGGGGTAACAAAATTATTATAGTCCGAATCTGGCGTGCCGATGAATTCTATTTTTGACCGGTTCAAACCCAGGGTTGATTCAGTTGTGCGCATTAAAGGCGCTAAACCCATAATCGAATCAGCTTCTTTAGCGACAAGAATGAGCAGTTCTCGATTATTCCCGAAATGTTTCCACCAAGTTGACAGCCAAGTCCAAGTGGAAAAAAAGTCATTACAGCTCTTTAAGACTAATTGATCCCATAAATCTTCGAGAGCAATAAAATCTGAGAAAGTTAGAACGTCGATCTTCAATAAATCAAGTCCTTTTCAACAATAATCTACAATTTCTTTGACTAGCAAATCGCTTATTATGAAACTTCAAGGATCAGTTGCACCAGGAAGCAGCGAATAAATAGAATCCCGAAGCTTTTCCTTTTGACCCTCTTCAAAGCGTAGAATATATTCATGGTTTTCTACACCCATTTCTTGCAGCCGATTTCTACCTAACCTAAACAGCTGCTCTAACTTCGCCGTTAAATCGTGACAATCGACATACGTGTATTCATATGGCAAAAAATCGCCTCGTGCACCCAACCGGTCAGATAAAACTACACAGCCAGCCATTGAATAGTCGTTTTTTCTCTCATTGGAGCCGCCAAGGTGAAAGCCTACATTAATGCAGACCCAAGCTTTACCCACGATTCTTAGAAATTCCGCTTTATCTGGGATTGATTTGTAGTATTGTAAACTTGCATTTTTCGGCATTTTTTGTGGTTTTTTCCCGATAACAACAACTGTAACTTTAACCGTGAGCAAGGCCATGGCTCGCAGAATTTCCTCTAAGGCACTATCGGCTTGAGAGCCCCAATAATCCTTTAAAACCACGCATATAGTGGGGGATTGAGCTTTTTCAACTGGTTTAACCCCCTGTAGAGGATAGATATTAGGGTAGAAAACCACCTTCTTAGCGTTCGTCTCAGTATACTTCAGTTGATCTCGCTCACTACACGCAATAATCAGGTCAGCTTGGGCTATCACGTTATCCTCTAGTTTACGTACCAGAGCCTTTGAAATCCGGTTATCAGAGAACCCAAAGCGGTCACTTGCAAAATCCTGCGAGATGTACACTATTTTGCCCATCTCTTTAAGAACTTTCAAATCAACTATACTGGAGCCGGAAAATTCGTCGATTAAGAAAATCTTCGGCGAACTCGAAGCTCTAAGAAACTCAACTAACCGGTCAGTTTTCGTTGAATAAGTTAAGCAGTAGCTTAATGCAATCCCAAGGTTTGACAGGAACCCCTCAGCTAAAAGCTTGCGGCTACTTTTCTTCCCAAAGAAGCGCCGCAGAACCCCATCACGCAAAGCACCAGGGCTTTTTATCGGCATAAGAGCAAAAGAACCAAAGGCACTAACGGTTGAATCTGATAACTCCACAAAATGAGAACCCCATGTCTCCGTGAGTTTATTTTTCCTAAAGATGTAAAAGACCTCATCGCCTCCCTCCCTAAAAAGGTCAACAACTAGCTTTGCCTTGGGGGAGATAACGCCACCATCGTTTAGAACAAAAATCATTAGCAAACCTCAAGCCAGAACAAAACCGGCAACATGGTTACCGCTTAATTTAACCCATTTAGCTGCAAATGTTATTAAATCAAAAGCACTCTTTCTCTAGCACAAATTTCCCAGAGGGACAGTCGCTCATAGAGTATCTGGAAGTAAATAAAAGGGAAAAGGTCAAAGTCAGCTTTACTCCGATACCTATTACGAAGAAAGCTTGCAAATACTAGGGGCGGAAAGAGTAAAGTGGCGAGATTTAGCGGATAGGCGACTCGCCCCATGAACAAGGGGTTCTCACCATATTTCTTGTAGAGCAGAACCCTGTTTTTTAGCCGTTTACCCGTTTTAATAAAATCTTTAGGTTTAATGGTTTTCTTCTGATGATAAACTACCATTTTAGAGTTGAAAATGATTTTTCCTAACTTGGCTGCTCGGTAAGCGAAGTCGCGGTCTTCGTGATAATTAAATCGCTCATCGAAGAAACCCACCTTTTGGAAAACGCTCTTTTTGTATGCTATGTTGCAGGTATGGTATAGGCCGCCATTGAGGTTCTCGACAATGTCATCGGATCGCGTGGGCTTGTAATCCTCTGAAACATAGTAGGTTTTACCTTCTACCGCTATGCAATCAGGGTTGTTTCTGAAACTGTTTATCCCTTCCATGAGCCAATCTTTTGCAACTATGCAGTCACCGTCTGTGAAAAAAAGGTACTTGCCAGCCGCAAATTTTATCGATTCGTTCCTAGCCTCAGTCAACCCAAGTTTCTTATTTATTTCATAGAACCTGATGCGGTTGTCATTGAACTTTTTGATTTCTTGCACTGTACCATCCGTACTTAGGCTGTCCAAGATTACCAGTTCAAAATGAGAGTATGTCTGATTCAAAATAGAAGACAAGCATTTAGCGATGAACCGCTCCACATTTCGTACGCTTACAACCACGCTTATGTCCTTTTCCAAAATAACCACCCATACTTCCTGGCGACTTAAGCGGCGTGCGGTATCTGGTATACCTCGTAATTTTCGAAGTCAAAAACTTTGACGGGATTGAACATTTTCTGCAGAGTGAAAAACGTTAGATAGGGATCTAGTTTCTTGTATTTGACCACGTAATCGATCGTATAATTGGTGGTTAGGTGCTCTAGTTGATCATGGATTGAATTGGATACTGTTCGGACTCCATGGACAACCTTAAGTTTTGTAAAATAACCAACCTCCAAGGTGCGGATATGTGGAATTACAAGCATATTGTTTGAGCCAAATTCCGCTAGCTTCTTATATGCATACAAGTCTTCGGGATTAGTCAATGAATACGACGTCGCTAAATATTTCTTATATTTAAAAAGTGCCAACACGTTAGTTGCCAACGCTATTAGGATAAGAATTAGAACTGGCAGGTTCAAATGAACGACAGATAACCCTCCGATAACTCCTACGGGCAGAATACTGTATTCGATGTATCGATAGTCTTCCCCTAGAAATGCAAGGCGAGGAATTGAAATCACTATTGCTACTACCATAGTGATTATGGCCCAGTAGGTGGTCCGAACCATTAAGCTGTCAAAGGCAGGGTTTGATTGAGCAAGAAATAATACTATAGCGCCAACGGCTACAAGAAACCAGAAATTCCTTGCAAAAATTTGTTTTAGCTTCATTGATATCTTGGCTTGGGGTGGATGGCGCGAGTAAAAGTACAGCCATCCGAGGTGTTCTTTTAGGATTTTAAGATAGAACCCGCGGCTCATAGCCACAGCCAGCAAAACACCCAAAAAGAGCGATAAAAGAAGTAGTGGGTTTCCAAATATTAGGGAATAGGGCACTAGCGCAAGTACCAATATCTGCAGGGCAAATTTGTGGCTAAGCGCAATTAAGGAAACCAACAAGCTGATGATAACCAAAGCCACGCTATTTTGGGGGAAAAAAACTGCGAGAACTACAACAAGAGAGTAGAATAGTAACCCTAAAGGTCTTGGCGTAAACGTTACCGCGAGCTCAAAAACTGCGAGGTTAAAGACTACAATCACGACGGTAAAAAAGGTCGCTGGGAGGTTTGAAGAGAGTGAGAAGACTAAAGTCGCCGCTAGACCGCTAATTAATGCAAGAATTACCAAGTTTAAAATTCTCGCTGATTTAAGATGATATTTATGGGGGATAAGTGCGGTTATATAATGCAGTAGTGGGGGGTATATCAAGTAATTGTATCTGATGTTGCCGCCTTCATCCAAGATAACTTTTGGAAGTGTTTTAGGAAATCTCCAAGAGTTTTTTTGGATATGCTCGGCTATATATAAGTGGAAGTAGGTATCGCCGCTTGATAGTTTGTTACCCGTAAGGAACCTTCTGAGGAGAGAAAGTGACGTGAATGCAGCCACTGAAGCAAGAATGAAGATAATAACAAGCATAAAAATCTGGCCTTTTATAGAGCTGGTTAAGGGGGTTTTCGTTTAGAGCTTTATTTGATTAGTACTCGGGAGTAGCCATTGTCATATAGAATATTGAAGCCTGCATCGTTGAGGTGATCTATTGTCATATTCTTTTCAAGGAGAGCTTTTCCTAAACCCTGTGTGTAGAGGAGTGTATCTGCGCTATTCATGTCAGGGCTTAACTGTGGATAAAACCCGAGTTTAGCCTCAATATAGGTGAGGGTTCGGTAATCGGTAGCTAGTGAATCTACGTTTGTCCAGTTAGTGTAGTTAATGAGGAAATTGGTTGATTGGTATGCTTCTTGTGTTTGAAACTGTATTTCAGTAGCAAAGGATTGGCGGATCGGCACAAATACAAATAGAGCCAGCAAGATTAGGAATATGCTTAACAGATAAGGTCTGAGGCGCCGCATTTGAAACAGGTAGACTGCACCCAAAGAAATCGGAATAAACGCTAACGCAACTGCCCGCGTGCCCAAGGTGTAAACGAAAAGACCCAAGGCAGAATAAACGATTCCCGATAGAAAGATTGCTAAATCGAAGTTTGCTAAGCGTTTTTTGACAAGTAAAAGCAGGAAGCCTACTACGCAAATCAGGATTGTTGTGATAGTTACTGCTCTTGTGAAAAACTGGGCAACCATATCAATCTGGATTGGGTTAGCAGGGGTAAGAGATACGGCTATCATGCTGGAATATTCTGACGGTCTGTTTAGTATCCAAGACAAATTCTCAAAGAAGGTTACGCTACCAAGGGTTAATTGCACTGCCAGATAACCTAATGTACAAAATACCGTGTAGAGAGCATACTGTTTTGATCTATCAAGTAGACTTCGCAGAAACACGTAGAGGATAAAGAAAAGAGGCACAAAAGAATGCGTAATCAGAATGCAGCCAAATATTACAGCTGAAGCAATGTTCGTTCCAAGGCTTTTTGGTCGAGTTTCGAGAACAAACAAGAGAAGAAGCATCGCAAAAGCAAGCGTAAACGGAACGGCTTGGAAGTTAAAGAAATAAAACATTGAAACAGAAAAAGCAGCCACTACAATCGGGCCGCCGTTATTGAACTTCTTTGAAGCATATACATAAAGGCAAGTTGCAATCAAAACGCCGATAAGAGCGTATAGTAGGAATTCAAAGTTGACTAGACTCAAGCCAGTTACCGACGTTACGGTGGCAGATAAGATGAAGAAGGCCGGTTGCTGATAATAAGAATGAGTTGGCTGCGTTGGATCCAAGTTTTTGTTTTCTAAAAAGTATTCGTTAAGCCCACGGAAATACTGTGAATCCGACGTGGGAACCATGGGATAGAAAAAGGCTAACGAATAAATGCACAGCAGGATCCCGACTGAAAAGGCCCATTTCAAGTAGGGATTTTTTGATGTTAGTGCTAACAGAAATGTTGAAGCCAAAGTTAAGGGTAAACCAAACCAATAGTAAACCGACACATTGTAATACACAAAACTATCCACAGAGTCAATTGTCAATGGGTAACTTAGAATCCAGGAATAGACTAAACAAAATAGGCCTATGAAAAACGGAATTAGAAGTAACTTGCCTTTTTGCATACAGAATCCCTACCAGAATTGATTAAGAAAATTGTTATGTTAGCTGATGAGCCTTTGCAAAGTTTGTCAATTTGGCTTCACATCGCTAAATGGACAGTTCGCAAATGATGTTAAGTTACTTTCTCAAAAAACAATAAACTTGGTAGCAGACAAGGCAGTACTAAAACCCTTGAAGGAAGAGAGAGATTGAAAACAGACATAAAGAAAACACTACAGACCATAAATCTTCTAAGACACAAACCTTCTACGCTAAGTCTCGCTGCGCCACTACTATGCCTCGTCATTATCGTGTCGTCATTCGTTGCCCTCGCACCCACGTCTGAAGCAGCAGTAACCGTTCAATTTGGCCAAACAACTAAAGGAACCCTGTCGGCAGGACAGCCCGGAAACATAATGGTCGGGTCAAGGTTCACCAGCTCAGTGGATGGTGCCGTCAACAGCATATCGGTCTATCTAAGCAATCCAAGTACAGCATCGGTAAACGTCAAATGCGCTATCTATAGAGAGACAGACAGAACACTAGTAGCAACCACTGAAGAAAAAGCCGTAACCAGAGGTTCTGATGGCTGGCAAACATTCAACTTCCCAACACAGCCTTCGATAACCACAGGAGCCCGCTATAGTTTGGTTGTGTGGTTCTCAGGAAGCAACCTACAAATCAACTACGGTGCAGGCAGTGGCAGTCAAAGCTGGTATGCAAGCCAATCCTACGGCAACTTCCCAAATGGACCATACACTAGCTTCGCAGGGTATAACCAAGAAAACTTTGTGTATTCAATATACGCGACTGTAACATCTACCACCACGACTACTTCGCCGTCCCCAACTCCGGCTCCAACCACTTCAACAGTCAATGTTGGCCAGACTACTGTAAGCACCAGTGCATCAGGACAACCCGCCGGAGTAATGGTTGCATCCAGATTCACAGCGTCCAGCAGTGGCACTGTAACAAACATCAAAGCATACTTGACTAATCTAGGCAGCACCGCAAGCAACGTAAAATGCGCAATCTATAGGGAGTCAGACAGAACGCTAGTAGCAACTACTCAAGAAAAGACAATTGAAGGAGGAAGCAGCGGCTGGCAAACATTCAACCTTGTAACAGCGCCAACACTCACCGAAGGAGCAAGCTATAGCTTAGTAGCATGGTTTGCAGACAGCAACCTACAAATCAACTACGGTGCAGGCAGTGGCAGTCAAAGCTGGTATGCGTTCCAAACATACGGAAACTTCCCTAGCGGGCCATACACAAGTTTCACCGGATATGCGTCGGAAAACGTAGTCTATGCCATATACATGACGTTAAGCACAACAACAACTTCAGTTACGCCTATACCAACGATAACTCCATCGCCAGTACCAACCCAGACACCACGACCAACTCCAACAGCCACTCCAGCCCCAACTCCCAGACCAACAACCGGCCCAGTTACATCCGCAAAGAACCTTGCAGTTATTCCAGATGCCTGGGGATCAGGATACTACCCAACAGTACCTCAATATGCCTTCGTTGACTATTCTGTAACACACAATGGAAACCCAAGCATTCGCCTACAAAGAGGCGGAAACATCGATCCATTCGGCGTAATCGACAGATCAATATGGACCAACCTATACTCATGCAAACCTGGTGATCACATAGTTGCTAGCATCTGGATACGTACTGACTCCTCATCTGGTGACATGGGCGCTCGACTTGGCATCGACCTGTATGGAGGAAGATACATAGTCGACGGGTACCCCGGAGTACACATTGACACAACAACAAACTATGTTCGCTGGGGAACAACAACTTGGACACAGAGAACCTATGACTTCATAGTACCAAGCACTACATATACCAGAGACCAAACAGGAGCTTCAATCCCAGGAACGCAAATCAACGGCATACTGCTATGGATACAAGCCCGGCCAGGCGATGCTAATGGGAACGCATGGTTTGCCGACGCTGAATTATACATAAATCCCTAATTCTTTTTCTTTTTATTAATTATTTTAGAGTCAACAGGTAATTTTGAAGGTCTTCCACCACTAGCCCCCAGGTATACCGGTTTAGGATTATATCACGCCCTTCTTTTCCCCATTTTTCAAGAAACTCACTGTTTTGATAAGCATATTCGATCGCTTTGGCTATCTCCGGGGGGTCAATGGATGAAATGTAGATTCCGCAAGGCGTGTTTTTTATGACCGAGGAGTGGGCTTCTATGTTAGTCAAAATTACTGTTTTTTCCATAGCTAAATATTCAAGAAGTTTTAGGGGGCTCTGGAACCGCCAAAACGGATGATCTGGTAGGGGGATAATGGCTACGTCAGACATGCTAATGTATTTGGGTACCTTTTCCTGGTTTACTGGATCAGCGATTATTACGTTCTCTTGTAAGCCATTCTGTTTTACTGAAGCCTTCAGAGCTGTAACGATAGGTCCAGTTCCTAAGAGAAAAAGAACAATTTGAGGGTATTTAGCCTGAAGTATCTTGATGGCATTTACCGTCTGGGTTAATCCCCGATTAGCCGAGAAAACGCCATGATAAAACACCACAAACTTTTCTGATAACCCAAGACTTGCCCGGAAACTTTTGCCTTCCGACGCATAATTAGCGGGGTTAAACAGACCCTCCGAAACCCCAGAGGTCCAAACGCCCACATTCCGGGACGGCAAAATAAAGTCGGAACATACCTTTTCTTTCATTGAAGGCGTGATTATAGTTATACCATGAAAAAATTTTTTAGCCGTAACCACCGATAGGGAGAAAAAAACATTCTTAAGATAACCGCTTAAGCCTGCAGTCTCAACAGGCAGCGTGCGTATATCTAAAACAAACTTTGTTTTCTTAGCCCTTAATGCAATAAGCGCTGGAAAGGCACTTAAAATGTGAACGTCCGGATCAAAAATCAGATAATCCGCTTTTGAACGGAGAGCAAAAACAGGAAGGAGCAAAGCAAGCAGCGCCGTAAAGATAACTGTTGAAATAAATGGCTTGTATCTTAGTGGAATAGGCGTAACCTGCACTGAAGGGTTTTGATTCTTGTATCTTCCACTCGATTGTACAGCGATCAGGGAGCATCGGTTTCCATTTTTAGAGAGCTGACTTAAGGTCTGTAAGAGCGCTGTTTTATGAAGGTCGGCATCAAGACGGGTAAAGGTTACCCAGAGCGTTGATATGTTGCGCGATAGCATCGTTGGGCCTGCGTTAACTGCCATTGTTTGTCTAACAACCGATAATGTTACGTTCAGGCTAACCCATGGTTAGATCCTTAAGGATTTTTAAGTATTCATTAAGGTAGGCTTGGGGGGAAAAGTTTCGATTAAAAACGGTTTTTAGCTTGGTTTGGGAGTACTTGTCTTTTGAGAAATCATACAGCAAACGCTCAAGCGACGCAGCATCTTTGTAAATCAACCCTTGGTCTACGTGCTGCAGTATTTCGGGCAACCCACCCACGTTTGAAGCTATTACAGGGGTGCCCACTGAAAGAGCCTCTAACATAGCCAGCGGGGCATTTTCAGCGCATATCGACGGCATGAATAGAGCGTTCGCATCGGTTAGTAGACTATAGAGGGAATCATGATCAACCCAACCCAGCAAAACGATTCTCTTTTCCAGGCTATTTCTTCTCAGGTAGCGCCGTATCTCATTAGCTAAGCGTCCATCGCCGGCGATAACTAGATTGAGATCTAAACTTTTTTCCCCAAAGAACTTCACTAATTCTAAGATGCCCTTATGCTTTTCAAGTGCACCCACATAGGTAAAAAAACTAGAAAAACCAGACGATTCAATAATTTCAGGCGGTTTTGGGGCAAAGTTTGGGATCACTATTGCCTTATTAAAACCAACATTTTTAGTTAAGACACTATGGGTAAATTGACTCGGGGAAATTAGTAAATCAATCTTGGATAGGGCTTTTTTGATTTTTGCACTCTGCCGCCAAACTTGAGGGGGTCTTCTATATGCTATGCAACAAGAAAAGCATGCTTTTTTTTCACAAATTTTACCGCTTTTTTTTAGCAGGTTGTTTTGTTGGCAGATTAGCCAAAAATCGTGGGCTGTAAAAAGGTTAAAGTAGTTTTTTTCTTTGAACAGTAATTCGTAGCCTAGAAGTGATATGTTGTGGTGGTGCACTATATCAGGTTTTAGGGTGTTTGTTAATTCTTTGAATTTTGATGTCACGGTGGATGAGTGCCCAAAAAAATAGGCGCCATAGGCAGTGTTATTGAATCGAGTTTTGATGGGATGTGTATGAATGCTGCTTGGCTTGTTTTCGTTTATGGGGTTTTTCCGCTTGACTCTGTACGCATCGATGCTGTGCAAAACATGAACTTCGTGGCCAAGTTTTGCGAGTTCTTCAGCTAAATATTTTACATGAACCGCGTCGCCGCCGATGTGATAAGGAGGATAAAAAGATGACGTAAATAAGAACCGAAGGGTTTCCACGGCGATACCAACGTAAAAACTCTAGTGCGCATGCTCCATCTTATGCAGGACATAGTTACGGGTTATCTTAACAACATAGCCGGTTGCCAGATGGAGATCCTCTGGATGGTATAATGTATGCTTGAGGTTTTGCAGGACCCATCGAGAGTTAAAGTAAAGGGCGCGATACGCCATTTTTCTTGCCTTCTCCAGCTCGGCCGGTGAAAGCTCATCTGTCCTCATAATAGCGGCATGCTGATAAAGTTCTCGCCAATCGAAAGCAGGTTTAATCCAGCCCTTCTGGGTAGCAATGTTATAGAGCTCGGTTCCAGGATAAGGAACAGCTACATTAAACTGCGCGCCCGTAGGTAACGTTCTCTTAACGAATCGTATGGTCTCCTTTATTGTATCCCAATTTTCGCCGGGCAACCCAAATACGAAGCTACAGTAAGATTTTATCCCAGCTTTTTTAACCTGTTTAATCGCGTTTTCCGCTTGTGTAACCGTAACCCCTTTTTGGGCATTATCGAGGATTTGTTGGTTGCCGGATTCTATGCCAAATGAGATTCCTCGGCACCCACCCGCATACATTGCTGACAGCAGCTCTGGATCTACTAGGTTTACTCGGGTGTTGCAGTACCAGGTTATCTTTAGATTATTCTTCTTAATACCATCAGCGATGGCGATAGTGCGTTGCCTGTCTAGGGTAAAGGTTTCATCGAAAAAGGAGATTGTTTTTATGTTAAAGTTTTTTTTAAGGTAGGTAAGTTCATCTAAGATTTTTTCTGCAGACCGATTCTTTAGTTTAGTTTTTCGTTCTGTGCAGTAAATGCATGAAAAAGGGCAGCCTTTGCTGCCATATATTATTGAAAATGGCGAGCCATGCCGGGTATTTATGAAATATTTATCAAGTGAGGGCAGAAGGCTATAGGCAGGCATTGGCAAAGATTCCCAGTTCGACATGGGTTCAGCTGGATCATTTACGGTGATTTTTTCGTTGCTTCTATAGGCTATTCCTCGCACGCTGGATAAGCTGTTCCCCTCAGAGATGGCACGGACAAGTGAAAGCGCGACAGTTTCGTATTCGTGCATTATATAAACGTCAAGATTGGTGGACAACTGTAGCACACTTTGAGGGAGGGTTCTTAGGGTCCAACAGATTCCGGCGGTGATTGCGTTGGGATGGTTTGCTTTAGATATGGAAGCGATTTTGTTGTCGTTGTCAAAGGTTGTTGGGGTAAACCTAAAGATTAAGATGTCATATTGGCTTTTTTTAATGACGTCATCCACTTGTTCAAAGTTAAGGTTTTGTCCGTTGGCGTCTGTTAACTTAACTTCGTGGCCGTTAGCCATTAGTATAGAAGCGATCTGGAGAAGGCTGTATGGGGGGATAACGGAGGATCTTTCAGTTATCTCGCAACGTTCCTCCCGAATAACTGGTATCCCGTGGAACCTAGGGGGATTAATAAGTAAAACTCTCAATCTAATCACTCGATTTATCTATAATTTGAATGTATTTTTGCAGGGTATTCTCGGCACATATTTTTAGATCAAATTTTTCCATAGCTGTTCTTCTAGCTTCAAGACCAACTTTACTGCGCAAATTTTCATCGGACAACAAGTCGCATGTGACCCTCCCAATATCCTTCACGGATCTAGGCTCAATCAAGAAACCATTCACGCCGTTTTCTATCGCTTCCGGAATTGCACACACATTTGAAGCTACTACTGGAAGGCCACATGACATAGCCTCCAATATCCTGATTGGAAGGTTCTCATACAATGTAGGCGCGATATAGACGGCCGCAGACCTATAATACTCAAGAATGCTTGCCGGATTTTTAAGATAACCAACAAAATTAACATTTTCTTCGTGTACTCCAAGCCGCTTAATTTCACATTTAAGATAATCGTAATCTCCTGGCCCTATGAAGACAAATTTGCAATCCCGATGCTCATTGAGTATGGTAGGCATCGCTTTTACCAAATAATTGAGACCTTTACTTCCAACCAGTCTTCCAGTAATCAAGACAATTTTATCTTTTTTATTATGCTTAGGAGGCGAAAAAAATTTGGTGTCGACGGAGTTATGGATAACGGAAATTGAGGATTCACCTATCTTTGGGTACTGTTTTAAAATTTGATTCTTCATCCAGTGTGATACAGTTATGTATTGCCGGGACTTACGGAAATAGACCGATTCAGCTACACTGAGAAAGGGGAGAGCTAAATAAGTTACCTTTTCTGAAAGATCTAGGGCCCTGAAGGGTATTCTAGAGTTTTTACTACCATTTCTTTGACCTTTTATCGTTGTGTGAATAGTGGTAACAACAGGAGTCTTTAAGGACTTAAACTGGAGGAGAAGGTCAGGCATATGGGCAGTATGAGAGTGGATAAGGTCGATTTTTTCTTCTCTAATTAGTTCAGGGACCTTTTTCAAACAAGCATATTGGAATTTTGCATTGTAAAAAAATGTATCGCTTGCTTCACATATAAAATGCACTTTGACATTACTACCAAACTCGGCTAAATAGTCAAAGTCCCTTGAACTAATTTCTGCCTTTCCAATGCGCTTTCTCATTGGAGTTACAACATGTATAGTTGTGTCTTTTGGAAAATGCTTCACGATTTGCACTATATAGGTTCCAACGCCACCTAGTACTGGGAGAAACTCTGGTGCGAGCATACAAATTTTCAAAGTGATCCCTGCTTTTCTTTATTTAACCTATGATTCGGAGGAGAAGGCCTAAGGCAAATGCTTAATTGTTGGCTCATAACTAATCCATCGCTTGACCGTTTGGGTGATTGGAATACCTTTATTGAGCTACCCTTTGAAAGCTGACTAAGAGAGCAGTCGGCTGGTTTCTGTTGATGCTGGGTGCTCATCCGAAAAATCATGTAACTATTAATTTTCCGCTAAAGCTGATTGGGGAACGTTTTGTTTATACCAATCAACCAAGCTACTGATGCCTTGCTCAAAAGAAATTTGAGGATTAAACCCGAGAATTGATTTGGCTTTTGAAATATCGGCGCACCAATATTTTATATCTGCTGTCCTAGCAGGTTTGTATTCATTTTGTATATGGTCTTTGCCTAAGAGTTTCTTTATGTGTTGCGCCACTTGGTTTACGCTAGTGGAGGTTCCGCTGCCAATGTTAAAAGCTTCTCCAATGCCTTTCTTTGTTGACATGGCAAGCATGTTAGCTTGGATCACATCCTCAACGGAGATAAAGTCTCTTGTTTGCTGCCCGTCCCCATGGATTATAGGAGGTAAATTGCGCATAATTCGATTAAGAAAAATCGTTATGACGCCGCCATATCCACCCATTAGGTCGAATCTTTGCCTTGGGCCATATACGTTGAAGTAGCGTAATGCCACAGTTTCCAATCCATAAAGGCGGTAGTAGGCTTTAACATAGCATTCGCCTGCAAGTTTAGAAATTCCATAGGGGTTAGTCGGTTCTGTGTTCATTCCTTCATTTTTATTAGGCAAATCCGTTGTTCCATAAACCGCGGCTGAAGAGGCAAACACTAACCTCTTTACGCCACTATCTACGCATGCCTGCAAGACATTGAGAGTGCCATTTACATTAATCCAATTTACAAACTGGGGGTCTTTAATCGACCCTTCAAAGTCCAAATATGCAGCTTCGTGAAAAACGACATCTATGTCTTGTAGAGCATTGTTAATTTGAGAGTAATCGCATACATTGCCGAAGGTTAAAGTGAAGCCCTTATGACCCAACAATGCGACCAGATTTTTTTTAAATCCAGAAGAAAAATCGTCAAAAACTGTAACTTCCGCGCCGCTTTTTATTAACGCGCTTGCTAGATGACTACCGATAAACCCTGCTCCGCCTGTTATCAATGCTCGCAATCTAACCTCAACCTTGCTCCTGTTTTATTAAAAACGATTTCTTGATTGACTCTATGGAAAAGGCAACGGTTCACTTAGTTTTAGACTAACCAGTAACTGATCTCTCCCTGAAGGGAGCAGATGCGAAGTTGTTAAGTCAGATAAGGGTAACAATATCTTACCAATCGCTTGCCTATCAAAATTTTGCTGTTAATAAGAGATTAGTGATAACTTGCTTATAAATGCGGCGGCAAGCCCCCATGCTACAGCTATCACGATTAAGTCCCAGGCAACAGAGTAGAGCAAAATGGGACATAAAAGAGGCACCCTGAGCGGGAAATCCGCTAGAAGAAGCGGGCGGCCAAGAGACCCTACAGCAACTCTTACAATTAAGCACAAATGAGGGGTTAGGAGGCAGGGCGTAAGGTGTACCCCGAACACTGGATTTAGTTAATAGCTGTTTTGGACTCCTAGGGGTCTAACGGCTTTTATTAACAAATCTTAAATCTCTGCAGCATTATCAATAGAAAAACACAAGACCAGATTAATTTAGCAGTTAAAAGGGAGAGAGAAAAATGGTAGACATAATACAAGTATTGGCAATAATAATCCCCCTAGTAATAATCGTATATGTAATCGTATCGTCACTACGCATAGTTAGACCTACCGAACGCGGCTTAGTCGAGCGCCTAGGCAAATACCACCGATTCGTAGACTCAGGCATAACCTTGCTGGTGCCGCTTGTAGACCGCATCATTAAAGTCAACATTACCGAACGCATGACCCCCGTCCAGCGCCAAGACGTCATCACCCGCGACAAAGTATTCATGGGCGTCGATGCCGTAGTATTCTACAAAGTTAAAACAGATGAAACGAGCGTAAAGGCATCACAGTATTTCGTCAACAATTACGAATCACAGATCGATACACTTTCACGCACCGTCCTCCGAGACATCATCGGCGGCATGGACATGACGGTAGCTAACACAAGCCGCCCAATAATCAACGCGAAACTAAAAGAAGCCCTCGATGAGCAAACCAAAGACTGGGGCATAGAGATCGTTCGAGCAGAAATCAAAGACCTTGAGCCCCCACGCGGCCTGATGAGCAGCATGGAATCAGTCCTAAAAGCAGACAACGAACGCCAAGCAGCAGAAAAAACCGCCATCGCCCAGGCAACCCTTGCAAGCGGCGAAAAGAACGCAGCCATCCAACGCGCAGAAGGCATGAAGCAGGCAGCAATCCTACAAGCAGAAGGCCAAAAAACCGCCACCATCGCCATAGCGGAAGGTGACGCCGAAGCAACCAAACTACGCAACGAAGCCCTAACAACCTACTTCAAAGACTCCGCCATAATATTCAAACAGCTAGAAACCATCGCCAACGCCCTCCAGAACAATACTAAAATCATCGTACCCGAAGGCAAAGCCGTCTCGTTGATACTAAATGAGCAAGATAATCTCAACAAAAGCACAATCCTGCCAGTTCAGCCGCCGCCCCAACCCAAAAGCCCCAACCCAACTAAGGGTTAATTTCCCAGACTAGGGTTTCACGCCGCTTTTTTGGCGTGCCACATAGTCTTTTATCATTTTTTCATGCTCAAACGCCAACGGTGCAGGTAATGCGTCTAGGCTGAAGAGCTGCATTTGTTGGATTTCGCTGTCTTGTTTTTTGAGTTCTCCACCGATGGGCTGTACGACAAAGCAGGTGGGATAGTATTCGTATTCTATGCCGTCCCTGACGCCCTTCTCGACATATTCGCCGATTCTATCGATGATTTTGGTGTCGAGTCCGGTTTCTTCTTTTACTTCTCGGATGACGGTTTGTTCGATGGTTTCTCCGGGATCCATGCGGCCCCCGGGTAGCGCCCAGTAACCCACAAACGGGCGGGTATTACGTTTTATTAGCAGGATTTTGTTGTCTGGGTAAGGGATGATAGCTGTTGAGGTTTTACCAGTATATCGTTTCAAGGTGTTTCGCCTATAGTGATGTTTTCTTTCTCCAATTAATCACTACTGTCACCGCAAACAATACAATGCCGCATACGACGACCACTGGCCCTGGCGGCTGCTCTAGATAGCTGGCTAAAATGACCCCGGGCACGGCGGATACTAAGCCGAATACTGCGCTGAAAACCGCATAAGTCCGCATGTTAGTGCTTAAGTTTTTGGCAGCTATCGCTGGAACAATTACGAGGAAGCCAACAAGTAGGGTGCCGACTATCTGGATGCCGATAGCCACCACCAGCGAAACCAAAAACAGGTACAGCAGGTTTGTTTTGGCGACGTTTATGCCCTTAGATATGGCGAGGTCCTCTGAAACCATGGCCAGCACGAGTTTTCTGTAGATAAGTTTGGTTAAGACAATGGCCACTACCGAGATAATGACGCCTGCTATGACGTGTAGGAAGGTGACTTGGGTGATATCTCCAAAGAGGGCTTCTTCGAGCGCTTCTAAATTGTCGCCCAAAAGCAGGATACCTATAGCTAGGGCGAGGGTAAACATTGCGCCCACTAAGGCTTCGAATGAGATTTTGGTCACCCGCTGAATATGCCAAATCAGCGCTGCAGAGGCAAAAAGAAAGGCGAAGGCTCCGACCAGCGGGTCAAAATTAAACAATATGCCGATGGCTATGCCTGGTAAGGCGACGTGTGAGAGGGCATCTCCGACCAGCGACATCTTTTCTAGAACCATCAGTGACCCCAAGTAGCCTGCGGAGACTCCGACGAACACTGCGGTTATTACGCTGTAGATTAGTGTCTCGGACATTAGGTTTCGCCTCTTATTGTTTCTAGGCATACGGGTTCACCGTAGATTCGGCGTTGGATTTCTGGTTTAGCGATGTCTGCGGATGGGCCGTAAAAGGTGAGGCATCGGTTTATGGCCAATAGGGTGTCGGTGTATTCTTCGACTATGTGGATGTTGTGGGTGATTAGCAGGGTGGTTATCTGTTGATTTTTTTTGAAATCGTCGAGCATAAGGTAGATGGGTTCTTCGGTGTCTATGTCGACGCCCGTGGTGGGCTCGTCTAGCAGCAGTACGTTAGGGTTGTCGTTTAGTGCCCAGGCAATGAGGACTCGCCGCAGTTGCCCGCCGGAGAGCACCCCTAGACGCTTGTTTAGGATGCTTTTGTCGGTTAGCCGTACCCGTTCCAGGGCTTTTTCCACATCTGCACCGTTGCCGTTGGAGAGAAACTCCCGAACGGACATGGGCACATCAGCCACCGTAACGTACTGCGGAACATAACCAATCTTTACCTTCTCTGTCCATTCGATTTGGCCCGTGTATGGGACTCGATTGAGCAGTGCACGTAGTAGTACTGTTTTGCCAGCCCCGTTGGGGCCCAGGATGGCTAAGGTGGTTGCTTTTCTAACCCTAAAGCTGAGGTGGTCTATTAGCATCTGGTTCTGTATCTTAACCGTGAGGTTTGTGACCTTAAGAATAAAGTTGTCCTGGTTCATACAAATCAAACTGGTGTACTTCTAAAAAGCGCGTGTCTAGTATGAGTGGAACTATCACAATAAGTCTTTTGGATTGCATACTAAGCAGAGAGTTGAGCACTTAATTCTAGAACTTCACGCTCGGAGAGCCATCCGGCTTGCTGAAGGCCCCCCAGACCCGCTTTGGCGGCTTGCCTGAACTGGTCATTGTGTAACAGGTTGTTTTCTGTGCCTAAACGCCACAGTTGCCCTTCAAAGGCAGTACTCTGCTGTGAAAGTTCTTCAGCTTTAGCTACAAGCGAGGCGATGGCTCTGAAGCGGGGGATAATCATTTCTTTTGCCTTAGATACCCCTAGAGCGCCGCGTAGTTTAGCTGAGAAATCAAACGCTGCCAACACAGAAGGCGGAATGCACAAATAACGCTTAGAATAGGTCGCTTGGTAACACACTGCGTAGAATGGAACATATAGCAGCATTGAAGTTTTAATGTGGCTTCCATGGAGTGTTAAGCCTTCAAATGCGCATGCAGTCGCCTCACGCAGCTTGATGCTACTTTCCATACCCTCAACAACCGGTTTCTCACAGGCTACTAGACGGTTACTTTCCTGCTTGTAGGCGAACACCTTTTGGTCACGCTCAGATTCCAAGTCAACAATCGGCTGTTTTACCTGTTTTAGCGTTGCTTCGAGTTCGCCATTAAGGTTTGTTACCTCAGCGGCTTTTTGGCGAATCAGCCTGTTTATGTCGTTCTCAAGATTTTTTAGCGCTTTTTTGTGTGAAGATAACTCTTTCTCCTCGTCTTTTGCTTTGTCTTTCCAGCGCTTTTCATAGACCTCGTGTCCTTTTTTACCTGCAGCTTTGGCGTTCTTCTCAAATACCCGAATGTTTGCTTCCGCTGAAGCGATGGCTTTCTCGGTTTTTTTCACTTGTTTCTGAAGCTCTTCGATAGCTTTGTCAAAGTTTGATGAGAGAGCTTTTATTTTTCGGTGGAATTCTCGGGTTAGCTTTACAGTTTCTGGGTTGACGAATTCTTGGGTTGCCTTGATTTTTGCGTCTGCTTCTTCTTTGGCTGCGGTGGCGTCGAACTCGATTTCTGTTAAGTATTGGCCGGTGATTTTTTTCACTAGCTTGAGGGATTCTGACAATGCGTTGTTATCGGCGGATAGGTGGGCTAATAGTTCATCCAGCGCTGAAAAGTTGGCTGAGATTGCGGCCTCTTCAAGGATAGGGGAGAGTAGGGTGTTGGATTGGGTTGGTTCGGTGGCTTCTCTTTGATATATGCTAAGTTCGTTGTAGAACTCTCGGTTTTCAATTAACCCCCTTAAGACAAATTGCCGATTTTGGGGGGGTTGCTGGAAGTAGTTTTGGTGGTCACAGAGAAAAGAGGTGTAGGAGTCGCGTGGAAGCTGGTATTTTTGGAGGTTCTCCATAAATTTGGTTGCAGACGGCGCCTCATCATAGGAGACACTGTAGCTAAAGCAGCCTAAGCCATCAAAAGCCAGCGTTGAACCATTATTCTTAGTGTAAACCCAAATGGGATAGCCGAGTTGAGCGATGAATAAGGTAGTTTCTTGAGATTGCCTGTTAAATATGCCGCCCCCTCTGCCGCGGTTAAGCTCCGCTACAGTAAAAACTAGTGCTGCCTCTATTTCCGCCGTTTTAGTTTTGGGGTTGGAGAATGGTAGACTGAGGCGTTTACTGGCAGAGGGTAACATTAGGTTCAGTGGTTAGGTATTGAGTGCTGCTTTTTTAAAATTATCCCAAATTATTGCAGAGTTGCCCCGCTGACATACGCATATACAGAGCAGTCACCACACATCTGCCGCTTGGAAGATAATGGGCTAGACAGCTCTGTGCGGAATCGTTATAACCGCTAAGCAAGTAATCAGTAACTATGCAAAACATCAATGCGCTCTTCATACTCCAACCAGTCCTCACCATCCTAATCGCCGTTGTATTGATGATTTACTGGTACCGAAAACGCCGCTTCCACATAAACGTCTGGCTCTACTCGCTGGTGGCATACGCCATAGCCATCGCCCTAAAATACGCCGTTCAAATACCCACCGCAGGCTTTCTGGTGGGAGCAAGCGATTATGTGGTTGGTTTGTATGTTGGGCTGCAAACCATGTTCTTTGAAGTGGGCCTTGCTTATCTTGTTGCGCGGTTTGCGATAAATCGGGGGAAAATGACTCGACGCGATGCTGAAGCGTATGGTTCAGGGTTGGGCTTTTGGGAGAACGTAGGTTTCATCGGCATACTCGGACTCATCAACATAGTCTCAATCTACGCTATACTCTCAAACGGCGGCGCCCTCGCTGACACCGTCTATACCCAGCTTATGGAGGCTCAGCCCGAGCTCTTTGCATCCACCGCCGCCGCGTTGGGGCTGGTTGGGCTTGGCGTGCTTGAGCGTATCTCGTCACTGCTGATTCATGTAGCGTGGGGTTACCTTTGCTTTATGGCCGTACTCTACCGCAAAAAGATACTGTTTGCTATTGCGTTACCGATGGGGATGATTGATTTCTTGGTGCCCTTTGCTGGCGAGAACTTTATCCTGTTTGAGGCTGTGATTTTTGCGTTAGCAGTAGCTTCGGTGTTTGTCGCATGGTTTGCCACGAAAAAAGTTTGCAAAGACAACCCGCCGCCTTCGACTCCAACAATTCCAAGTCCGCCTCCAACCGAACCCGCATCTATGTAGACCCCTGCGGTTGCTTGGTTCACCTGAGGGATTTACGAAAAGCTTATCCCTAAACACTCTAGAATACAAAGAGGGTAGTGTAATGTCGCTTGAATCAGGCAAAAAACTCTGCTACATAGCCAGCATCATCAATATAATACTCCCAGTAGTAATTGCTGTTGCTGTTTTGTCGTTTTACATAAGTTTAATTGGAAGTATAATCGCCAGTAGAGCGATGGCACCCTCATTATTTGGGGGCCTCTATTCAGGGATAATTGCACTATGCGTGGTTAGCGGTGTTTTAGGGATAACGGCCCTTATTCTATTTTTAGTAGGGATGAATCGACTATCGAGATATTATAACGAGCCCTCTATCGTTAATAACCCACTAAGGGCACTCATAATACAAATCATCGCTGGCGCCGTTTTTCTAGTAATCTATTTTTTGATTATAATCTACGCTTTGGGCAGCGCAATCGCAGGCGCATTCTCATCCACAAACGGCCCTGCCAACTTGCTTAGCCTCTTTGGGATTTACGCAATAATCCTTGTGGTATACATCGTCATCGGGGTTTATTGCGGATTACTCTACAAACGCGGTTTTGACGGGTTAGCCGAGAAATCGGGTGTAGATACCTTTAGGACAGCCGGCTTACTCTACTTAATCGGCACAATAATACCTGTCATCGGCTGGATTGCCTGGATCTTTGCCGCTCTAGGCTACCGCAAACTATCCCTCAAACAGGCCACAACATTCCCTACCTATTATACACCCGCCCCCTCAACGGAAGCTAAAAAGCGCTGTGTAAACTGTGGCACAGAAAACCCACCTGACGCATTTTACTGCAGCCACTGCGGCAGGCAACTTTAACGCTAGCAACGCTGTTGGTCGTTTCATAAAAAATCTTATTAGGCGGGGGTAGCTTCCCTTTCTGGAGTAGGATCTGATTTTTATGGCAGCTAAAATAACGCCCGAGTATACGGATTTGCTAAACCAGGCGGTTGAAAGAGAGTTCCAAGTATCAATTCAGTATTTCCTTCAACACGCAAAAATGGAGAAACTAAAACAACGCAAAATCCCCGAAAACATCTTACTTGACAAAACCGTCTATGATGTCTTCGGCAAAACCCTCCACGAAATTTCAATCCATGAAATGAAGCACGCCGCCGACATCATGGAACGCATCTACTATCTCGGTGGCGAAGCAACCACCAAATCCAAGCAGCCCCAAATAGGCAACAGCATAAGCGAATTCGCCAAACTAGGCGCATCAGCCGAAGAAGAAGCCCTAATGCTATACAGAAAAATCATTGAAATGTCAGGCCAGCTAGGCGATTGGGAAACCCGCCAATTATTCGAAAAAATCTACAAAGACGAAGAAGCACATCTATTCAAGTTCCAAGAGTACACCGCCTTCAAAGACGAAACCGAAGAGCCTTATCGTGTTCCGATGCCTGAGTGGCGCAAAATCTTCACTGACGACTACATCGCATTACTCAACAAGGCGGTAGCGGCCGAAATCGCTGGCATCATCCAATACACTAACCAGCATGAAAAAGCAGCCCTCCTTGAACTTCGCATGAGAAAAACACCCCTCGAGGCAATTCAGGACTCCAACACCGCTGAAGTCGTCAGCAAAATCCTAAAAGACATCTCTATGATCGAGATGAAGCATCTGGAAATGATCAGCGAACGCATCTACCTAATCGAGGGCGAAGCAGCCACAAACCCGGAGCCTCTACCCATGGTTGGCGAGACAGTGTTTGATATGCTACGCTTTGACCATGCGTTAGAGAGTACGGCAATTTCGCTGTATCGGGAAATTATTGCTGAGGCGCTCAAGCGGGGCGACACTACTACTCGGCTGATGTTTGAGAAGATTGTTACGCAGGAAGAGGAGCACTTCTGGACGTTTGACGACTTTGTTAAGTAAGCTCAAACGCTCTTTTCTTCCCTTTTTTGATTAATCTATAGGCTATAAACAACCTTTTTCCTATGGGCTTAGTGCTAAAGCGCTTGTTTGGGTTTTTTCAAGGCAGGTTTTGCGGGTTATTTTCAAGTATGGGTTCAACCCGGTTTACTCTATATATGAGGGAGGAGGTTGTCTGTGAGAGCAACAGAACAAACAGACCGCCGCCTTCTTCATAGAATTCTGCTAAAGAGCATATCCCTTGTTTCATTACATAACATAACGGGGCAATCGCTTAGTTGTGCCGTTTTGTAAAGTCGCTTGACAGCACTTATTCTTTGGATTTCTTGCCCTGCTGCTTAGCTGACCCGCGTGCGATTCGCTTGATTTCTGTTGGCGACCTGCCACCTCTTGACGCTGATACATTCTCTGATTCAGGTACCGCTGGCTTCTCAGGAATCCGCTCTATCCTATGAATGTTCTCCCCATGGCGACGATGAATATTCTTAGACATAAAACCACCAAACCAAGCAACAAACTGAAGCCGATAAGGGTTTGTGGCTTCAAACAGTAGCAACCCGCGCAATCGGGGCCCTTATTTTAGCAGGGTTTGCAGTAACCTTATCGCAGCCCAAGCCGCTAACGCGCTAGTATGCGGATTATCGGGATGGGGCATATTTGCAAAGCGAAGCATCATGTCACCGTAACGCCATTTGACGACTATTTCATGAGTATTGCGCACGGTTTTGGGGTCAACAACCACCTTTACCCTCACTTTAGCGGGCTTAACCGTTAATGCAAGCGTGGCAGCCACATTCATCTCACGCGGAAACCGCCTTGCAGCCTCTTCAGCGTCACCTTCGAAAGTCACCGTTTCCTCGGCGACTTGTTTGCCAAGCGCTTTGGGGCTCTTGCGCGTTGTCAACAAGACTTCGTCGATACCCGCATTAGCGGCGGCAGCGATAGCATCAAGCCCTCCGATGGCACCAGCGGGGAAATGAACCCGAGGATTACTTACGTCATGGTCAAGGAGGGCACCAGTACTCATGAAGATAAGCTCGGCACCCGAAGCCACAAGCTTATCATAATACTCATGCACCGCCCCCTGACCAGCCGCTTCAACAATCACAGCAGGTTCGGCTTCCAAAAGAGCCTCTACACTTGGAACAATACTGACGGGGCCCTTTAGGCGGTCATTGAGTTTGATAGCTTGCTCAACTGCAACATCGTAGACTATGAGTTCGTCGCAGACCACAATTTTGCGGTCAATAGCCTCAGCCAGCACTGTACCGATGGCGCCGCAGCCTATCAAACCAACCTTCTTTGCCATAGCAGCCGCCTAGTACTCAGGTTTAATGAAGACGCTGTATTGGGCTACTTGGCGCCCTTCGCCCTTCTCAGTGACTACATTGATTTCTTCGATTTTCAACGTGGCAGCAATGTCAACGCAGCCTTGCTTTAACGCCGAAGCTTGAGCCTCATCTTGGACGTAGATGGCGAGGTTTTTAATTGGTGCGTTGAGTGGCAGTTTCTTTTCAGCTTTATCACGGCGTACCTCGCTCATGACCGCAGTTACAAGGTCGCCATCCTTCTCCGCAGCTTCATCAACCAAGCCGCTGTTGTATTTCGGCCATTCTGAGGTGTGTATGCTTGGATAACCCTTGGCGTCTTTGTACATGTGCTGATAGATTTCCTCAGTTATGTGGGGCATAACAGGCGCGACAAGTTGGAGTATGCGGTAGAGGACTTCGTAGAGTGTATGTTGTGCGGCAACTGCATTAGCTTTGCCATATACGTCTGGTCGATAGAGGCGATCCTTAACGGCTTCCACGTAGAAGTCGCAGAAGACATGCCAAGTAAAGTTACGAATAGTCTCTAGAGCTATGTTGAACTGGCATTTCTCCAAAGCCTCGGTAACTTCCTTAGTGAGCCGCTCGGTTTTGCTGAGTATCCATTTATCCAGCAACTGCAGCTCCCGCTCACCCTCAACTTTAGGATCATAGGCTGCAAGCAGGTTACTTGCGAAACCTGACACGTTCCAAAGTTTAACAAGGAAACGTCTACCGTATTCGACGTCCTGTACGCGGTAGGGGATATCTGAGCCAGTTGCGCCTCCGCCAGCCGCCCATTGTCGAACCGCATCAGCGCCATTCTTGTTAAGCGTCTCGGGTGCCGCAGCATAGTTCTTTAGCGATTTGCTCATTTTTCTGCCGTCGGCGCCAAGCACCATGCCGTTGATGAGTACACTGTTGAAGGGCCGCTCATCAAATAATGCAAGGTGGCGTACCATAAGGTAGTAAGCCCAGGTACGGATGATGTCAGTTCCAGATGGATGAATGCTTGCTGGGAAAAGGCGTTTCCAATCTGCTCGGTCAGGCCACCCCGCATGGACAGCGCAGGTAATCGAGCTATCCATCCAAGTATCCATAACATCTTGCTCGCCGCGGAAGTCTTTCCCGCCGCACTTTGGGCAAGCACTGATACGTGGCGCGCTAAGTTTAGGATCAATAGGCAGCCAACTTTCCTCAGCTACAATCAATTCGCCGCAATTCTTACAGTACCACACTGGAATCGGCGTAGCGAACAGACGCTGACGACTAATCACCCAATCCCAGTCCAATGCATGTGCCCAGTCGATTAGGCGGTTACGCATGTAATCGGGGTACCAGGGGATAGCGTTAGCGTTCTCTTCTACTTTGTCAGCCAACTCCATGGTCTTCATGAACCACTGCTTAACCTCAAGAATTTCCACAGGAGTCTTACAGCGGTCACAGACGCCGACTTCCTGCTGGATCTTCTCGCTCTTCTCAAGCAACCCCGCCTCAGCTAAATCCTTCACAATGGCGGCGCGAGCTTGATTAACGTATAAACCGGCGTATTTACACCCAGCCTCGCTAATTTGCCCATTTTGAGTAATCAGTCGGATGACGGGAAGCTTGTGCTTTATGACAGTTTTTACGTCTTCTTTATCGCCATAGGTACAGATCTGCATAGCGCCTGTGCCAAATTTGGGGTCAACCGCTTCATCAGCAATGACGGAGACCTCTCGATTCATCAGCGGCACAGAAATTTTGCGGCCGACGTATTTCGAGTAGCGTTCGTCGTTGGGATTAACTTCGACGGCGACGCAGGCAGGGATGAATTCAGGGCGAGAAGTGGCAATTAAGAGGTACTCTTGGGTACCAGCTAAGTAGAATTTAATGTAATGCAGCATGCCCTCTTTTTTAATGTGGTCAACTTCGGCATCGGCTATGGCGGTCTCATCACGGGGACACCAGTTAACAGGATGCGTACCCTGATACATGTAACCTTTCTTGTAGAGTTGGATGAAGCTGAGTTGGGTACGGCGCCAGTAATTGGGATCCATAGTTTTGTATTCAGTGCTCCAATCGATGGAAGCACCGAGTTTCAGAATACCCTCTTTCATCATGCCAATGTATTTATCAACGAGTTCAATACACCAGTGCCGAAACTGCTCGGGAGGGACATCACGTTTACGGATGTTTCGGGCTTTCTCAACCTGGATTTCTATACCCAATCCATGGCAATCCCAACCCTGCGGGAAAAGCACATTGTAGCCTTGCATGCGCTTGAATCTTGCAACTATATCGAAGTATGTCCAATTCAAGACGTTGCCCATATGAAGTTCGCCTGAAGGATAAGGCGGGGGAGTATCGATGCTGTAGGGCACTTTGGTGGTGTCGTTCCAATCGTACTTATTAATGCCCATCTGTTCCCATTGGGCTTGCCATTTTGCTTCGATCTCGGCGAATTTGTAGTCTTTAGGCAAAGGCTGCATGAATACCATTATTCCTGATTGCTGATGCTTTTAGCAAGACGGGAATACCCCCTAAAAACATTACCCTGACGAGCCAATGCAACTAACCTCTAAAAGCAGCCTAAGAAGATAAGTCACTTTTCAAGTCTGAGAGAGAAAACTTTTCTTCACCCGCCGGAGCCACATACGGAGGAACCCCCTCTAAGTCGCCAAGAAAAGTGTGAATAACTGAGAGGAGCTCCGGGATCTTGACGGGTTTTAAGATAAAGGCATCGGCGCCATAGTCACGAGCTTTCGCACCAGCCTCAGCGGAAGGATAACCCGTAATTATGAATTTGATGGTCGTCTTTAACTCGTCTCTAGCCGTCGCAAGCAAGTCCGTTCCTTTCATATCAGGTAAAATCACATCGATTATAGCAAGATCATAGCGGCGGCTTCGGAGTTTACTTAGGGCTTCTTTTGCGGTTTCGGCTGTGTCGATTGAATAGCCATTTTTTTCTAGAACACGCCTAAACGTGCGAAGAATAGACACGTCATCGTCAACCACAAGTATGGTTCTTTTCAAAAGAAAACCTTCTAGAAGACATCATGTAATTTGAAGGGTTATGTTTTAAAAGGGTATGTTTGACGCTTAAAGCTACTACAGACCCATCGAAATCCCCCAGCCCAACGCTGCAACACATCCTCGACGACGATTCAATCCGGAAGCATACTGGCAGCTACTTAGTCACATTAGGGCCGATTCTAAAGCAGTGCAAGCAGGATAGCGGCGTCAACCTACGAATACTCTACTGCGAAACCTTAATTTCCACAAACTAACAGAAGTATTCATGCAGAGGCGAAAAGATGAGTCAAACAGATTTGCCTCGTTGCATGTACTGCGGCAATTTTATCGACGACTGTAACTGCGTGTGCCCCTACTGCGGCGAATACGTGAAATGCACCTGCGTTATTGGAATCGATAAGGCAAGCGGCGGCGGATAGTCTACAAAACAAATATTGTGATGCATGATGGTAATTGAAAGTATAAACTGGATGGCTGGTGGACCACAAGGAAGTGGTGTAGACACAGCATCCACCATATTTGGGAGAGCCTGCGGCTACGGAGGTCTCTATGTCTATGGAAGACGAGAATATCACTCTAACATTAAAACGATGCATAGCTACTTCCACCAGCGGATTTCCAAGCAACCAACTTTAGCAAACATTAGCGATGTAGATTTGCTGGCGGCATTTGATGCGGAAACCGTGGTGCGTCATGTTGGCGAAGTCGTGAGTGAAGGCGGCATAATCGTTGACTCGCGTGATCTTAGCGTTAATGTTCATAAAGATATTACGACTTTTAGCGAGGAATACAAAGCTCAAATTCGAGATTTCCAAAAACAGAATGGTGTAGGCGACACAATTAATGACTTCTTGAGCTATGCAAAGTCTAAACAGATCCAAGTTTACCCCGTGCCCTACATGGACTTGCTATCACAAATTGGCAAGCAATTAAACATTGAAAAAATCAGTATGCTCACAAGGATGATCAACGTCTTAACTATCGGCGTATCTTTTGCACTCCTAAAATACGACCGCAAACTTGTTCAAGACGCAATCAAAGCTACCTTCCACGAAAAAATCGCCAACATGAACCTCACTGCAGTAGACGCAGCCTACGACTACACCGAGAAAAACTTCGAAGTAAACACATTCAAGAATAAGCTTGAAAAACAGCCCATAACCGAATCACGCATCTTTCTAACTGGTAACCAAGCAGTTGCCATGGGAAAAGCCCTCGGAGGCTGCCGAGTCCAAACCTACTATCCCATCACGCCCGCCGCAGACGAAAGTGAATACCTCGAAGCCCACGAAATTCTAAAAACCAAAAAGGGCAGCCAAGAAGCCATAATAGTGCTCCAGACCGAGGATGAAATCGCCGCAGTAAATTCCGCTTCAGGGGCATGCCTTGCAGGAGCACGAGCAGCCACCAGCACGTCGGGACCCGGATTCTCGCTAATGGTAGAGGGACTTGGGTGGGCAGGAAACAATGAGGTGCCACTGGTAATCACCTACTATCAGAGAGGCGGACCATCAACAGGACAACCCACAAGGCATAGCCAACAAGACCTGCGGTTCGCTATGCATGCTGCACACGGAGAATTCGCCCGCATCATCGTTGCCTCAGGCGACATTGAGGAATGCTTCTACGATGCAGCGGAAGTCTTCAATTTAGCCGAGAAGTACCAGATGCCAGTCATCCACCTGCTAGACAAAGGCATGGCGAACTCTTCGCAAACATATCCAGTTTTTGATTATAGCAAGGTAAAGATCGACCGCGGATTAATCGTAGGAGAAAAAGAACTGGAAGGCAAGACCTACAAACGCTTCCAATACACCGAAACGGGTGTTTCGCCACGGGCTTTCTTAGGCACCAAGAACGGCGTGCAATGGTATAGCGGCGATGAACACAACGAAATGGGCAATATCAATGAAGAACCGCTTAATCGGCGAAGGATGATGGACAAACGCATCGGCAAACTCGAACTGGTGACTCGGGAAGTTCCAGCGCACTTCAAGTTCCACTTCTATGGCGCTAAAGATGCAGAAAACATCATTGTAAGTTGGGGCTCACCTAAAGGCGCTATACTAGAATCCATAGAACAACTCAAAGCCGAAGGCCACAACATGGGCTATATACAGATACGCATGCTACTGCCCTTCCCAGCAATAGAAATCAAGCAATTCTTAACCGGCAAGAAGCGCATAGTCGACATAGAAGACAACCATGAAGCCCAACTCGGCGGCGTCATAGCGGAACAGACAGGAATCAAGCCCACCCACTATATACTCAAGTACACGGGTCGACCGATGATGACAACCGAAGTCTACCAAGCCCTCAAATCAGTAATCACAGATCAAGCACCCAAAAGACAGGTTCTTATGCTCGGTGCATAACTGAGTCAGCGGAAAGCGGCGTACTTTAGTTCATAGTTTGTGGCGTCGTAGCAGCTTATTTGCCCCATTCAAAGCGATGGGTAAGTAGGCACCGACGAACCTGTAGAGTCAACGATTTGAACCACCCAATCTGAACCTGTCCATTTGACGTACTTCAGTAGCCGTTGGTAGTGTCTTGATAGGCTATATGTGGTCGCTCTGAGGGCTCTAATGCTAATGAGCAATGCGTCAACATCACCTACGAAATCAAGATTCTTTAACCCATGTAGTGCCATTTAGCCTAACTATACATAAATCGCCGTCACCATCCGATGAGTTATAGTAGCAAATTTGCGGTTTATTCTGTGAATCAAGAGCCAATGAACAATTCACAACATGGCCCGTTGAATCAACCGTTTGTTTTACCAAGCAGCATACTTCAAGACGTCATTCGCTATGTAGCTAATGTGTGGTTTGTTTGTTAAATCCAACGCTTGTACCTAAACGGGATCTTGCTCTGGTCTTTAGGGCAAATTTGAGGAATTTGTCTGCGCCCTGAATCTTCCTACTAGCTAAATTAAAAATGGCTTTAATGCCTAGTAAAGCAGTTTTTGAAGAATTTTTTTATCGATGCCCTAGATGCCATTCTGCGAATGCTGCGCATATGGTACCCTACGAAAGGCAAACCTAGAAAGGCTGGGCTGCTCGTAATGGACCTCTTCTGGGCACCTATACTCACTGTACACAGAAACCTGCGACCGAGCCGTATATACAAAAAGTGTGTGTGAGCTGTAACGAACAATTTAGAGCAACCCCGCTAACAGCAGACATAAATATTGACGAACATTAACATTTAGTGAAGAAATAATTCTAATAACTCCTCAGGTGTCGACGTTGTCACGTAAACCTTCAGAATACAAATCAAGCGTCTATGTAGATTGGTGCCCCGGATGCGGCGATCACGGCATCGTATCAGCAGTACAGATGGCATTAGCCGAGCTCTCTCTTGAACCACACAACGTCGTAATCGTCTCAGGTGTCGGCAACGCGTCTAAACTGCCACATTTTGTTAAAGTCAACGGTGTTCATACCCTTCACGGGCGACTACTGCCGTTTGCTATGGGTATAAAGATGGCTAACCCACACCTTGAAGTCATTGGCGTAGGCGGCGATGGTGATGGATTAGGCATCGGTGCAGGCCACTTTGTGAATGCTGGGCGAAGAAACCTCGATATGGCTTACTTGCTGCATAATAATGGCGTTTATGGCTTAACCAAAGGTCAAGCCTCACCCACATTGAAGCTGGGAATGAAAACAAAATCGCTTATTAAACCCAACGTCAACGAAGGCATCGTGCCAGTCGCATTAGCTATCATATCAGGCTATACCTTTGTCGCGCGCTCATATGCCTTCGATTTGATGCACCTAAAAGAAACCATAAAACAGGCAATCACTCACAAAGGCTTAGCGCTGGTAGAAATCCTTCAGCCCTGCCCACCCTACAACGACATAAACACCAAGGACTGGTATGCAGGCATAGACAGGCCAGACCCCTCAACAGGCAAACCTCAGCCCCGCCTCTACAAGCTTCAAGACACTGGTTTTGACCCTGTAGTTCACACAGAAGCGGAGGTTTTCGCCAAAAAAGTCGCTGGACTAGAAAAGGCACAGGAATGGGGCGACCATATCCCCATCGGCGTCTTTTACCAAAATCCGCTTGAGCCTACCTTCCAAGACCGTTTTGCAGCTCGGATCCCCTTTTACATGGCTAACCCGCCCGGTAAGCAGGAACTAAAGGACGGAGAGGGAAGCTCTGTGGTGGATTTGTCGGATTTTATGGATGACCTGAAAACAAGCTAAGCTAAGTTAATCTTCCTTATATTTCCAGATTGGGTATATGTTAGGGCTTTTCAGGTTCCAAATCAACGTAGCAATCCTGAGTGAACCGAGGCGTACAAACACAGTAGAAAACCAAATCCTCTTTACCCGTATTCTCGACCTTTTGTGAAGTCATAGGTGGGATAACAACTACATCGCCAACTGTAACATCGGTGGGTTCTAAATCGCCGACGTATACTCTACCTTGACCAGCTGTTATGATGTAGATTTCTTGCACGCCGTTTAGAAGATGGTGCGCTTTGGTGGTTACACCGGGTTTTACGGTGGCTCGCGCTATAGATACGGCGGGGTCACTGTGGTTTTCAGCTATATAGCAGTGTTCAGGAGTTAAGTATTCGTGGGGTGTTTTGGAGTGGATGATTTTTGGCTTCATTTTTCATCACTTTTTGCTTCTTTTTTATGTTTTGTTGCTGTTTTCTGGGGTTGTTTGTAACTGATGAGGGGTCTGTTTTTATATTGCTTGCGTAAGCCTTAACCAAAGTGTGTATTTACGTAGAAAGGGCTTTTTTGGGCAAATGAGCCCATATGTGACTTTTTTGTTGTGGGGTTTTTGTGTAAATTTGTTGGAGTTTGAGTTTTGATTTGGGCTGAACTTGTCTGTATTGTGTAAAAAATTATTAAATAGGCGCTAAAGGTAGTGTGTAAACTAAGCTTGCTAACACTATACATATAACAAAGCGCGAGTAGTCATATAACATGAGATGTCCATACTGCAACTCTGAAGAATCAAAAACCCTAGAAACACGCGACTCCCCAGAGAACACCACACGCAGACGCAAAGAATGCATCAAATGCGGGAAACGCTACACCACCTACGAATACCTCGAAACCATCGAACTCATGGTCCGCAAGAAAGATGGGCAGCTCCAACGCTTCGACGTCAATAAAATCATTCGAGGTCTACAGAAAGCCTGTGAGAAACGCCCCGTCACCATGAATCAAATCAACGAGTTAGCAGAACATGTGCGTCAAGACCTAATGCTCAAAGGCACTGGTGAAGTCTCTTCGCAAGAGATCGGCGACTCCATTATGGCGCACCTAAAAAAAGTTGACCGCGTTGCCTACATCCGATTCGCCTCAGTTTACAAGCAGTTTGAAGAGCCTGATGATTTCAGGCGGTTACTTTCGGAAGTGAAGAAACAATGAAGTTTGTCCTAAAACGTGATAGTAAATTAGAAACATTCGATCAAGAACGCATTACAGAAGCCATTTGGAAAGCCGCAAAAGCCGTTGGCGGCAGAGATAAAACACAGGCTAAAAGAATCAGCGATGAAGTTGTAGCTGAACTCACTCGAATATACGGTGACGACGGCGTCCCCACAGTGGAAGAAGTCCAAGACATAGTGGAGAAGCGTCTAATTGAGAATGGCCATGCCTCCACTGCCAAAGCGTACATCCTCTACCGCAAGCAGCACACCGATATGCGTGAGCTCGCAGCGTTACTGAGTTCCTCAGATATGGTGGATCAGTACATAGAGGTTACAGATTGGCGGGTTAAAGAGAACAGCAACATGAGCTACTCACTCCAGGGCTTAAACAACTATCTCTCTTCTGCGGTTATCGCCAAATACTGGATTGCCCGCATCTACCCCGAGGACATTGCGGCAGCCCACTTCTCAGGCGACCTACACATCCATGACTTAGGCGTACTAGGCCCCTACTGCGTTGGTTGGGACGTAAGTGACCTACTCATGTCAGGCTTTGGTGGAGTACCCGGCAAAATCGAGAGCAAACCCGCCAAACACTTCCGAACCGCCCTAGGTCAAACCGTCAACTTCTTCTATACTCTGCAAGGAGAAGCAGCGGGTGCACAGGCCTTTAGCAACTTTGACACCTACTTAGCACCTTTCATCCGCTATGATAAACTTACTCAAAAGGATGTTGAGCAGGCGCTTCAGGAATTCTTCTTCAACATGAACGTACCCACCCGCGTAGGTTTCCAAACGCCCTTCACAAACCTAACGCTGGATCTTACAGTACCTGACTTTATGAAAAACGAAGCGGTCATCTTCAACGGCACAATCACCCAAGACACCTACGGCGACTTTACAAAGGAAATGGAGATATTCAACCTAGCATTCGCCAAAGTAATGGCAGAGGGCGATGCCAAGGGCCGTGTCTTCACTTTCCCAATCCCAACCTACAACATCACCAAAGACTTCCAATGGGACTCCCCCGTATCCCAAGCAATCTTTGAAGTCACCGCCAAATACGGCGTCCCCAACTTTAGCAACTTCATAAACAGCGACCTCAAACCCGAAGATGTGCGTAGCATGTGCTGCCGCTTACGCATTGATAACCGTGAGCTGCGCAAACGTGGCGGAGGCTTCTTTGGCGCTAACCCGCTCACTGGCAGCATCGGCGTGGTTACCCTCAACATCCCCAGAATCGGTTATCTGTCTAAAGATGAGGATGAATTCTTCGAGAAGCTAGGCGGACTGATGGATGTTGCTAAGAACAGCTTAGAAATCAAACGTAAAGTGCTCGAGGGCTTCACCGACAACGGTCTATACCCCTACAGCAAACGTTACCTACGGCATGTCAAGGAAGGGTTCGATCGCTACTGGAAGAACCACTTCTCAACCATCGGCATAGTCGGCGTAAACGAGGCACTCATCAACTTGCTAGGCCAAAACATCGCCACAAAAGATGGCTTAGCCTTCGCAGTAAAAACGCTCATGTTCATGCGTAAACGCATAAGCGAATACCAAGAGGAAACAGGCAACATCTATAACCTCGAAGCCACCCCCGCAGAAGGCACCGCCTACCGGCTTGCACGCATCGACCGCAAACGCTACCGAGACATAATATTCGCCAACCAGAAATACATTGAAACCGAACGCGCCGAACCATTCTACACTAACTCTTCACAGCTACCTGTTGACTTCACAGGTGACCTCTTTGAGGCTCTCGAACATCAAGAGTCCCTGCAGCCACTCTATACAGGCGGCACCAACTTCCACATATTCCTAGGCGAACGCTTACCCTCCTGGAAATCCGCAGCGGAACTCATAAAGAAAGTCTCCCAGAACTCCTCACTCCCATACTTCACCCTGACACCCACCTTCAGCGTTTGCCCAACCCATGGCTACACAAGCGGCGAACACAGAACCTGCCCCATATGTGGCGCCCGAAGCGAAGTTTACAGCCGCGTCGTAGGCTACCTCCGACCCATTGACCAATGGAATGCCGGAAAACAAGCAGAGTTCGGCATGCGCACAACCTTTGACCGTTCAACAGTGTTGCAGTCGGCGCCTCTAGCAGTTAGGTGACAAACCCCCGATGAAGTTCAGTGGAATACAAAAAACTAGCCTACTCGATTACCCCGACCATGTAGCCTCAGTGCTGTTCACCCCCGGATGTAACCTGCGCTGTCCCTACTGCCACAATCACCAAATCGCCACCGATCCCCAGCCTCCCTTCCTCCAAGAAGGCGCAGCATTGGTAATCCTTGAGAACCGCAAAAGATATGTCGATTCCGTGGTGGTTTCCGGCGGGGAACCTTGCATGCATAAGGAGCTTCCCAAGTTTCTAGCTAAACTCAAAGAGAGAGGGTTTGCGGTGAAGCTGGATACCAACGGTTGCTATCCTGATAACTTAGAGCAGTGCCTCTCACTGGTTGATTATGTTGCAATGGATGTCAAAACAAGTCTGGGCAAGTATAAGCTTCTTGGCGCAACCGACACCGACGCAATCAAGCGCTCAATTGAAATGCTAAAAGCAAGCAAAGTACCCTATGAATTCCGAACTACCGTAGTGCCTGAAATCGTTACAGCAGAAGATATTCCGCTTATAGGGGAGTTGGTAAAGGGCGTAAAGCACCATGTGCTGCAGCAGTTTGTGCCCGGTGACACGTTGGATAAGCGGTTTACCCAGATGAAGCCTTATTCGCCCGAAGTTATCGCGGAGTTTGCCAAGACTCTTCGGGATTATGTTGATAAGGTATCCCTAAGGGTTTAACGCCTTTTTCCATTTTGTTTGTCACTAGAAGAAAGGGAGTTCTGCTTTTAGCGAACATTTCTGTGTTTTTGTTTGGCGGTTTGTTTGGCGTTGAGCAGGCATGTTTATGTTGGAGGGCTGGGTGGTGCGAAAAAGTCGCTTATGCGTCTTTGGAACAGCGCCTTCTGCAACAATGCGCTTTGGGCTATCCATCTCTGGATTGGAATCTCGAATTTGCCGCTTAGAAACTGCAGCGCCTGTGCGAGAGTGTTGAATCGGCTGGGTTTTTGGCGCATGGCGTTGCGTACGTTTTCGCGGACTTGCCAGACACCTATAGGCATGATATAGCCTGGGCGGGCTTCTCGGAGGATAATGGCGGTGGCTTGTCGGCGTTCTTTGAGTAGTTGTTCGCAGACGGCTAGTCGGGCGCTGTAATAGCAGCCGCCTATTGATGCGTAAGTGCTGCGTCCGTTGTTGCCTTCCCAGTCGCTATAGATGGCTACGGATGAGCCGTTGGGGTTCCAGACGGTGCCGGGGTACCATGCCTCCATGGATTCGTAGCTCCATTGCTGTGGCAAGAGTAGAATTTCAAAGACGTTGTCGAGATAGATAGATTCGTAAACTCTGTACTCGTTGATTTCGGGAAAAGTTTTCACTTGCGCTGCTAGGCTTTTGGATATGGTGTCGTCTACGGCGGTTATGCTCCATCGGGTTGGTACTAGCCGCCGGTTTTTCTCTATGCCGAATGCTCCGACGCTGAAGGCTTTTTGGATTTTTGTTACGTTCACGCCCTGCTTGTATAATTCGATGATGGCTGGTGTAGCTCGGAGGTCGGTGTCGTAGTAGGCTTTTTCGATTTTCTGGTTGTAGCGTGCGTTGCCTACGCGAAGGTCGCGGATTGGCGCTGAGGGCCCAAACGGTTGTACGTCGTCGCTTAGTGTTATGGAGCCTCGGGGTTTTTTTGTTAGGTTTAGTTCGGTTTCTATGCTTGTGTCGGCTAAGGCGAGTTCGCGGGTTTGGTCAAGGATGCGTCCTTGGTCATGGACTTTGGTGACGTTAACTTGGTGTTTGCCGCGGATAAGTAGGCTGCGGAACCCAACGATTTCATCCATTGACTTGCCAAACCATTGCTCAGGCAGGTCATAGATGGCGGTGTCTTCGTGGACGGGCGGCACCAGTGGGCCTACATAGACGTAGGGGTAGCCTATGCGGCCTATGAAAACGCTTGGAGGCGAGACGCCGTCGATGTTCTCGGTCTCCATGAGGGGGGCGCTTTTTAGGAAATAGTTGACTTTAACCATGATGGGGCATCGGGTTTTGCCGCAGAGCATTCGGCTGCCTTTGCAGAGTACACAGAGGCTGTTGGTTGCGCGTGTGGTTATGGGCGGTGTGGTTCCTTGGCCTACTTTTTGTATGATGTCTTGTAGCCATCGGTCGGGGTTTGTTGCGGCAGTGGGTGTTTGGGTTAGTGTCATGGTCTACTTTGTTGTAGAGTTTGTGGGTGTATATCTTTTCTGTACATGTTTAGCTAAAAACAAGGTGCATAGCCTATGTAGGAGTCAGGGTAGTGTGCTAAGTTTTGTAAAACCGCTTGCTGATTCTCGCGAGTAGCTCATCGAGTTTTGGGGGCAGAACTGGCTTTAGCTCATCAATAAAACGTAACATTCTGGGAAGCATTATGCGAGTTGCGTTGGCATCTATGATTTTTAGTTCCCCATTAACCCAGCGAAGGTTGTCTGCTTTAACGTCAAAAACGCCGTATCCGTAGACGGCTTGCCTGATGCAGTTTAGCTGTTGAGGGGTTATGTTTGCGGGGGCGCCATATTCTTGGAGGAGGCAATATTTTGTGTGCCAATAGATTTTTGCAAATAGCTGGTGACGAACCGATTCGGGTACGCGCTTGTAGGTGTGGTGGTCGTTTTCTATGCTTCTGTGTGAGCCGATTTTGAGAACGACTTTATGGTTTGCTTGGCGGTTTCGGAAGACGATTTTGTGCCAGCCGCAACTCTCAACGTAGAAGTCAGGATAATTTTTGGTGACGAGTACTTGTAGCTGCTCTGGAGTAGGGAATAATCCGCCGTGGAGGTGTAGTTCGGCATCTATTAATCGGTCGATGTGTTTTGCTTGGTGATGGAGTTCTTTGTATTTCACAGCTAAAAACTCAAAAATGGCGCTTAAGAGTAAACTAGCATCATGGTGAAGTTGAATATTTCTCTTTAGAGGGTGGCGTGTGCCTCTGTTGCTTTGCCGATGGACCCCCTCCCTTATATAGACTCAGCAACTGCAGTGGAGAGCGGTGTGGATGTATGTGTTTGCTGAGTCGTGGCGGTGAAGGCTGTGTTGCTGCAGACGGGCTAGAGCGGGCAACTGCACAACTGCATCCGGATAGAAATGCGGGGCTTATGCTACACCGCACGTTAGATGCTAATTAAAAGTTGGATTGTTATGCGTCAAAGCCCTGTGGGAAGCCAGTTAACTTTATGACGCAGCCGCATTTGCCGCATTCAATAACTAACTCGGCGAGTTCGTCGTTGACTACTTTGGTATCTAGGATTTCATAGTTGTCGTTGGTTTCGTCGTCTGGAGAGATGGACATGCTGCATTGGGGGCACTTGAATGAGCCGTCTTCGTCAATAGTGGCCACGTTGATTGTGTGCTCGCATTTCTTTGTCAGGGGTTGCTTCTTTAGCTTCATCATATTCTTCCTTCACTTCTAGCGTCTGTTCTTGCCATAATTATTAATTAACAATTATGAAGTGGTAATCAGTTTGTGCGTTCTTTCTTTAAATAATTTGAGGTCAAAAAGGGGGGAAAGACTTTGAGTCGTTTCCATCTATTGCGTCGCTTCCTTCTCGAAGCATTCGGGAGAGATGTAGTCGCCGTATTTTGCCTGTGCCGCTAGCAGTCTTTGGCGCTGTTCGTAGAGTATGCCGAACATTTCCAGTGGGGTGTCATTGACGTTTTCTTGGTAGAAGCGTGAAACACGCTCGATTTTACCCAAGTTCTCAGGGACGCGGATGGTGAATTGTTTGATGTAGTCTTCTTTGCTGTAGTCCTTGTTTAGCACTGACTTGAAGAGCTTCTTTAAGTCCTCGTATTTGGGTATGTAGCCAGTTGGGGTTTTTATTGCGTCTACCTCGCCGTGGACACGGAGCTCCATCCACTTTACCCAGACATGTTTGTCCTGGGGTGCGTTGAGGTATTTGCCTGTAGCGATGTCGCGGAGGAAGTAGTTTACGCCAAATACAAGGGGCTGCTTTTTGAGTTTACGGCCGAATTCAAGGTTGTTGACGATGTTTTTACCCATGGGGATGCTGATGAAGTCCTGAATGCTCATCATGTTGATTTCAGGCACACCCTCTTTGCCGATGGTAGCAAAAGTGGTCTCCGTCTCCAACGATGCACCGTATGCGATGATGCCATGTTCCCAGCTGAAACCCTGCTGCACTGGGACGTAAGCTTTGGCGTCGCGGCCACCATACATGATGCCGCCCAACTCAACACCTTCAGGGTTATTGAGTTCAGGGTCACAATTCTCCAGCGCTTTGAGGGCTACTGCGTAGCGAGCGTTTTTGTGTGCCGCGGGGATTTCTGCGCCAGTCTCATCCTTTTTGCCTTCATACCAGGCGCCGCTGTAGTTGATGCCTTCCTTAGGCAACTCCTCGCCCATGCCAAGCCAGTATGGCCTGCCATCCTTGACTAGAACGTTTGAGAAGATGATTTCGCCGGGGTTGGTGAGGACTTTCCAGATTAGAGCGTCGTCTTTTGCTTTAACATCTTGGATGATGCCAAAGATGCCAGACTCCACGTTTACAGCGCGTGCAGTCGAGTTTATGTCGCGGATGTAGGCGATGTCGTCTCCGAGTATGGTTTCGCCAGGCAGCATAGCGGTTGAGGTTTTGCCGCATGCACTTGGGAAAGCACCCGCAAAGTAGGTTTTGCGTTTGCCATCAGGGCCAAAGACGCCCATGAGCAGCATGTGCTCTGCTAACCAGCCTTCACTGTTTGCTTTACGGATAGCCAATCGGAAGGCCAGTTTCTTGAAACCAACGCTGTTGCCTGCGTACTGCGTGTTGATGCTGTAGATGGTGTTGTCCATGTAGTCGATGTAGATGCGTTTCTTGGGGTAATCTATGCTGACCATCTCGCTGTTTAGTCTACCGGCAGAGTGGGCAACACGGAGGAAATCGCTTCGGGGACCCGCCTTGACAAACTGTTCATAACCGCTACGGTATAGGAGGTCTTCGCAGTGAGCAACATACCAAGAGTCAGTACACTGCACACCCAATATGGAGAAAACCGAGTTAGCCGGACCCAGCACAATGAAACGGACAATCATGGTTTTGCCCTCCATGATGCCAAGCATTGAGCTGCGGATTTCAGCTAAGCCATCCTGGCGATCCATCTGGTTTAGCGCTTTGCTTAAAGTGACGCCTTTAGGAATGAGGTATTTTGTGTTTGCCCGATCGCGCCCTTGGTCCTGCTCACCGTCAAAGTGGACAGTGTGGCCTTCCAAGGTTAGAATGGCTTTTTCTTCGCCTGTGGCAACCGCCATCTTTCGGACATATGCAATGTCTTCGGCGGAGTCGCTGCAGATGAAGATTTTCTCAGGATGACAGAGATCGCTTTGTTTGGCGATAAACTCGTGCACGTTGGGGTTGTCTATGGCTTTTAGTTTTTTAAAGTCTGCGGGGCTTAGTTTTGGTTGCAATGCTTCTAGATAGGGATTCATATTTTTTTGTTCACCGTAAGTTAGAGTTCATGGACGTTTCCAGGTACGCGTGGGAAGGGTTGGCATTCTGCAATGTGGGAAACGCCAGTTATGTAGCCAACTATGCGTTCCAGTCCGATGCCGGCGCCTGCAGTGGGTTTTAGGCGGCCCTCTTTGGCCATCTTTAGGATGATGGAGTAGTTTTCTTTGCGAACCTGCTCGCGCTCCATCTTCTCATAGATTTTGCCATATTCGTGTTCGCGTCTGGCGCCTGAGAGGACTTCACCGTATTTGGGCATGAAGAGGTCATAGTTGTCCCATTTGCCCGTGGCAAAGTCTTCAAAGTCGTAGAATTCACGGGGGATGTTGGTTATCCAGACCGGTTCAGTGATTTCACAGCAAATTTTTGTCTCCCAGTCTGCGCCATACTTGGCTTCAAGGTCAGCGCGATCATACACTTTAAAGGGCATCTGGGGTACCTTGAGGTCACGGCCTAAGATGGCTAGCTCTGCTTTGCAGTCCTCCTTTAGACCCTTGAAGAGAGTAACGATTGCTTCTTCGACTAACGCAAAGACATCTTTGGAGGTGCCGTTCCTGATCTCGAAGTCTAGCTGGCTGAATTCGTAGATGTGTTTGCCTGTTTTGGCTCGTTCAGCTTTCTCTATGCGGATGTTTGGGGAGACTATGAAGAGTTTCTCATAGACGGTTGAGGCGGCAACGAGTTTGTGCACAATCATGCTGGCGGTTGTGCGGACGGATTTGCCGTAGATGTCTACTTCGATTCGTTTCTCGATTGATGCGCCGGGGTCGGGCCATAGGGGGTCGGTGCTTTGGCTGAGCGCAACGGGGAGTAACCATTCAAAACCTTTATTGGTGTAAGTGTTGGTGAGGCTTTTTAGGGTGTAAGTCATGATTTTGCCGATTGCGGCTTTTCTTTGGATTTCTTGGGCCGTTAGTTGGTCTAGCGGCTTGGGGAGTTGGGTTACTTCTTGGGTTGTCAAGTTTGGTCACTATTCTCTGTGGATGGGTGTATGACTATCAGAAGACTGTAATAAATTTTTTATAATAAAAGATGGATAATTTACAAATAGTACAAGTTTTTATACCTGAAAGCTGTAATATTTACACATGAGCGCCAAACTAGATGAAAAAGACCTAGCCATCTTAACCCTCATACAAGAAAACAGCAAACTCACCGCCAACCAAATCGCAAAAAAAATCAACACCCCAATAACAACCGTATTCGCCAAAATCAAACGCATGGAAGAACTATGCATCATAAAACAATACCGCGCCATCCTATGCCCCGAAAAACTCAACCTCGCCACCGCCGCCTTCATCCTCGCCGCCGTCTCCTACCGCGCCAAAGACGACACCCCAATCACCCAACGTGAAGTCGCCGAAGAAATCGCCCGCTTCCCCGAAGTCCAAGAAGTCCACATCATAACAGGCGACTGGGACCTCCTGGTAAAACTACGCGCCGAAAACGTAGAGTGCGTCGGCAAATTCGTCGTCGACAAACTACGTCACATCAAAGGCTTAGAAAAAACCCTGACCTGCATGGTGTTTGAAACCGTAAAAGAAAGCACCAGCCTCCCCCAAGTCATACATAAGGCGCCGCTTAAAGTTTAGACTCAACCGAATAGTACAGAAGCGGCAAGGCAAGCAGCACAGTATCTTTTCCCTTAGAGGTGAGACTATACTCAACCCTCAGAGGCGGCCCCGCGGTAACTTTTCGGTTGATGTAGCCATGTTTCTGAAGCATCTTGAGTTTATCTGAGAGAGTGCGGCTGTTGACGCCTAGGATTTTTTTAACTTCGCCAAATCCTATGGTGTCTTTTAGCATGATGGTGTAGAGGATTTCTAGGCTCCATTTTTGAAAAATCAGGTTAAAGACTTCTTGGAGGGATTCCAGTTCTGCGGTGAGGTTCTCGGGGGTTATGTTTTGTTTTTCGATTATGGCGTTGAAGGTTTCCTCGACGCCGCGGAGGACTTGGGCCATGCGGGTTTCTACGATTTTTCGGAATTCGGCGCTTAAGGTTAAAGGCACGCTCATGTCGGTTACACTCGGTGTGTTTTTGCTCACTTCAGGGTTTATAAGCGTTTACTTACACAACAAAGTGTAAATAGTAAAGTAACACTCGGGAGAGAAACACGATGGAAAAGTATGACGCAGTAGTTGTAGGCGCAGGAACCGCAGGGTGCCTCGCAGCGAAAACCATGGCTGAAAAAGGCCTAAAAGTCTGCTTAGTAGAAAAGAAACCCCAAGCAGAAATCGGGGAAAAAATCTGCGGAGACGCCCTAGGCGAACACCACCTAACCTTCCTGGGCCTAGAAAAGCCCAATGGCGGCGAATTAGAAGCCAAAATCGACGGCATGAAAATCTACTCACCAGACGAAAACACAGTCTTCACCGTCGCAGACAAAGACTTCAAAGGCTACATCCTAAACCGCCATCTCTTTGGACAATGGCTAGTCAAAAAAGCAGTCGAAGCCGGCGCGCAACTACAAGACAACACTAACTTGCGGAGCCCAATAATCGAGAACGGCGCAGTAGTTGGCATCACAGCCAAAGACATGAAAAACGGCACCGTCAAAGAATTACGCAGCAAAGTAGTCGTTGACGCAACAGGCTACTTTGGGATGGTACGCAAACAGCTCCCAGCCGAGTTAGGCATCGACCGGGAAGTCTCCAACGAAGACGTCGAAGCCTGTTACCGCGAAATCCGCCAACTCAACCAAGAAACAGAAAACACAAGATACTGCGAAATCTACCTCAACCAAACCGCTTCTCCAGGCGGCTACATATGGATCTTCCCCAAGGGCGGCGCCCGCGTAAACGTTGGCATCGGCACCATCATGCGCAAAACCGGCTACCCCAACCCCAAAGAGCAACTCTACAAAACCGCCTTCACTAAACCCATGTTTGAAGGCTCAAAAGTAGTAACTGGCGGCGCATGGTTTGACCCCGTCCGCAGACCACTTGACAACATGGTCGGCAACGGAGTAGTTATAGTAGGCGATGCGGCTTGTCTGGTTAACCCAATTCATGGCGGCGGTATCGGGCCCTCGATGCTTTCAGGGTTCTTCGCAGGAGAACAAATCGTTGAGGCGCTCAGCAAAGGCGAAGCTACCAAAGCTGCACTTTGGGGCTACAACAAGAGATACATAGACACCTACGGCAAAAAGCAGGGTGCACTGGACATATTCAAGATATTCCTCTTGACATGCAGCGACGAAGACTTAAACTATGGCATGAACCAGAAACTCATGACCGAAGACGACGTTCTAAAAGCAGGCATGGGCGATGACTTCCACCTAAACATCACAGAAACCGCTAAACGTGTCTTCCGCGGCATCCGCAAAGTCGGCTTCCTTAACCAACTGCACACAACCGTCAGTATGATGAAGGAGCTACGCACACACTACAACAACTACCCAAGCACCCCAGAAGGCTTTGAGCAGTGGCAAGCGGAAACCGTTCGCTTGATCGAGCAAGGCCACAAGAAACTAGGCGCATAGCCATCTCCCTTTTTATTTTCTTATTAGTTTGTAAAGCCTTATAATGTTCTACTTACTGCTTAGGTATTGGTGTTGAATTTGGTATATTGTTCAAATTGTGGCACGCAAATTGCCGATGATGCAAACTTCTGCCCTAAATGTGGTACAAAAACCCAGACTGGAAAAACAGCAAAAGTACCCTACCCCTCTGATCGACTAGAGGAAACAGTCTATCAACTTGGCGTAGAATTAGAGAAGGCATTCACCCTGGCGGCAAAAGAGACGCATGCAGCGTTAAAGAAGGCCAGCGAGAGCTTCCAGCAGAAAAGCGCTTCATCTCAACCGCAGCAGGCAACCCAGGAAGCCACGGTGATTTGCCCAAACTGTGGAGCTAAAAATCTTTCAGGCTCAATTTTCTGCTATAACTGTGGTAAACGTCTACAACCCGAACCCACCGCATAGAGAAATAAGGTTATCCGCTGAAAAGGTACTTCAGCGGCACCCTTTTAAGAAAACCCCAGCCTGAAAAAGTCAAGAGCGCAAACAAATATTTCTTGATTAACCCTTTAGGTGGCCAAGGGGCGGCTCGGCCAGTCGTGAGGGCACAAACGCTTCTCCTTACGCTTTGCTTCTCGATTTGATTGTAGACTCTTTGTAACCTTTGTTCTGCCTCGGTTGTGTCTTGGGGGGATAGGTGGTTTTTTTGAGTGAGAATAAAGCAGCAGTCCGCAAATGCAGAGAAATATTGGCTGTCAACGTTTCGTTGGTTGAAGGAGTGTTTTTTTAAGAAAGAGGCGACTCTACATGCCGCTTCAGGTCGGTCGCAGAGTTGTAGACTAAGCTTGCCGGTTAGGGATTTGTTGCTGATTCTGTGAAAGTACAGGCCATCGCTGAAGGCAACCTTATTACAGTGGAAAAACAGGACCCTGGCTGAGTACTCGTCGCTGTAGGCGCCAAACTCCGCCAACTTTAACTTACGGATTAAATCGCCTCGCCATAGTGCAAAGCCGTGAATGCTCCAATCCAAGCTTTCAGTGACAGCCTGCCTGTTAGTCAGCAGTATGTTTCTGGTGCCTTTTATGCCTGACATGAATGGCGACCGATATTCTCCATGCTCGGTTACTGTCTGTAGGTCGGGGATTATGGCGTCGGCGCCAGTCTCCTTTGCTCTAACATACATTCGTCGTAGAGAATCTGATTGCAGGTAGTCATCTGCATCTAGAATAAAGACATAGTTTCCTTTAGTTCGGTTTATGCCATAATTTTTTGTAACCGCTGGAATTCTCGTGTATGGTGTGCTGTATACCCTTATTCTAGGGTCCTTCCCAGCGTATTCCCTTAGTATCTGGAGGCTGTTATCGGAAGAGGCGGCATCTACGCAGATTAATTCCAAATCGTCCATGGATTGGTCTAGGACAGATCCTATGCTCTCAGACAGGTAGGGAGCTTTGTTGTAAACCGCCATAACCACAGATAACCTAGGCACATTCTGTGTAGACTCGATTAGAAAAACCTCAAAAAGCTAAAGGCAAACATGGGTCAAAACTGTTTGTTGTAATTACGCTTCAATAGCGGACTTCCGCTCCCAAATCAAGCGCCTTTTACCACAGTGATTTATTAGCTTCAGCATTATCTGAATGTGAGGAAAAGGAATGGAAAATAACAAGACCTTAATCGCTTACGTCACCAAACAAGGCGCCTCAGAAGAAACCGCCCGAAAGATAGCAGAAGTACTCAGAACCAACTTCGGCCTAGAAGTTGACTTAGTTGACCTAGAAGAGCAGAAACCGCAGGACTTAGCACAATACCGAAACATCGTGGTCGGAGGCGGTGTAAGAATAGGCAGAGTCTACAGTGAAGTCACCAAGTTCCTAAAAGATAACGATTTTACAGGTAAGCGGGTGGCATTTTTTGCCTCCTCGGCTTGGGGCGGAACCCCCGGCGAATACTATGACAGTGCAAAGAAGCGATTTGTCGAAAACACCCTAGCCAAGTTCCCAAATATCCCCGTTGTTAGCAAGGAGGCGTTTGGCGGAAAAATCATATACTTCAAGAAGCGAATGGTTGACAACGTGGATTTATCCAAAGCAGAGGCGTGGGCACTGGAGCTAGGCAAACTATTCACGCCGTAACCTCGGGTGATTGTGTGGTTGATAAGGTCTTAATCGCTTATACATCCAAAGGTGGCGCCGCCAAGAAAATAGCTGAAACGCTAGCTGAGATACTGCAGGACAAATACAACTTTTGGGTTGACACAGTAAACCTGACAGACCAATCCATACCCTACTTTGAAGAGTACAGCGGCATCGTCATAGGAACAGGCATAAGAGAGGGCGAAATCTATCCTGAAACAGACTTCTTTTTATCTAAAGATTTTGGCAGCCGTCCAATCGCATACTATACCTGCTCAGGCTTCATTTCCCCCAAAACCTACGAGGAAACCGTCGCAGCCTACATAACCAATACATTAGCTAAACACCCAAACGTTAAACCAGTTACCACAGAAGCGTTTTGGGGATACAATAAAGTTTTAGGGCTATTAGTAAACCGCAAGATAGACTTAGCAAAGGTTGAAGCCTGGGCGAACGAAATTGGCGAAAAATTCAGCAAAACACAATAAAGCAGGGGCCTTGCTTTGCCCAGTATGCTTCGTTGAGTACATAGAGGTTACTTTTGACTGCGAATTCGACGGCGTGGTTCTACGTGATGTGAAGGCGTCTAAGTGCCCAAGGTGTCAGGAAGAGGTTTTTTCGCCTGAACAGCAAGAGCAGATTAGACGTAGACTAAGCGAACACGAGAACCAGCCGTAGACATCCACGCAAAACCCATTATATTGCAGTCGATAGACCCCCGATAACTTTCCGGTATCATGGCAAAGCCTCGTTAAAACGAATATTACGAGTTTTGGAATAACCCCCTTAAATAAAATTGCCCTAAATTGTCATAAGAGAAGAAAGGAGAAGGCTTCTTCTTGACAAAACCTCTAGTGGATACAAGGCCAAATGAGGCGATACGCCAGAGAATGCCTATGCGTCGAATACGACGCTAAAACCGCAGCAAAAGTACTAGCCGCCTTAGAATAGTTGCGGTAGATAGGTACGATGAGGGCGGAGTATCCCAAGCCAGAAGACCAAATCATAATAGCGACTAAGCGCGAAGTTGAAGCTGGAAAATTAACCCCACCACAACTCATTATCAGCCATGAACTCGACCAAATCATCGACGACTCACAAGACGAGCCGGCTAATTTTTCGGGAAGAGCTTGAACATGAAGGAACCGCTTGGGCAAAAGCCAAACCCAAAAACGCAGCGGAAAAATGGTACAAAAACCTCTCCATCCGAACACACATCGACCCATTAAAGATGCAGTCAATGGGGTTTCCGCGGCCGAAACCAAGCTTGCCCCAAACCGACTCCAACGTGGTATCACATTTGAGGTGAGGCGGATGAAAAAAGAGCCCCATGGTAGACCCCGTCTTAGCGAAACGGTATGCAATGGCTAATCTCATCATGGACCGGAACGTTGACAGTCGCCAACCCTAAGAGCCGTTTCCGGGCGTTTTGGACGTTTTTTGGCCTAAACAGTTAAACATGCACACATCAAATGTTACATAAACATGCCCAGACTATCAGGTAATTCTGTATTCATGCTGCTGGCTGAACCTGTACAGGAAGCCATCGAAGACTTTGGGTTTACTGAGCCAACGCTACCTCAAACCAAAGCGTTCCCAGCAATCCTTGCAGGCGAAAACGTTCTGCTTATTGCACCCACAGGTAGCGGCAAAACCGAAGCTGTTCTGCTACCCATATTCTCCAAGCTTGCGGAGCAAAAAAGCATCCCTCGGCAGGGCATACAGGTCATCTACATAACCCCTCTCCGTGCATTAAACCGTGACATGCTCAAGCGCCTAATGTACTGGAGCCAAAAAATTGACCTAACCGTCGACGTACGCCACGGCGACACAGAAATGAAAACCCGCCGCAAACAGGCGCAGAAGCCACCCCAGATACTGGTTACTACGCCTGAGACATTGCAGGCGATTTTGCCGGGCTCCCAGATGCGCCGACACCTCAAGTCAGTCAAGTTCGTGGTGGTTGATGAGGTGCATGATTTGGCATCCAGCAAACGCGGTGCGCAGTTGTCGTTGGCATTGGAGCGTCTGCAGCTTGTTACGGGCAGAGAATTCCAGCGGATCGGGCTGTCAGCCACAGTCGGCAATCCCAAAGAAATCGCACAATACCTCGGGGGAACACGCCGAAAAGTCACCATCATTGAGGCATCCGCTCAGAAAAGCTACCACTACAGCGCCGAAAACCCCATGCCAGAAGAGCAAGATTACGAGTTAGCGGGCAAGATTGACTCGTCTCCTGAGGCGGCGGCGCGAATCAGACGCATCCTTGAACTCGTCGACAGCCACCAATCGACGCTAATCTTTGTGAACAGTCGAACCATAGCCGAAGTTTTAGGCCACAAACTGGCACGGCTAGGCCGAGAAGACATCGCCGTTCACCATGGTTCAATCTCTAAAGAGGAACGCATCGCCATAGAAGACGAATTCAAAGGCGGCAAGCTAAAGGCCGTCATCTGCACCAGCACCTTAGAGTTAGGCATTGATGTGGGGCAGGTTGATTTGATAGTGCAGTATATGTCGCCTAGGCAAGTTAACAGCCTGATTCAGCGGGTGGGCCGCAGTGGACACCGACTCGGCAGGCAATCGGAGGGCACCATCGTGACAGCTTACCCCGATGACACCCTAGAAGCTTTGGCGTCGATTAAGAATGCAAAGCAGGGACGCCTGGAGCCTGTGGCTATGCATGCAGGCGCGTTAGACGTGTTGGCGCATCAGGTGGCGGGACTACTAATGGACTATCAACAAGCAATCACAGTAGAAGAACTCATCCGCGTCGTCCACCGCAGCTACCTCTACCAAAAACTCCCGAAAACCGAGCTGCTCGACCTACTACGCTTTTTAGACAGCCTCCACCAAATAAGACTAAACGAAGACGAAACCCAATTGGCCAAAACTAGAAAAACCCGCATCTACTACTACGAAAACCTATCCATGATACCCGACGAACGCCGCTACCCCGTCATCAACGTCATCTCCGACCGCAAAATCGGCATCTTAGGCGACGAATTCATGGCACTCCACGCAAGAGTAGGCCTGAATTTTATAATACGGGGCAAGGTATGGCGGATTGTGCAAATCGAGGACGAGGCGGGAACGGTGCATGTGGTGCCTTCCGAGGACCCGATGGCTTCGGTGCCTGGTTGGGATGGGGAGATTCTGCCTGTGCCCTTTGAGTTGGCGCAGCAGACGGGGCAGTTCCGAAAAAGAATCTCCGAAGTGCTTAAAGAAACAGACGATGCCGGAGTTGCTGCGGAAGTTTTAGCGGAAGAATTGGATTCAGATAAAGTCAGTATGATGCAGGCGATTAGTGAAGTCTATGAGCAACTCCAAGTTGGCGCACCTCTGCCAACCGAAGACCACATCGTGCTGGAAGCCTACGACCGATACATCATTGTGCTTGCTTGCTTTGGCGATTTGGTTAACACGGCGCTGGGCGGCGTATTTGACAGCGTTCTCTCCGAGCGGGAAGTCATAAGCGGCTGGTGGACCGACGGCTACCGTATCCTAATCGAGGCGCCCCGCAAACTAAACAAACTGGAGCTTGCAGAGTTGCCAAAGGCACTTTTTGGACTAACCGAGGAGCAGGTAGATGCATCCTTCAAAAAATATCTCGACGCCAAGTTTCCCTTCGGCTATAAAATGAAGTCTGTCGCGGAACGCTTCGGCGTGCTCCCAAGGGGCAAAACGATGAGTTACCAACGCCAAGCCGAACTAAAAGCCCACTTCGACAGCACCCCCGTCTACCGCGAAACCATCCGCGAAGCCCTGATGGAAAAAGTCGACCTAGACCGCGCCAAACAAATCATGGCTGACGTGAAAGCAGGCAAAATCAAAGCCACCACCTACGTAAGCCACGAGAGGCCTTCACCGCTGGCCTACCATATTCTTTCGAAGTATGGCGATGTAACGGAGTTGATGGCGCCAGAAAAGGTGCTCGTAAACAATATCGACAAACTCAAAATGGCAATCGACGCTCGCGAAACAACATTGCTGTGCATGAAATGCGGCGAATGGAGCACGCACCAAAAAATCAAGGAGTTGCCAGATGAGCCGCGCTGCGGCAACTGCGGATCGGGATTGCTGGCGCCGCTCTATCACTCGCAGGACCAAAAGAAGCTTCAGGATATATTGAAGCGCCGAAGGGAAGGCAAAGAGTTAACGCCTGAAGAACTCAAAGAAGTCAGCCAAGCCAGACGCAAAGCCGACCTCACTTTGAGCTATGGCAAGGATGCGGTCCGTGCCCTGCAAGTTAAAGGCGTCGGTCCTGAAACGGCGTCGCGGATACTGGGCAAGATGCACCCCGAAGAAGACAAGTTCTATATGGATTTGCTAAAGGCGAAGATTCAGTTTTTGCGGACCAGAGAGTACTGGGACAAGTAATAGCCAGATTTGTAAAGTTCCTTTTATTTGGAAGCTTTATAGACCCGTTTGGTTCCTTTTCGGTTAGCTGTGATTTAAGTGGCAGAGCAAAAGCCCCCCGCGCTTAAGCGTTCTATCGGTCTCTGGAGCGCCGTAGCCATTAACGTCGGCGCCATCGTAGGCGGCGGAATCTTCGTCGTAACAGGCATCGCCGCCGGCTATGCAGGCTCAGCCCTAATCATCTCCATGATCGCCGCAGGCTTCATAGCCTTCTTAACCGGCTTAAGCTTTGCCAAACTGACCGCTTGGCAACCCGTCGAGGGCGGTGCATACGAGTACGGACGGCAACTGGTATCGCCTTATGCGGGGTTCTTGGCGGGGTGGATGTGGCTTGTCGCCAACACCTTCACAGGCGCAGCTGTGTCACTGGGGTTTGCCGCCTACCTGTCCTCTGCAGTACCCGGTGTGCCCACTAACCTTGTCGCCGCCACCCTGTGCCTAGTGTTTACGGGTCTCAACTTGATAGGCGCAAAGCAGTCTGCCTCAGTCAATAACGTTTTGGTAGTCGCAAAACTGTTAATCTTGCTGTTTTTTGTTGCCTTCGGCGCCTTCAGCATCAACCCAGACAATTTTGTGCCCTTTACGCCAGTTTCAAGCGGGGTTTTGTACGCGACCTTTTTTATTTTCTTCGCTTACGGCGGCTTCGCACGAGTCTCTGTGGTGGCTGAGGAAATTAAAGATGCCAAACGTAACGTACCCCGTGCCCTGTTACTGTCGCTTGCTATTTCTATGTTTGTCTATGTATCGGTTGGGCTGGTGGCGGTGGGGCTTCTTGGCGCTGAGGGATTGGCAGCGTCAGATTCGCCTCTGAGCTCCGCAATCATGGCGTCAGGTAGCGCATTAGCGGTGCAACTGGTTGCATTAGGTGGCTTAGTCGCCACCGCAAGCGTGCTCTTAACCGCGATTTTAGGGGTTTCTCGCATGGCTTTTTCCATGGCGCGCCGAAAAGACCTACCCCAAGCCTTATCCCAGCTGCACAGTAAATTCCATACCCCAATGTATGCGATTGTTGGCACGGGGGTCTTGATGGCTGCTTTAGTTTTGTTTGTGGATCTAACGGAGGTTGTTGCGATTAGTACATTTGCTTTGGTCTTTACGTATTGCGTAACAAACGTTGCAGCTTACAGACTAAACCGAGATACCCTAAAATGGCGATATATCCCACTCTTTGCGTTGGCGACATGCATTATGCTTCTGGGTTTTCTCTTGTTTGCCTCACCTCAAGCATGGGTTACAGGCGTCGCCTTCCTAATCGCAGGCACAATATACTATGCAATTCGCCATCATTGGCGGAAAAGAGTTTTAGCACCGAACAACAATACACACTCCATAAAGCCAGATGTAGGTTTGACCGATGCCCACTAAAGCCGTCTTGTTTGACATGTTCGATACGCTCATGCTTATCGAAAAAGACCACGAGTTCTATGCACCCTCAATTAGGCGCATGTACAACTATCTAACCAGGCAAGGAATAGAGGTGCCCTTTGAGCGCTTTGAGCAAACCTACATACTTGAACGTGACAAAATATTCGCTAAAGCGCAAGCAAACTTTGAAGAACCCCACTTCAACGTACGCGTCGCCGCAACACTCCAAGCATTGGGGCACGACTATGAAGCCACCAACCCAATTGTTGCTAAAGCCACCGAAGAGTTCTGTGAAGAATTCATGAAATATATATGCATAGATCCAGATGCAATTGCCACCCTAAAAGAGCTACATCGAAAATACCGCTTAGGAGTGGTCTCCAATTTTGCCATTCCAGAATGCGTGCTAAAACTTCTAAGCAACAGCGGCATCGACAGCCTCTTTGAGCTAGTAATCGTTTCTGGCGCAATCAACAGGCGAAAACCCAGCGAAGAAATCTTTAGACAGGCCTTAGAAATGATGAAGTTATCCGCGGAGGAGGCGGTTTTTGTTGGCGACACGATCGACGCAGACATTGAGGGCGCTAAGGCGGTTGGCATGAAAGCAGTCTACATTGAGCGGCGGCCACAGAAGCCCTCCGAGAGGTTCAAACCGGACTATACAATTAAGCGGCTCAGCGAGTTACCCGCGATTTTAGCGTATTGTTGAAGAGTTCTTGTACAATCGGAGATATTTTTATTTCCTGATTGGGGGTTATCATGCTGATGAGTTCTCGGTACATTTGCATAAAAATTATGCCTTTGACGGTTGCTACATAGCCTTCTCGGCCGTTTAGGTTAGTTTGACGGATTAATCCGTTATCTTTCATGAAACTGAGATAATCGTTTATTTGGGTAAAACTGAAGTTAGCGATGCATTATTCTTGTTTTAAAGGCGCCGCTTCGGATACAGTCTAGTATGTTTACTATAGTGCTTAGTTGGTCAAGCCTTTTTTGATTTATATCAAGCAACCTCTTGCACCAACCTTACCATTTCTGATTTCACCTTTAATTTTTATAGTATATTCATATACCCCAGACCTTTGTATAGTTTATTCGCGTAATCCTCGAAATTCATCTAAAATAAGAGCCTTTATCTGCCCCGACACAAGTATAACCAAATCGATGAGGCATGTTAATAGGCGCCCTATCTGACACACACGACAACATAGCATTCATAGAAAAAGCAGTACAAACACTCAACAGCAAAAACGCCAACCTAGTTCTCCACGCAGGCGACTACTGCTCCCCGTTCACCATAGCCCACTTCAAGAAACTCAATTGCAACTTCATCGGTGTCTTTGGCAACAACGACGGCGACCACCAGCTTCTCACGAAAAGATTTCAAGAAACAAACAACTGCATCATACGCGGCCGCTTCGCACACATCAACGCCGACGGTTACCGAATCGCCCTCCTACACGGAGACGACACCGAACTACTGAACGCCTTAATCGAAACAGGCTACTTCGATTCAGTCATCCATGGACACAGCCACAACAAAAGCATCCAACACAAAGGCAAAACCATAGTAATCAACCCCGGCGAACTCTGCGGCTACCTAACCGGAAAACCTACGTTTGCCCTACTTGACACCGATAAAAACACCGCAGAAATCATCGAGCTCTAAACAACTTTTGCTCCTGATTTCAGTCAATCACATAAGTTTATGTGCCAACCATGGCTGCATATCCTCAGGGCGTCATGGAGGTGAAAGATTTTTGAGTGAAACCCGTGAACGTAGAAAAGGTAAGAACATGACGGTAGAGGAGGCAGGCAAACTCGGTGGGCAGAGAGTGCGCAGGCTAGTAGAGGAAGGCAAAGAACACGAAGAAGAATAAAGATCTAACAGCTAGGAAATGCTCGTCTCTATTTCTTTACCAAAAATTCCCCTGAGTTCTATATATAAGGGAGGGGGTAGGTACATGGGCAAGCGCCTGCACGTCTTTTGCTAGGGTGGGCGCAACCAAAACCGCGCGGACGTCCCGGTTCACTTTAGCTTTGATGGGTTCGATGTATTTGGCGAGT
>JBLNCY010000020.1:0-36843 GCA_050261115.1 Methanocella sp.
GGCTGCTCCGAGTGCAGCGATTTCCCCTATCATATATACCCTTTACAATCAGGTATGGTGACTATGAAGTTTATTTATTAGGAGGTTTTGCGTACTAAACAGTAACGTTCGCACTCTTAAAAGAGGAGAGACAGCACGAACGTACTTCATCGCAAAACAATACAAAAAGGAGTTGAAATACACATGTCTGAAAAAGCTAGTGACGTAATCTTCGTTGGAAACAAACCACCCATGAGCTATGTACTGGCCATTATCACCGCTTTCTCCAGTGGCGGCCAGAAAGAAATAACCCTAAAAGCAAGAGGCCAAGCAATCACCACCGCAGTTGACGTAGCAGAAATCACAAGAAGCCGCTTCATCAAAGAACTCAAAGTGACCAAAATCGCAATCGGCACCGCAGAAATGCCACCAAGAGAAGGCGAAAACCGGTCCAGAATGGTTTCCACAATAGAGATTACTCTAAACAAACCATAGATGGACAAACAAATTTGTGATGAGAGTAGTTAGCTCTCAACCCTCTTATCTTATTTTTTGTTATTAAGGAACTCTTTGACTTCTGCTACAACAGCCATAAACGCCTTAGCTGCCGCAGAGTCCTTATTGGAGTACACAAACGGCGTCCCCTTATCGGTGTCAATGGCAACCTTGGGATCAATCGGGATGCTGCCAAGAAATGGTACACCGACTTCCTTAGACATTTTTTCGCCGCCGCCCGAACCAAAAATCTCTGTCTTTTTGCCGCAGTGGGGGCAGATAAAGCCGCTCATGTTCTCCACAACGCCGATAGTCTGCATGTTTAGGTGCTCAGCAAAAGTCACTGCTTTCTTAACGATGCTGCTTGAGAGCTGGCTGGGCATGGTTACGATGACTACGCCATCCATTTCTGGCAGTAGCTGCGCTATACTGAGGGGCTCATCGCCTGTGCCCGGGGGCAAATCGATAAAGAGATAATCCAGTTCACCCCAAACCACCTCAGTCAAGAACTGCTTAATCGCACGCATCTTTAGTGGGCCACGCCAAATCGCGGGGGAAGCTTCGTTTAAGAAGAAATCAATCGACATAATCTTCATGCCCAAAAGACCCTCAATGGGGAAAGCGCCGACTGGGCTGGCTTTAACTTCTTTGCCTTCTAAGCCTAAAAGTCGCGGCACGCTGGGGCCATGAATATCCGCATCTAAAATCCCTACCCGCTTGCCCTCCATGGCAAATGCGGTTGCGAGGTTTACGGTAACGGTGCTTTTGCCGACGCCGCCTTTGCCGCTTATGATGGCGATTTTATGTTTGATTTTATCCATTCGCTCTTTGAGTTCGGTTTTCTCTCGGTATTGTTGTTCTTTGTAGGCTTTTAGTTGAGCCACGTTTTGTTCATAGCGTGCTTGTGCTGCCAAAAAATCGCATCCTAATGTTGTGTAAATGGTTGATTTGACTGTATCCTAAAATAGTTTATGGTGCTTATAAGTAGGTGTGTTTTGGTGACTAACTTGTCGGTTACACTTGACGATATAAAAAGGGCACAGAAAACCATAGCGCCCTACGCTAAACAGACCCCCCTATGCAAAAGCCACTACCTAAGCGAGTTATTTAACGCAGACGTATACCTTAAACTTGAGAACCTGCAGCCCACCCATTCCTTTAAAATACGTGGGGTCATGAACAAACTCATCAACCTAACCGCCGAAGAAAAAGCCAGGGGCGTTGTAACTGCATCTGCCGGTAACCATGGGCAAGCAGTCGCATTTGGCGCTAAAGAACTTGGTTTCTCTGCCCAGATTGTTGTGCCAACTAACACGCCTCAAGTGAAGGTGGAGGGTATTCGTCGGTTTGGCGCGGAACTGCTGCTTTATGGCGCTAACTATCCCGAGTCGGAGGCTAAGGCTAAACAGTTAGCACAGGAGACGGGGCGCCTCTACATTTCTCCCTACAATGACGCCTACATTGTAGCGGGTCACGGAACCGCTGGCTTAGAAATCCTTGAACAGCAGCCAGATGTAGATGTGGTTGTGGTGCCTGTGGGCGGAGGCGGTTTGATTTCGGGGATAAGTATCGCGGTGAAAAGTCTAAACCCACAAGTTCAGGTTATAGGCGTCCAGTCACAGGCGGTTCCTATAATGTATGAGTCTCTGCAGGCAGGTCGAATCGTGCCGCCGCATCGCCATGAAGCCAACACAGTTGCTGAGGGCCTTTCAGGTAGCATAGAAGCCGGTTCTATCACGTTTGAAATAGTCAAAAAGTACGTTGACGGGGTAGTGCTGGTTAGGGAGGAGACGCTCAAAAAAGCCGTTTACCTGCTATGTAAAGAGGAAGGCTTAGTGGTTGAGGGATCAGGTGTAGCAGGCATAGCCTTACTGATTGAAAACCCCCAAGAATACCAGGCTAAAAAAGTGGCGCTGGTTGTCTCCGGCGGCAACATCGACGAGGCTTTACTAAAGGCCCTTATTGCTGAGCAAGAAAACGCTCAGCCGAGTTTGTAGCCGATTTTTCGCAGAAACGCCCTGCGCTCAGCTATGTCGACTTCTTTTTCGATGCCTTTGCTTTTGCAGCCATCGACAACACCAATGATGCCCCGACCCACATCCGTCTCAGCAATAAGTACCTCAAGCGAATTAGCTGTCGAGGCAAAGATACCACAAACCTCCGGCACCTGCTTCACCTTCTCAAGCACATTGATCGGATATGCATTCTTGAGCACGATTAGGAAGCTATGGCCGCAGCCGATTTCTAGCGCTTTTTCGGCGGCAAAGCGCCTGAGTTCCTCGTCGTTACCTTCATGGCGGACAAGGCAGGGACCTGAGGCTTCGCAGAATCCAAGCCCGAATTTAATGTTAGGCACCGAGTTGATGAGTGCTTCGTAGAGATCTTCGGCGGTTTTTATGAAATGCGCCTGTCCCAATATGATATTGCAGTCTTGGGGCGGCTGAATTTTTACTGATTTGAAGTCCATGAGTGTGTCCTCCTACACAATGAATTGGCGGAATGGGGAAATATAACGTTTAATGGCGTGTAATAGTTGTGCAGTCAACCATTCAGCATATCCTGCAGCCACATGGCCTCCACCTCTGGATACCAACAAACAACTATATGACATCGGCAGCGTCCGAAGTTGTTTAGTCTATATATGAGGAAGGGGGTAGGTCCGCAAAGCACAGTCATAGGTTATCTTACGGGTCTCTGCAATAACAACAACCAAACAGCATTCACACGAACACAGACAAAATTCGGCATAAAGCAAAGGGGGGCCTAAACCCACATCTTCAGTCCAAAAAAAGGAAAAAAGAGCTAGAAAAAGCTCTGAATCGGCGAATCTTCCTTCACACAACTCTGTGGACGGATCTCTTCAATCCGTGTTTTAGTCATGGCTTTGATGTTGTTGAAATTCGACATTTCACCATAGCTGACTAAAGTTATTGCTGTGCCGCCTTCACCCGCGCGGGCGGTTCTGCCGACCCGATGGAAATAGACTGGGGCATCTTCAGGAACGTCATAGTTTATGATGTGAGTGATGCCCTCTATGTCGAGGCCTCTAGCTGCAACGTCTGTGGCGACCAGCAAGTTGCGTCTACCCTGACGGAACTCGTTTAGGGCGCGGTCACGTTGCGCCTGTGTAAAGCCGGCGTGCAAGACTTGACTGCGGATGCCACGCTTGTAGAGTTGGTCAGATAAGCGGCTGGTTTCATGGCGTGTCCTGCAGAAAACGATGGCTTTCTCTATCTCCTCATTTTGGAGCAGGTCACAGAGCGCATTAAGCTTGCCGCCCTGGTTAACAACAAGGTAGTACTGTTTCATTTGTGTGACGCCGATTTCGTCTTTGCTGACAAATATCTTTACGGGGTTACGCATGTACTTGTTAGACAGACGCAATACGTTTTCGTCCATGGTTGCGCTAAATAAGCCCGTCTGGCGATCTCGGGGGGTTCTTGACAGGATGAATTCCATGTCTTCAACAAACCCCATATCCAGCATACGGTCAGCCTCGTCTAACACGACGAATTTAATGCCGCCTAAATTCAGCACTCTGCGCTCCATAAGGTCAATGATTCTGCCGGGGGTGCCAACTACTATTTGGACTCCGCTGGCTAATGCATGGACCTGTTTATTGATGGATTCGCCACCATAAACCGGTAGAACCTTAACTTTGGAGTATTTGCCGAATTTAGCGATGTTATCTGCAACTTGATTAGCTAATTCGCGAGTAGGAACCAGAACTAGACCCTGAACACCGCGGACGTCACGATTCAATGTTTGAACCATCGGGACGCCAAAAGCGGCAGTCTTGCCGGTCCCTGTCTGCGCTTGGCCGATTACGTCTCTGCCTTGCAGTAGGGGAACTATTGCCTGAGCTTGAATCGGAAAAAGATTATCAAACCCAAGCTCGTTTAAACTTCGGAGAACTTCCTCTGAAAGAGGTAAGTCCTTAAATGATTGAGCTTGCATTTTCTAGTATTCTTCTGCCACAACTGTTTCTTCATATAGTCTGAAGCTTTCAAGCTTTATGATACATGAGTTAATGTGACATCCCAAATTAAGTCGGCGCGTATAAAAACATTTACCGCCAATCCAAGCAAAGCATACATCAAAAAACCCTAAAAACAGCAAAAAATAGCAAATGCTTACGGAAGCAGGTTTGGGTCAGCGAATATTGACGAGCTCTCACAGCCAGATGGCTCGAAGCCGTCGCCTCACATCATCCCACCAATGATTCAGAAGCACAGAAATTTATCTATTGTGATAGCAAAAATAAGGGCTAACCGACCAATTCATTGACGAACTCAGAAGCCCTATCATCCAAATTCTCTGTTTCCCCAATCTTCACAACAACCGCATCAGAAAACGTGCCACCACCCTGTAGCACAGGAACCGCATCACGAACCATAGTGACGTCGTCAGGTGTACTGGCGCCTTGGCCGCTTCCAAAAACCCCCAACGAAAACCCAGAACCCTCAAGACCGTTTAAGAAGTCCTTAACCGAACTAGTTGGGCCACCCGCATAGATGGGGCTACCCACTACAATAACAGAGTAGCCGGCGGTATTTGTCGCAGCAGAGCTTTTAATACCAGCTAATGTCACGGTGTATCCGTTCGCCTGTAGATCAACGGCGATTTTTTCGGCTACACGAGTGGTAGTTCCGCTCAATCCAGGATTATACACAACTAAAGCATTACCCATTGACGCTCCCTCCGATGCAAGTGTTGTTGAACTAGTCGCCGTATACGCAACAACATCTAATACAAAAATGGCTGAAAAAGCTACAACTATAATTATGATAACTGCAAATATTGACAACAATACCTTGAACAATCGCCGCATATTTCACACTTATCCTATAATTTCTTATCAGCAACATTTCTTATAAGAGCCTTGCGCTAATACAAAAAAATCGTACAAAAAACAATATCAGAAAACCCGGACTTTCCAAAAAGCACATTCAACATTAACGACAAGTGACGAATCTAAACCCTTAAACCACGCCAAGAGAAGGATAGCATAAAGTGACTCTAGGTGGAGGTGAAAAAGAAGATGCTGACATACAGAATTGAAGAAGATGAAGATTGGGAAGAAGGCGAAGACGAAGAATGGGAAGAAGAAGAATGGTAAAGAACTAATGAAGAATCCATCTTATTATCTTTCTTTTAGGTTTCTGCTTCCGCTAAATCCATAATTTGTTTTTAATATTTTGAATAAACCTTTGATTCGTTTAAGCATATTTGGAAGTCTAACTTTATCGGTAATTTGTCTGCTCCACTCGCGAGCAATACCTTTTTAGGTTTTCAAGCAACCTATATTATATGGTGTAAATAATGACCGAGTCAAAAATAGAGAAAAGTGCTCAAGAAGCTGCACACAGCATGGCTGAAACCGTTCTAGCAGTTATGGATAAACTCGCTGGAAAAGAATCAGACCTAAAATTGAGCTTCGAAGATCTAACCCTAGACATGGGCAGATTCAAAGCCAAACTAAATGGCTCAATCGTTTTAGACATAGTCTACGCCAAAGAAGCAAAACCCTAACTTTTAGGGTTGGCTAAAGATGCCGCTCATAGCAATTTTAGGTGAAATGCTACAGTCCGGCAAAGTAACAGTATCCGCAAATTCTATTGACGCCCTCGAAATCAAAGCGGAAAACAAAAAAATCGACATTAAAGCCCTAAACAAAGAGTTCATCAAAAACACGCTTGCAGCCACCTCACAACCCCAAGAAAACAAAGGCATACGCGAAAGTATCAAGGGAACTGTAAATCAACTAAAAACGGCCCGCAGCAATCTAAGCATGCTAAAAGGAGTCGCTGAAGAACTATCTGAGGCAGGCATCACTGTTACCCTAACCTACAAAGAAAAAGTGGTAGTTACAATGGGTTCAGAGGCGAACCCTAAACTATCAAGCATAGCCACGGGAACTAAAGCAATAGAAATCAACAACCCGCGAAAACTCATAGAGTTAGGCATTTAACTCCCCTTTCATTTTTACTACTTCTCGATGTAGTTAAAAGGCTAATCCAGTTGCCTGCAGGTTTTAGATTTATAACTAACTAGTTGAATTCAAGTAGTGGACGTTACCTATGACGCGACTCGCCGTACTAGATATCGACAGATGCAAAGTCAAAAAGTGCAACCAACTCTGCGTAAGCTACTGCCCAATGGTGCGCAGCAGAGTAGAAGCCATCAGAGTTGAAGGCAACAGCGCAATCATATCCGAAACCCTCTGTAGCGGATGCGGCATATGCGTAAAAAAATGTCCCTTCAAAGCCATATCCATCGTGAATCTACCTGACGAGTTAGAGAAAGACTGCAGCCACCGTTTTAGCGAAAACAGCTTTAAACTCTTTAGGCTACCCATGCCTTCGCCGGGCACTGTATTGGGCCTTTTAGGTCAAAACGGTATCGGCAAAAGCACTTCACTTAAAGTTTTCAGTGGAGAAATCAAGCCTAACCTTGGCCGATTCGACGAACCACCTCAATGGCCCGAAATTATCGCATACTACCGTGGCTCTAGTCTACAAGATTACTTTACAAAGCTAAGTGAAAAGAAGCTTAAAGTTAGCAGCAAACCGCAGTACGTCGACAAAATCCCGAAAGCCGTCACAGGTAAAGTCGGTGATCTGCTTGAGAAAGTAGACGAGCGCAAACAGCTCAAGGCCATTGCAGACGAGCTGGAGTTGCATAAAATTTGGGACCGCGACCTAGATGTGCTTAGCGGCGGAGAACTTCAGCGTGTTGCAGTTGCAGCTGCACTTAGCCGAGAAGCTGACGTCTACCTATTCGACGAGCCCTCCAGTTACCTTGATGTTAAGCAGCGCCTCGTTGTCGCTCGAGCAATCCGAAGCCTCAAAGAGCAGCAAAAAACTATAATCGTAGCCGAACACGACTTAGCCATCATCGACTATCTCTCAGACCAAATCTGCGTTTTCTATGGTGAACCAGGCGTATACGGTGTAGTTTCTCATGTACATGGCGTCCGAACAGGTATCAACATCTATCTACAAGGTTACATTCCAGACGAGAACATCATGTTCCGTAAAGAAAGCATCGTTTTCCATGATAAACTTCCAACCGCAGGAGAAAACATCGGCGCACCCCTCCTAAGATGGGGCAAGATGGAAAAAACCTTCAAGGGCTTTAAACTCACCATAGAGCCGGGCGAAATTAAAGTTGGCGAAATCATCGGTATACTTGGCCCCAACGGCATCGGCAAAACCACTTTTGTCAAGATCTTGGCCGGGGTTGAAGAAACCGACGACAAAACTCAACTGGGCAAGTTAACTGTTAGTTATAAGCCTCAATATATTGCGCCTGACTATGAGGGAACAGTTCAAGAGCTTCTTATGAACGTGGCTAAAGAAAACTACCTGTCAAGCTGGTACAAAACAGAAATCGCAACTCCCCTGCGGCTCCAACAGTTATCTGACCGCAATGTCATGGAACTTAGCGGAGGGGAACTGCAACGCGTCGCCATCGCGGCATGTTTAAGCCGTAAATGCGACCTGTTCCTGCTAGACGAACCCAGCGCATATTTAGACGTTGAAGAACGCCTAAACGTAGCAAAAGTACTGCGCCGTGTTGTTGAAGCACATGGAATCCCAGCATTTGTTGTAGAACACGATGTGGTCACACAGGACTTTATCGCAGACCGCTTGATGGACTTCAATGGTGAACCTGGGGTTTCGGGCACTGCACATCCGCCAACCACTCTTCGGGGCGGCATGAATAGCTTCCTTAAGGAAATGAATATCACCTTCCGACGGGACTCCGTAACCCTTCGACCCCGCGTGAACAAAGAGGATTCACAAATGGATAAGTTCCAAAAAAGCATCGGCGAATACTACTATACTCAAGTAAGCAAAGACAAAGAGGACAAAGAAGAGGAAGCCAAGCTCAAGAAAAAGAAGTAACCTACTTTTTTCTAAAAAAGGTGAAGAGGCAGAAGTATCGACGGCTTGAAAGGTTATACTGGTCTTCTGCCAGTAATCAGCCATACAACAAGAATTATTATGGCTATTATTAGCAGAATATGGATCAGAAGGCCAAGAGCAGGCAGCAGGAGCCAGCCGAACAACCATATCAAGATAACAATTAGAGCTATCCAGAGAAGAATTGACAAAAATCATTACCTAACAAAAGAAATGATTATTTGTTATTTTAAGTTGTGTGACTGTAAAGCGTAAGCAACGTTATCAATGAGCAAGCATAGGTTCGGCGGAGCTATTGGCGGTTAGCGGCGAGTTTCTCAACACCATTCGGGGTCCCTAAATAGGCGATGTCGGTTAAGCCTACAAAGAAGCCTGTTTCTGCTACCCCTGGAATCATCTTGATCTTAACGTTTAGTTCAGCGGGGGTTTTGATTTCTCCGAAAACAACATCGAGCACTGCATTGCCGTTGTCGGTTAAGAGTGGTCCAAGTTTTCCCTTGGCTTCGCGAACAGTGACTTTTCCACCAAGCTCTGTGAGGGCACGTTTGACAGGGGTGAGCGCGAAGGGGATAACTTCGATGGGGACAAATTGGTTGTTGGCGCCTAAGAAGGGGGCTTTTTTGCCTAGATCAGCGATGATAATGTTGGTTTTGGTGGCTGATGCGACGATTTTTTCTCTGGCAAGGGCTGCTCCGCCTCCTTTGATAAGGTAGAGTTCGGGTGTAAGTTGATCTGCACCGTCTATGGTTATGTCGATAACGGGGTGCTCCTCAAGTGTTGTGATAGGAATGCTGTTTTCGACTGCAACTTGAAAGGCTTGGTAGCTGCTAGGTATGCCCATAACTTTTATACCTTCACTTTTAACGCGGTCACCTATGGCTTCGATTGCAAAGGCTGCTGTGCTGCCGCTTCCTAGACCAACTATCATTCCGTCTTGGATGTGCTCAACAGCTTTGAGGGCTGCTTGCTGCTTTTGTAGCGTAATTGGGTCTGTGCTAAGTTTCAATTTCCATCTGTCCTAACTTGTCAAGTACTTTTTCCACTTCACTACGAATGCTCTCAATGCGTTTTTCCGCCTCAGTCTTCTGGCTGGTTTTCTCCTCGGGTGGTCTACGCTTCTTGGGTGCTGCTACCGCTGGGGCAGGCTTCTTTGTTGAGACTTCGGGGGTTTCGAGTTCAGGCTCCTCGTCTTCATCTTCGATCTGGATAGGCGTTACGGGAATGGGTTTTACCTGGACTTCACGAATAGGTTTAACCTCAATTCTGCTTCGGAGCTCTTCAACTCGTGCAGAGAGATCACCGAATCGCTCGCTAAAGAGCTTCATCAAATCTTCCTGCATCGATTCGAGTTCATGCAACGCAATGATGCCCTCGTCTTTGGCTATGGATTCCTTGATGGTGTTCATCCGCTGCTTATAGGACGCTGCAAGCCTGTCACGTTCGGCTTCTGTGATTTTGCCTTCCGCTTGGGCTTCATATAAGCGTCTGATGGCGTCTCCGAGAATTTCCCGCTCAAGGTCTAACATGCGAAGTTCATTTTTGGCGTTGATTGCGGCGGATGTTTGGATACTCTTCTGAAGCCTAAAGGGCATACTTTGGATGGGTGGATATTGGAGAAGACTACCTGTGTTCGTTGTAGAGGTGGCCTGGGCTGGCATGGCTGTGACTTCAGTTGGGGCGGGTTGCTGGGTTTGAGGCGGTGAATTTTGTGTGGGTGCAGGCGAAGGTCTCTTAGTTCCGGAGCGACGCATCGCCAAAGCGACGGCGCCGACGGCGAGTATAATCACTAACGCCACAGCCACCACAATTAATGGGTCGTCATACCAAGCCAAACATGCCATCCTCGGTATCTGATATCACAGTATGCATCTATATGTTATATAACCGCTATCTTTGTTGTTCCAAGTTTAAATAAATGTCGCAAGCGATTCCTATTTAAGCCCTAAAACGCCTCCGTTTTGCCTGTTTGCAGGGTTTGTGTGGGTTTTTTGAGAAAGCAACTAATTGCTTAATAAATTATGATTGTTGTTAGGTTAGAGGCCTTTATCGGAGGTTCTAATGCATTTTTGCTTCTGCTTGCTTTATTAGTTCACGCAACGCAGAATTATCTACGGCTTCTATACAAGTAATTTTTACGTGTCTTGCTTTTTTTCCTGTGCCCTCCAAAAGGTGTTGTGGATCGCTTAGTTCTGTTCCATGACTAAACATTAGGTTTACTTGTGATTTGTATGGTGCAATAGCGCAGACTAATTCAGCGTATTTTGGGCTGTATCCATACGCGATTATTTTTGAGGGGACATCAACCATTTCATTTACCATAGGGATTGTTTCTCTGATTAGGGCGCGGACCCTTTGTACTATTTCTTGTACTTGCGGTGAGAAAGTGGATAAGAACTCCTCGACAGAAACCATAGCGTTCACTCTATCGATTGATTGTATTCTGTTTACTTAACTTTTTACACGACCCCTGTGCGGAATCATTACGTTTTCTTTTAGTTATCGGTGATTTGTAAGCTTATATAATGGGTCTAATAGTTGTTGGAGCATAGAAAATTCCGGGTTAGGGGAAGCTAGTTTGGATGAAGTATTAGAGTTACTAGATAAAACCGCTAAACGTTACCAAAAAAGCACAGAGGAAACCGAAGAGAAAGTCTCAAAGTTGACGGTGCTCTATGAGCAGCTCCAGCAGTCCGCTGAGGCGACCCAAGAGCAGAAGCTCAAGGCATTTGTCAAGAAGACAATTCAACTTGACCGGTTGGAGCGGCTGAATTCTCAGCTAAGTTTACTTTATACCCTGCAGATTTTCGCGTTTAAAGTTAAGGTGCTTGAAGTCTCAGTGGATAACATGAAAGATCAGCTTGTGCGATCAGGGGTTTTACAGAGTAGCATGGAGTTGGAGGATATTAAGAAGAATATTGATGCACTCAAGATATTAATCGAAGCGCAGTACGAATCGTTAAAAGACATTAATGATAAGCAGAACAAGAACTTAGCATACATCCACTAACTGCGACAGGGCTTTGCCCTATAATTTTTTTGCTGGTTGGGTTTAGTCAAGGTTTCTTGACGAAAAACGCTTTATGTCTGCTCCAGTTCCCAGCTAATTGATGCATATGAAGCTCTTAACCTGCTTAGTTCTACTGGTTATGATTAGTATTGGTTTCACTTCGTTTTTTACTGCGCCTGTATTGGCAGTAACTGTGCCTACGGTGGGTGTTAAAGAAGGTGACTGGATAGAGTATGACGTTGCTGTCACTGGTACAGGTGTTCCACCTCCCACTCATGATGTGCGTTGGTTTAAAATTGAAGTGTTGCAGGTTCAAGAGGATGCGTTCTCAGTTAATTTGACCGCCAGATATGCTAACGGTACCATGGGCAGCGCCATATGGGAATTCAATTTCACCGAAGGCAATGTTGGCGGCTGGATAATCATTCCCGCTAACCTTGACGTAGGAGAGTCTTTTTTTGACGCTTCAATACACAACGACAAACCTGTCAATGTAACAATCCAGAGTCAAGAACAGAAAACTGTCCTAGGAGCATCCAGAACCATAACGTGCGGTAATGATAGTTTTAGGCATAAGGAATGGGATAAGCTCACAGGCGTCTTTGTAGGGTCCTCAGAGACTTACCGGAATGTGACAAGCAAGGATGGCTGGCACATAGATGATTTGACGGTGACGGTGAATGCAGTTGCAAATAACATTTGGAGCCCCGACGCCCAAGCCGCAGGCCAGTCGATGTTTTATCCTGCAGTTGGCGCTGTGATCGCTGCTGTGGCCGTTTTCTCTTTGGTTGTAGTGGTGGCTCGTAGACGGCACATAACACTTAGTCCTAAGCAGCAAACCATTATTGCGTTAACTCTGGTTCTGGGGTTGGTTCTTGCTGTAGGAGTTATTTCTGCCATACCCCTTAGTGAGAGCCAAGTGCCCCTGAGTTTTCGCGATATAAACATGGTGATGCAGTCGCTCTGGCTGGGGCTTTTGCTTTTAGGTATGTGGTTTAGGAAGAAGGGCAACTACCTATTGCATGGTGTCCTTGTGACGGTTGTGGTTGTTGTCACGATAATGGGGTTTGTTGGGGTGCTGTTTATGTCTCCTATGGGCGAGGGCTCGATGGATGAGTATTTTAATTCGCCGGTTGATGTAGTGGTGTTTTTGGCTCATGCGGTTTTTTCGTTGCCTGCCTTGGCGTTTGGAGTCTGGTTTGTTGCTCTTTGGCGGCCTTCCTCTGCTGCTTTTCCAGTTAAGAGCCGGAGGGTTGTTTGGTTGTTGGCGGTTTTTTGGGTGTTGTCTTATGTGGTGGGTGTCTTGGATTATTTGCTTCTGCGTATTGATTTGTTTGGGTAGGCCTTGGGTTAATACATGTAATTGCTTACTTTTTTACATATATCTTTTTAAGTAACAAAAACAAGCTATTAGACTATCAAACGATAGGTGTACGCTTCTATGAGCTTTGAAAACTTTACTGTAAAGTCACAGCAAGCCCTCCAAAAAGCCCTAGAAATCGCCACAGCAAAACAAAACCAAGCAATAGAACCAGTCCACCTCCTAAAGGCAATGCTGCTTGTAGACGACAACGCCGTACCATACCTACTCAAAGCCCACAACGTTAACACCGACTACCTCACAAACCAACTCGATAAACAGATTGATACATTGCCTAAAGTAGCAGGCGGCGAACACTACCTCTCAGCTAACACTAACAAGGTTATCCAGAAAGCTCAACAGCATGCCCAAGAAAGCCAAGACAAGTACGTTTCCATCGAGCAGTTACTCCTAGCTATACTCTCCCTCAACGAGGGAGCATCAAGGTTACTTCAAAGCTGTGGGGTAACCGAGAAAGGCCTCAAAGAAGCAATAAAACAACTAAGAAAGGGATCAACTGTGAATACTCAAACAACAGATGAAACTTACAACGCCCTCAACCGGTTTGCAACCAACCTAAATGAGAGGGCTAAAACTGGAAAACTTGACCCAGTAATTGGCAGAGACGAAGAAATTCGCCGTGTACTACAAATCCTCTCCAGACGCACCAAAAACAACCCCATCCTCATCGGGGAACCCGGCGTCGGTAAAACCGCCATAGCCGAGGGCATAGCTCACCGCATAGTAAACGGGGATGTGCCTGAGAACCTCAAATCAAAGCAGATTTACTCGTTGGATATGGGTGCGTTGATTGCGGGTGCGAAGTATAAGGGTGAATTTGAGGAGCGCCTCAAAAGCGTCATCAAAGAGGTAGTTTCCTCCCAAGGCGAGATTGTATTGTTTATCGACGAAATCCACACCCTCGTCGGGGCTGGCGCAAGCGAAGGTGCCATGGATGCAGCAAACATCCTAAAACCTGCACTTGCGCGAGGCGACCTAAGGGTCGTCGGTGCAACTACCCTAAAAGAGTACCAGAAGTACTTTGAGAAGGATAAGGCGCTTGAACGCCGTTTCCAACCCGTCATGGTCAACGAACCCAGTGCATTTGATGCGATCTCGATTCTCCGCGGCTTAAAAGAACGCTATGAAGTATTCCACCACGTACGAATAAAAGACGAGGCCATCATTGCCGCTGTGGAGTTGTCCCAGCGCTACATAACCGACCGTTTCCTCCCTGACAAAGCCATCGACCTCATCGATGAAGCCGCTTCAAAACTGCGCTTAGAAATCAACTCTGCGCCTGAAGAGCTAGAAATAATCGAACGAAAGATTCGCCAACTGGAAATCGAACGCGAAGCCATAAAACGCGAAAAAGACGACGCCAAACTAAAAACTCTAAACCAAGAAATTGCCAACCTCACCGAACAACGCAACAAACTAAAAGCGCAATGGCAAGCCGAAAAAGACATAGCAGAACAGATCCAACGCAAAAAGAACGAGATTGAGCAGTTAAAGTTTGAGGAAGAAACCGCCAACCGTCAAGGCGACTTGGGCAAGGTTGCTGAAATCCGTTATGGAAAAATCCCTGAAAACAACAAAGCCATCGAAACACTCAAGCAGAAACTTGCAGAAATCCAAAAAGACTCGCCCCTCATAAACGAAGAAGTGGACGCAGAGGAAATCGCTGAAGTCGTGTCTCACTGGACGGGTATCCCTGTTAGCCGAATGCTTGAGAGCGAGAAGCAGAAGCTGCTAAACCTCGAAACCGAACTACACAAGCGCGTTGTTGGTCAGGATGCTGCTATCCAGGCGGTTTCAGATGCGATTCGGCGTAGCCGTGCGGGGCTGCAGGATCCTAAGCGGCCTATCGGCTCCTTTATCTTCCTTGGCACCACCGGCGTCGGCAAAACTGAATTAGCAAAAGCGCTGGCTGATTTCCTCTTCAACAACGAAAACAACATGGTCCGCATCGACATGTCAGAGTATCAGGAGCGCCATACCGTTTCGCGACTGGTGGGTGCACCGCCCGGCTATGTTGGGTATGAGGAAAGTGGGCAGTTAACGGAGGCAGTGCGACGCAAACCCTATTCTGTCGTGCTCCTAGATGAAATCGAGAAAGCCCACCCAGATGTGTTCAACATACTGCTGCAGGTACTAGACGATGGCCGATTAACCGACAACAAAGGCCGGACAGTAGACTTCAAGAATACCATAATCATCATGACCTCAAACATCGGCTCCCACCTCATACAAGAGAACCTCGAAAAAGCCACCCCCGCCAACAGAGAAGAGATCTTGAACCGCACCCGAGAGCAGGTTTTTGCGTTGCTAAAGCAAACTGTTAAGCCAGAATTCCTCAACCGCATCGATGAAATCATAATGTTCCAACCCCTAACTGAAACAGAAGTACGCAAAATCGTCGAAAACCAACTCAACGCAGTACAGAAGATGCTTGAGAAGAACGGAGTCCACATCGACGTAACAGCCAAAGCAGTTGACTACATTGCAAAGGTAGGTTTCGACCCGCAGTTCGGAGCCAGACCCATCAAGCGGGTAATACAGAAGCAGGTCCTAAATGAACTCTCAAAGATCATCTTGGAGGACAAAGTGAACCGGGATTCGGTTATTGTCATAGATGCGGCAAATGGGTCGTTGACGTTTAAGAATAAAGCGCAGTAACACGCGCCAATCCCTCCTGTATTTTTTTATGTCTAAGCATTTTCGTTAAGTGGTTCGTGTCTGTTGCTCTGCCGAGAGACCCTCCCTTATATATTGCTATTTATGTCAGTACCAAACATTCTAACCGGTTGGTTGTGGATATTGTTGGCTTCCAAGAATTCTTGGATTGTTATTGCTATTGAGTAGACTTCTTCGCCAGTCGAGCAACTTGGAATCCAGACGTGAATCGGGTTGTCATGGCTTTGACTCATGATAAGCGCTGGGAGTATCTTTTCATTTATAATTGTAAAATGTTGCTGGTTCACGAAAAAAAATTGTGACGCCGATAAGACTGGTCGTTGAAGAGTGCTTGAAGATCTTCAGAATGCGTACGTAGCAAGGTAACGTAATCCTGTAGAGTACCGACTTGATTGATAACCATACGGCGGGCTATACGCCTACCGATGGTTGAATCTTTATAGTGCGTAAAGTCAACCCCGAATTCGACAATTAAAGCCCCCCAAAAATAGTTTTCACGCAATCTTTTTTGGCGAGGTTTTCTGTTGGGCCGTTTTCTTTTCTTACTTGATTATCCTTGCCTGCACTAGCCTCTTTGTTGTCTAGTTTTGTCCCATGGTTGTTGGGTTATTGTTTTCTTTGATGTTAATCGTTTCAACCATCCGACATGGCGAGTTCCTTTCTTGATGTGCTTGCGTGTGGCACCTACTCTTAAAAAAAATATTTGGTAAGCGGTTAACTACAGCATAAAACATACCTCCACTTAGAGTAGCCTTCGATAGCGCAACATTCACTGTCAGCCTGCCACTTAGCGCAACAACACTTTTAGAATAACTAACTTGCAAATTTTATGTGGGTGACTTAATAAACCCCAAAAGAACAGTTGTTCCCTACACAGGATTTCGGAAGCTGAAAACTTGAATGTCCTAGTAATTTACGGCACAAGATGGGGCGGCACAGAAAAAGTCGCCCAAACCATCGGCAAAGCCATCCAAGACCAAGGTCACACAGTGCAAGTACTCGATGCCAAAAAAGCCCCCCAAAACATCGACGTCTATGACTTAGTCTTAGTCGGCAGCGGATTACGGGCCGACAAATGGACCAATGAATCCGTTGCATTCGTCGAAAAAAACCTCGAAGCGCTTAAGGCTAAAAAGGTGGCGCTCTATGTGAGTTGCTCGATGGCTGACCGCAAAGACGCAGGGTACGAGGTGGGTAAGAAACGCTACCTCGACGATTTTGCCTCGAAATATAACTTGGCGCCGATTGCATTGGGGTACTTTGGCGGCTTAATGGACTTTAGCTACAGCCATGGCCTACTCGTGGACATCATTGTACGAGTGAACCGCAAGAACCTACGCAAAAACGGCTTAGATACCTCTAAAGTGCATGACACCCGTGACTGGGCAGCTATTGAGGCGTGGGGTAGAGAAGTCGCTAAACTTGCGCAGGCTAAACAGTAGCCCTTCACTTTTCTTTTGACGATACTTTTCTGTTATCAGGGTTTGCGAGGGGATTTTAGCTAGGTCTTTTATTGGATAACAACTGAAATAGTTATTAACTTGGAACATGTAGGCATAGACTAAAGTAGCCGTGGGAACGAGCCTCCCTGTGCAGCAATAGACTTGAAGTGAAAGCGCCATGAAGTCCGCAAATAAAATAATCCTTGTTACATTAATTACGTTTGTAATTGTTACGTTAGCGGTTTTTGTTAACACAGCAAATGCTCAAGAAGCCATAAACTATACAGTTTCGATATCTGGCAGTAGTAATGGCGTTAATGAGGCTTCGTCCTACACTATAGTCATCACTAACACTGGCACCGCTAATATTGCCAGCGTGAACATAACGGTTCCTACTGGTTATAATAATGTGGCAAATGTAGCAATACCTCAGCAGCCCCCCTCACAGGCATGGAATATAGCTTATAGCCCACCCGTAACAAATGACCGAGGCGAAATAGAACTTCCTGGTCAAATATCGCTGGCGGCTCAATCTGGCCAAGGCTTAGCAAATGGCCAAAGTGTTACCGCCACTTTTGAGGCAACAAACCCCCAGGTCGCCGGAACATACGGCTGGTCCACTACCGCCTCAACCATGGATGGGGCAACCGCAACCCGAACCGCAGACTTCTCCATAGCAATTGTATCACTGATACCCATGGCGGAAGTTTTACTCATAGCCGCAGCAATCGCATTTATCAACACAATTGTAAACCGCGTTCTCATCAACTATTTCATTGGCTGGGAACAGTACCGCGTCATGCAAAAAGAGATGGCTGAATACCGCTCTGAAAGCATGGCCGCTGCACGCTCAGGCGACCAAAAACGAATGGAAAAAGTCAAGAAAAAACAATCCCAAATCACAAATATGCAGCAAAAGATGATGAAGCCACAGATGATCCAGATCGGCATATCTTTCCTATACCTCATTGTATGGTGGGTCGTCTTAATCCCGACATTTGGCAACACCAGCATAGCATACTTGGCTGGTTTTGGCGCCTTACCAGTCATCTGGCTGTACCCAATATTCTCATTCTTCCTGGCGTTAATATCTCAACGCCTCATAGGCGTCAACCCCATTGAGTTGTAAAAACACGGCCGGAGCTACCAAAGATGTCCAATGCCCCAGAAAAATGCCAAGCTGCCCCTAAAAGGGTAATTTGCATATCAGGCTTAGCCGGTACTGGCAAAAGCACTCTTGCCAAGAAACTCGCCGAGAAATACGGTCTAAGGTACTACTCTGGCGGCGATGCGCTAAAAGAACTTGCCAAAGAAGAAGGGTATGACATTAATAGTCATGGCTGGTGGGAAAGTCCAGTTGGTCTCCATTTTCTCCAGACACGCCTAAACGACCCCAAATTTGACAAGGCAGTGGATGATAAACTCTTAGAGTACGCCAAACAAGGCAATGTGCTGCTGGATAGTTGGACGATGCCTTGGCTTCTTAAGGGTGGATTCAAAATCTGGCTAGACGCCTCCTTTGAATGCCGTGCAGCAAGGGTGGCAGAGAGGGATAACATGACCTATGAGCAGGCAGTTACGGTGCTTGAGGAAAAAGAAGGTCGCACTCGAGCTATCTACAAGTCGCTTTATGGGTTTGAGCTTGGGGCGGATTTGTCACCTTTTGATTTCATCTTGGATACAGATAACTTGAATGCTATGGAGGTTTTTGAGGTTCTCTGTCAAGTTATGGATAAAGTAGTCGCTAAACAAGAAAACTAAGTCGCCTTTTCATTTTTGAATAGAAGACTACTATTTCACTGTTCCATACGGCTCAAAACTAAAACGGCACATAATACCTCGCCGGCTGATCTGTGCCAAAGCTTTCCTGAGTTTAATCCTCGATAAAGTCTTGGGACCCAGTAATGTCTGGGCAAAAACAGAACACGTAGGCGACATAATATGCCAAACACAGGGTTAATTCAACCAATAACTCTAAACTCTGCCCTACCACTAGAAGCTATGACCGCCTTTCTGGTCAACATCGTTCTACCCATAATTCTAGTGGTAACTATTGCTTTTGTGCCGGCACACATAGAACTAAAAAAAGCCCCGTGACGCCGGTCCCAGACTTATATCTTTAATCCTACCATTAGCAATCAAAGAACCACGTCTTTCAATTGTAGACATAGAAGCCAACATACCATCAGCTAAAACTACAAAGCTATCTGCAGCAATCTTTCTGGCGTTTATAGTTGATATTGAATCCTAATTCACTTGAGTAGCAGCTTTGCGTTTCGCCACTGATCTTTCGCTAGCGAGAGATATCCGCCTGGCCCGCAATAGAGCGAGTAAGCCACATAGCATAGGTAGCTACATTGGGTGCAGCCGTGGTATCTTTCGCTTACCTTTTTGAATTCGTTACTCTTCCAGACCTGCGGAAAATCAAAGATTGAGCAAATATGATTATGGTGATGGCAGCCTGAAACACGGCCCAAGTGGTCAACGACTATAAACTTCTTAAGTGCCTTGCACTCCCAGGTTCGCCTGTCTTTGCTGTAGAGGGTGCGCATTGCTTTGAGTATGCTGGTTGTCATGAGAATTTTCTTGTTTTTCTTTTGCATCTCTATTAGTTCATCGCAAAGGTCTACCATTGCCTGCTTATCCGTTATTACGAACTCGTCATTTATTTTGCCGATGCGAAAGAGCTGATTGCTATCATTTGAGGTGTCATAGGAGTAGAGGCAATACCATACGGGGATACCTAACCCAGTGAAGTAGCGGGTGATGTCTACTATTTCATAGAGATTCTTCTGGGAAATAGTTGGCGTAACAGCAACCCTGATTCCCGCTTTATGCAAGGCTTGTACTGTTTCCATGGCTTTTCTGAAAGCTCCCGGAACAGCTTTTATGTCATCGTTTTTTTTCTCGTCTAAGCTGTCGATGGATATGGCGACAAAGTCCACTTTTTTTAGGGCATCCATTTTTTTTGCCGCCATACTGCCATTATCGTAGACTGTGAGTACAAAACGATCTGCCGCATAGTCGATTATCTCGTCAATGTCGGGCCGCAGCAGGGGGTCTCCCCCTGAGATGACGAGTTCAACTATGCCCATTTTTTTTAGTATGTCCAAGCCCTTTTTTATCTGGTCGGCGGAGAGCTCGTTGTCGTCTTGTTCTTTCCAGACGTTGCAGCCTGCACATCGATAGTTGCATTTGCGGGTGACTAACCACTGGGCATGCTGGGGTTTACCAAAAGAAAGTGCGCGTGATGCGATGGATGCTGCTTTTTTGTATCTTGCCAAAGTGTCACTTGCCGACTTTGAGTTGTATTGAAGTATTCAGACTGGCACTATAAAAACAAATCAGGTAAACCATCTCTGAAGCTTCAGGCGTATTCAAGCATAGGTACCGTTTGGGCGACGGCTTTATCTTTTTAAGTAAACGCTAACAATAAAGGTACGTTGACTGCCTTGAGGAGCATACCCACAGAAATCGACGTTGTTTTGTTGACTAAGAACAGCCAACACATGCTCAGCCGATGCCTCCAGTCGCTCTACCGTAACGTGCCTGTAAAGAGCCTGATTGTAATCGACGGCTACTCAACTGATCGCACACTTACCATACTCGAGCGCTTCAACCAGAAACATCAAAACATCAAAATCCGACAAATATTGGGGTCGCGTGCTAAGGCACGGACGGAGGGGATACGGCATGTTTCTACGGAGTGGTTTATGTTTCTTGACAGTGATGTATTGCTTTCTAGATGCTGGTTCAAGAAGGCTACGGCGGAATTAAAAGAGGGCGTCGGCGCAGTGTGGGGCTTAAATGTAGATTTACTGCCCAACGTAACCAACAAGTGGTTTTTAGGTTTCCAGGCTTTTGTTGCTAGGCAATGCTTCAAGCTTCGAGGTGGAATGCATGATACCCTTATTCTTAAAAAAGCCGTGGAAGGCATACGGATTCCAGAGGAGCTCCATACCTATGAAGACGCCTACCTCGTGAAGTGGATTCGGGACAAAGGCTACAAGGTGGTTATTGGTCAAGAAATTTGTTGTCTGCACTGTAAGCCGCCGGAAACATGGAATCTACAAAGCGGTATTCAAGCAGGCACCACGGATCTGCGTTGTGGCCTGGTTTATTCCCATGTTTTCCAATACGTGCTATTCTATCCCGTATTCTTCTTGTATTGGATGGTACAGTTGCCACTAAATGGCTTAAGAAACAAACATCCTAAGAGTTAGGTGATTCGTGCGATAGGGCAAGCCAGAGATGGTCAGAAGCTGGCCTCTCTAGGATCTCTGCTGAGTCATCTGCTCGTATCATTATGCGCTTGTTAGGATTTAGAGTAAACTCGCCGATGACGTTTGCATAGATGTGTTCTGCTGCGAGTTTTTCTATGATTTTGGGTGCCGCTTCGGGATCGGCGGCTATGAGGAGCGCTCCGGAACTGATGAGTTGCAGGGGGTCGATTTCGTAGTAGCGGCATATTTTGGCGGTCTCGGGTTCGATGGTGATTTTGTCCTGTTGGATTTTTACGCCTAAGCTTGCGGCGTCCGCCATTTCGTGGATGCCGTTTAGGATGCCGCCTTCTGTGGGGTCATGCATGGCGTGTACACCGCCTGATCGGTATGCGGTTAAGGCGTCTTTGACGATGCTTATGTGGTTGTAGTATTGTTTGGCGCTGTCGATGAGGGTTTGGTTGAAGACTTTGCGCAGTTGCTCTTCTCGGTCGGTTGCTAGAATTGCGGTGCCTTCGATGCCGGCGGTTTTGGTTAAGATGAGTTTGTCGCCTGACTTTGCGCCGGCGGCGGTGACGTAGTTGCCTTTATCAGTTAAGCCCATGATGCAGCCAACCACGATCGGGCTGGTTATGGTTGGGGTGATTTCGCAGTGCCCTCCCACGATTGCTATGCCCAGTTCTTTGGCGGCGTGATGCATCTGAGTGCTTATGGCGTCGATGGTTTGGCTGTCTGTGCCGACGGGGAGCATGATGCAGCTAAAAAAGAAGGCTGGCTCAACGCCAAACGTGGCAACGTCGTTGGCGTTTATATTTATGGCTTCCATGCCTATGCGTTCAACTGCGCCCGTGATGGGGTCCATGGAGATGATGGCGTCTTTGGAGCCCATGTCTATGATTGCGCCGTCTACTCCGGCGGCTGGGCCAAGCTTGACTTCCTTTCGGGGTGTACCTAGGTTTTTGAAAACAACATCTTTGAGGAGGTCGATGGGGATTTTTCCGGGCGGCAGCTTCATGGGTAATCATCTGTTAAAGGTAGCTTTTAAGCTGTGGGAAAACCCGCTGTACCGCATGCATCACTGGAACTGCAATGACGAGACCGACTATCATTTGGACGATGTTGAAGGGTACTTCGACTGCTGCTAGCGTGGCGGGGTAGGATAGGATGAGTGTTTCGTAGATGAAGTAGCCTGCTACCATTTGTATGCCGCCGATTAGGATGGAGATGGCTGCAGATAGGGTTAGGTTTTGGGTTTTTTTGTAGAGTTTTTTGGTTAGGTAGCCGACGAGGAAGCCTTCGATGGCTTTTATGATGAGGGTGCCGACTGCGAATTGGGGGGCGACGAGCATGTCGGCGATGGATGCGCCTGCGCCGGCGAGTAAGCCTGCATAGGGGCCGAAGAGGAGTGCGGCGGTGTAGATCAGGCCTTCGCCGAGGTTGAAGTAGCCTGTGGTGGCTGGGATGGGGATGACAAATGTTAGGGTGGCTACGGCGACGAGGGCTGCGAAGATGGCGCCTGCTGCGATGGCCACTGCTGTTTTGTGAGGGTTGGCTGCTCCATTCATGCTTATCACAGTGTTATATTGTGGGGGTTATTTACTTGCGGGTTGTTCTATAAAAGCATCATTGCATACGGTTTCTTATTTCTACCTTGTACATTTCCGTGTATGCCTAGGTGGCGACTTAGTGGTTGAGGGAAAATTCTTTATCCAAGTTCCTCAGAGTATTGGTCGTTGATGAGAATGTCTGAGAAAGTAGACGTAATTAAACTTCACAAAGACGCCCAAGCATTCATGGAAAGCGGTAAACTAGAAGAAGCCCGCGAGATGTTCCTGAAAGCCGCCGACCTATACTACAAAGGCCAAAACTATTTTGGCTCCGCAGAAATGTACTACAAAGCAGGCGAATGCAGCTTCAACCTAAAAGACTACGAAAAAGCCGTAGAATTCTTCAACAAATCCTCCGAAGTCAGCTTCAACAAGGGCTTTGAACGCTACGGATTAAGCGCACTCGAGAACGCCCGAGATGCCTACAAAGCGATGGGTAAAGCCGCCGAGGCTGATGAAGTTAGCAAGAAAATAGAAGAAATCAACAAGAAAAACCAGCAGGCCGACGAAGAATCTTCGTTCTCCGTGTTTTCATAAATTGAACCATCTTTGGTTCTATTTTTGATGCACTTGCCTTGATTCTGCGAGGCTTCCCTTCTGTTGCTTTGCCGAGGCACCCCCTCCTTATATATAGAGTCAATGGCGGGTTGAACTTTTTGTTGAGCTTTGTATTGTGCTGTGTTGGTTTTTAGCTGGCGTAACTTGATAATTGGGGGGTTTGAAATTGGTTTAGACTCGTTTGATGATTATGTTAATTGGTTTTTCTTTTGGGTTGTATGTGTGATTTCTTGGGTTTTCGGTTGAGTTAATTGTAGTTGATTCTTTTCTGCTGTTGGTTGGGTTTCCACCTACAAGATTATTTATTGCAAAAATGAGAAACGAGAACTTATGTTTTTAGAGGAGGAATACCACGAAAAAAATTAAAATAAAAATTTGCACAGCAACAATTTTAGCAATCCTATTGGCCTCAATGGGCACAATAGCGCTCTCAAACGCACACACCCCACCATGGGACATAACCACCTACGCCTATGTTAGCGTCGCGCCAAACCCCGCAGGCATAGGCCAAACCGTCACCGTAGGCATGTGGGTTCAGATACCGCCACCTACTGCCCAAGGAACAAACGGAGACCGCTGGCACGGCTTCAAACTAACCATCACCGACCCCGACGGAGTAAACAAAACCCTAGGGCCCTTCACTTCCGACGCAACAGGCGGAACCTGGACAACATTCACCCCAGACAAAATAGGCAACTACTCATTTGTCGTACACTACCCCGGAGAAACCCTCAAAGGCGAAAACAGAGCCAACCAAAACAACGAATACATCGGCGACTACTTTATGCCCTCCACAAGCGAAGTAGCATATCTCTCCGTACAGGAAGAAGCCATACCACAATTACCCATCACACCCCTGCCAAATAGCTACTGGACAAGACCCATCTACGCAGTTAACTATCCCTGGTACAAACTAAGCGGCAACTGGCTGGGACTAGGCGCCCACTCATTTGCAGCAACAGGAAGATACAACGCAACAGGCAACTACAACCCCTACTCAAACGCGCCCCTAGCAGCCCACATCATGTGGACAAAACCAGTCGCCTTCGGAGGCTTAATGGGAGGCGAATACGGCGGCGACGACACAAGCAACTACTACTCAACCTCACAGTACGAACCAAAATGGGCCCCCATCATCATAAACGGCATAATGTATTATGTCAATTACCCAGGAAGCTCAACTAACCCAACAGGCTGGACAGCTCTCGATCTACGCACTGGCGAAACAGTCTGGACCCGAGACGACCAATATCCCCTCACAAGCACTGGCGCACAAACAATACTAAGATGCGGCCAAATCCTTGATATGGTCAACCCCAACCAGTACGGCGGCATCGCTTACCTTTGGAGCACTGGCACCCCCGCGGGCATGAGAGTCCAATCAGGCTCCACAACATGGAACATGTTTGATGCCATGACGGGAGAATACATACTAAGCATCGTTAACGGAACATCAATGAACCTAGTATCAGATGCAGGCGGCAACTTGATTGGCTACTACATTAACAACACAGTTCGGGATAAACCAACACTTAACTGCTGGAACTCAACCCAAGCAATTCTTTATCCAAACAGCCAATACATCAAAGGTGTTACCTCTGATAGCTGGAGCTGGAGACCAGCACAAAACAGCACCATAGACTTCAAGCGCGGCATTATGTGGACAGTACCAATAGCTACAAACCTGACCACTGGAAACTTCCCGGAAAACAACTCCTTAAGCATTAACCGAGTTGATTGTGGAGTAGTTCTTATGACAGCTACAGGCGCAGCATACTATAACATAGGCTGGCAAGTTGACGCAGGATACAGTGCAGAAACAGGCGAAAAACTCTGGATAGAAAACCGCACTCTAACACCTTTCACAAGAGACCAAATCACCAAATCAGGATTCGGCATGTACTTCTACATAGAATCCGCAACAGGCAAAATCCGAGCATACGACATTTACACAGGAAAACTCGTGTGGGGCCCAATACAACTATCGGGAGATAACGGAAACGTACCCGTACCAAACCCCTACAACAGCATTGGCGGTTACCAAACAGAAATCGCAGATGGAATCCTCTACATCATGGGCTTCGGCGGCGATATATGGGCTATTGATGCAAAAACAGGTAACCAGGTGTGGTATACTAGCACCAACAAACTCATAGGTGAATCTGGCTCAGATACACCGTATGGTGTTTGGCCGCTATGGGTCTTTAGCGGAGGCTCAATCGCGGGAGGCGTATACTTCCTAAACGTAGGTCATGAGTATAGTCCACCGCTATTCCGTGGAGCAAAGCAACTTGCCATCAACATAACCAACGGCGAATTAGTCTGGGAGATCTCGGGCTTTGATGTGACAAACGCAGCAACCATCGTAGACGGATATGTAACAGTGCTAAACGCATACGACAACCAACTCTACACTTATGGTAGAGGGCCTAGCCGAATAACAGTCACTGCCCCCGACATAGGCGTAACAACTCAAACCCCAATAACAATACGTGGGACAATCACTGATATTGCAGCCGGAACAAAACAAGACGCCCAAGCTGCTAACTTCCCAGATGGAGTACCATGCGTAGCTGACGAAAGCATGAGTAGATGGATGGAATACGTCTACATGCAACAACCAATGCCCACCGACACCAAAGGTGTACCCATAACAATAAACATCGTCGATGCTAACGGCAACTACCGAACCATTGGAACCACCACAAGCGATGCAAGCGGAACATATGCGTTCACTTGGACACCCGACATCTCTGGCTCCTACAAAGTCTATGCAATCTTTGAAGGCTCGGAGTCATATTATCCATCGACTGCCGTAACCAACTCCTATGCAGCCGAACCAGCAGCAACCGCAACCCCCATGCCGACACCCGCCCCATCAATGGCTGACTTGTACTTCATGCCGATGTCAATTGCTATCTTCCTAGCCATCATCCTAGTCGGAGCACTCCTATTTGTAATGCAAAGAAAGCGACCCTAAAACCGAATATTGAGGGAATATTCCCTTTTCTTTTTTTTTACTGGTTATTACTACTACAAAAAGTTCTGCAACAATCGGAATATCTCGTTTATAGATGGGAACCAAAGAAACTAGACGAAATAATAACCAGGTAGCGCTTTAAAAAAAGAAAAAGTGGTCGTTATTTTAGCTATTTCTTTGCTAAGAAGAAGATTATGCTGGCACCTACGATTATCTCTCCAAATAACAGCATAACGCTACTAGCAAAGGCATCTGTGGTTCCAAAGATACCGCCCAGACCAGCAAAGCCTAACCCGATAGCCACAAGAATTACTCCTACAACCAATCCGATAGCAAGTACCATAAGCGCAATTCTAGAAACGCCGTTTTGCTGGAACTGTACTTCATTTTTTGTTTTTGTTTCTTCTACGACAGGAGCAGCAGCGATTGGCATGGCAACTTGTATTTTCTCTTCTTCCTTTGCCTCTTTGCTATCCATAACAATGGGTTCTTGCGTAACTGCTGGTTCTAGTTCCGGTTCAGGCTCTGGTTCATTTGGCAATTCAGCTTTGTCTTCAGGTGCGATAGTTAAATCCTCTATTTCCGATTTTCCAATCCTTTGGATGGAGCTAATTCCATTCAAGCAACCTTCTTTAGAGCTATATCCTTCACTTGTAGCGATCACTTCTCCATTGGATGCGCTTAAGTTGAATCGGAATTCGCCTGCTTTGTCCTTGAAAATCTTGTATTTTGGGAAAGGTATTTTTTGAGACTCCGTCGTGGTGTCCTCGACGGGGGAATCGATGTTCTTCTTAATGCTTTCAATACCGTTTATGCAGCTTGTTCGACGCTCATATGCTTCACCGGTTGCTATAGTCCTACCATTTTCGGCGACTATTCGAAAACGAAATTTCCCAGCTTTATCTTTATAGATTTGATATTTTGCAGCCATTTAAAGTACCAATCGCTTATCGGATAAAGTAGTAAAAAAGCCTTTGCATCATGGTATAGTTTGCAAGTTTTCTCTAGTCTGTGCGTAATAACCACCGTGATCTTGGTTGACTTGAATAGAAAATTAAAGAAAGCTGATGGAGAGAGTTGTTTATTCTTTGGATGAATCCGTTTAACTGCGGATTTTAGCGAGGTATCTTGTCTTGTTAGGAGAGTGCCAATTTATTTCCAGAAAGTGAAATTACCTACTGGATTGAGCGACAAGCGACCGGATATCAGCGTATTTACAACTACACTTTTTCGTAGGCGATTTGGGTGTAACAAGCGCTTTATAAAACGCAAACAGCCCTGATAGACTCCTGTCCAGAAAGGAGTCCGTATATGAAAAGCATGATGAAGTGGACCGGGGGGGATTTGAACCCCCGACCTCTTGAGTGCAAGTCAAGCGTTCATACCAGCTGAACTACCGGCCCGCCACTTTCTGAAGACTATATAGAACGGTGATATTTAGCTTTTGGATGGAGTAATACTAAAAATAGCCTTATATCGGCTAATCTGCTGTTGAGGGTTGTTCTGCTTGCAATGCCAATATGTAACCAATTGCAATGCTTATGCTAAAGTGAGCGCCACAGTAAGCTGCTATAAGAAGGAATAAGCAGAATGCCTGTCCAATGGCAGCTAATTTCATAGTCTGTGTAGTTTAACTCTTAGCTTTTGGCATGGCCCTTATTTGCAATATGATTATATAGCAAAATAGTGCTATTGCCTAACGCATCATCGAAGGGATACTATTGAACAAGAAAATCGTAGCATCAGTAATCGCTATAATTATCCTATGCGCTGGAGCAGGAGTCGCAGTGTATACGTTCCTCGGCTCGAACCAGAACCAGACGCCTCAAACACCCACAGGTGAACTAGACATCACTGTGGGTGGCTCAAGTAACTGCTTAAGATTTCTCAACGACTCAGTGCCCATGGTTTACGTACCATTCACCGTAGCCGCCAACGAACAAATGCAACTCACTATAGAAGCAACAAAGATGCCAGGAGGAGCAAACGGCTGGAGCGACATCTACCTGTACCGGGGCTATTGGGACAACGGCGCAAACAACACCTGTGTTTCAGGCGATGTTTATTCTATTCTGCCCGACATAGAACCAACCAATTCGGTTGTAATGCAGAATACGCCTTACACGGCAATCTTCGGTGAATCTACCCTACAGAGTTACACGGTGTTCTTTGTGTTTCCGCCGGGTGGACCCGCAGAGTTCCACATAACTCTAAAACCAACTTAACTTTTTTTTTAAAAAAAAGCGGTAATGGTGGGTACGCCATATCGCCGAAAAAGGGCAAGGTTTTTTCTAAACCTTTATTTTACATACAATAAGCGCCGGCGAGGCATCCAACCCAAGGATCCAGATGAACCCTATGGAGACGACGACAACCGCAAAAAACAACATCACACTGCACGAGAGCTAAAAACGGAAGGCGCCCCCATCACCCTAAAAAAAAATATTTTTTTTTTTTAAAAAAAAACGCTATCATGAGGCTGCTTCTTTCTTCAGTAAATACGTGGTTAGGGCATGTATTGGTGAACTATCTATCGGTATATACATGGGTTAACCGTTTGGTATATTGACCTTTTAGCCGTCTTTCCGAAAGCTAAAATAAGCCGAGCAGAAAAATATAGCCCACACGAGGTTATAGTTGCGTGTCATCAATCATTGAGGACCTCATCGCCCGAAAAGTTTTCAACAACCGTGGAGACGAAACCATAGAAATTGACGTAATTACCGCAGGCGGATTTGGACGTGCAGGCGCACCCGCTGGTAAAAGCAAAGGAAAAGCTGAAGTAATGTATTACCCACAAGGTGGCGTTGAGGCAGCCATCAAAAAAGTTGATGACCTAATCGCCCCTGAACTTGCAGGCTTAAACGCTGATTTTCAACAGGAAATCGACAGCACACTCCACGAAATCGACGGAACCGCCGACTTCAAAAACATCGGCGGCAACACCGCGTTTGCTATCAGCCTTGCGAATGCCGAGGCAGCTGCAAACAGTCACGGCCTATTACTATTCCAGTTTCTAGGCGGAAACGCTGCAAACTCCCTGCCGTTCCCGCTGGGTAACTGTATAAGCGGCGGCGCCCACGCCCGAGGCAAAGCCCCCAACATCCAAGAATATCTAGCATTACCTCACGGTGCAGAAAGTTTCCTTGAAGCTCAAACCGCCAACGTGGCTATCCACCGAAAAATCGGTGACGTCTTAAAGAAAAAGTCCACCAGCTTCTGTGGCGGCAAAAGTGATGAGGGCGCTTGGATTGCTAATATCTCAACCGATGACGCGTTTGAGGTAATCGCTAAAGCCTGTGAAGAAGTCGGTAACGAGATGGATTTTGAATGCGGCTTTGGCATAGATGTTGCAGCCTCGAATTTTTGGAAGCCAAAGGAAGAAAAGTATGTCTATGATAATGAGGGTGTTAAGCGTGACACTGCTGAGCAGTTGGAGTACATGATAAGCTTAATTGAGAAGTATCATCTCTCATATGTGGAGGATCCCTTCCACGAGGATGACTTCGAGAGCTTTGCGGAGCTCACAAAGAAAGCAAAGAATTGCTTAATTTGCGGTGACGATTTGTTCACAACCAATACTGAAAGGTTAAATAACGGAATTAAGATTAACGCTGGAAACGCCATCATCATCAAAGTCAACCAGATAGGCACACTAACCGATGCAGCTGAAACAATCGAGACAGCGCAACGCAACGGTTATGTTCCTGTCGTGTCCCATCGGTCAGGTGACACATGCGATTGGCATATCGCTCATTTGGCTGTGGCTTACAAGTGTCCAGTCATCAAAACTGGAACCGTTGAAGGTTCCCGTATAGCCAAACTAAACGAGCTCATCCGAATTGAGCATTTCCTTGGCAACCGCGCCAAAATGGCTGACTTAAATATATGCTAAAAGGGAAAGATGAAAATGTCTGAAGATCAAGTAAAAGAAAATCAACCAACAGAAAACCCCGAAGAAGAGCAACCCGAGGAACAAGTCGAAACTGTGGAGGCTCCTCAGGAAGAAGCAATCGCTGAACCCATCGTTGAAGAAGCCCCAGTAGTAGAAGAGGAAGCTATTGAGGAGGAAGAAGAGGTTTCAGCAGGTGCAGAGGAAGAGACGCTCCTTCTACCACGCGACACGCTGCTATCCGCAGGCATCCACATCGGCACCAGAATGAAAACACTTGACATGGAACCATTCATCTATCGGGTCAGACCAGACGGCTTATTTGTGCTAGACGTCAAGAAAACAGACGATCGTATCCGCACAACCGCAAAGTTCCTCTCACGCTACGAGAAATCTAAAGTAGCCGTTGCAGCAACCCGCCTATACGCTCACGAACCAGTCAAAATGTTCTGTAAACTCACAGGCGCAACCCCCCTGATTGGCAGATTCATCCCAGGCCAACTTAGCAACCCACAATACCAAAATCGTGTTGACCCCGAAGTTATCCTCGTATGTGACCCACGTGCAGATGCACAAGCAGTAAAAGAAGCATCCACCGTCGGCATCCCCATCGTCGCATTATGCAGCACAGACAACGAATTCGCAGGCGTCGACTTAGTCATCCCAACCAACAACAAAGGCCGCCGTGCACTGGCAGTCATCTTCTGGCTACTCGCACGTCAAGTCCTCCGCGAAAGAGGCGAATTAGCAGCAGACAAAGACCCAAGCTTCACCATCGAGGACTTTGAGGCTAAAGTCACACGCGAAGAGGAGGAGGAACCCTAAAAGGTTGGCTCCGCTCCGGCGCGCAGTAGTTGCTTCTCAATTCTATGAGGGCAGCGCCGAAGCACTCAGAGCACAACTTACCTCTTGTTTCCTCCACAAGCTCGGACCACAAAAAACCCCAACAGTAAACACGTCAACTCACCCACGAGAAATCGTGGGCCTAATTTGTCCCCACGCCGGCTATGTGTATAGCGGGCCTGTGGCGGCACATGCGTATTATCAATTAGCCCAAGACGGCAAACCCGACACAGTTGTTCTTTTAGGCCCAAATCACACCGGCTATGGCAGTGGGCTTTCAGTTATGCGAGAAGGTATATGGCAAACGCCGCTGGGAAACGTAGAAATCGACACTAAATTAGCTGACGACATACTTCACGAAACACGTATGCTTGACGTGGACAGTGTTGCTCACAGATATGAGCATTCGCTTGAGGTACAGTTACCCTTCTTGCAGTACCTTTATGGCAACAACTTCAAGATTGTTCCCATCTGCTTTTTGATGCAGGATTATGATTCCGCTGTTGAAATCGGTCGGGCGCTCACCGAAGCCCTTGATGCCACCAACACAGTCGTTATCGCTTCTTCAGATATGACGCATTATGAATCCGAAAAATCCGCATCCCTCAAAGACCAAGCGGCACTAAAAGAAGTAGCAGCATTAAACGCAAAGGGTTTCTATGACACCATTGAAGCCAAAAACATCACCGCATGCGGATATGCCCCCATAACTGCATTAATAACCTATGTGGTGGGTGTCTGCGCCAAAGCTGAACTGCTGGCATATCATACCAGCGGCGATATAACAGGCGATCACTCAAGCGTCGTTGGCTACGCTGCTGCCAGCTTTAAAAAACGGGTTTAGAGTGGGAATTTTAGGGTAAACTTTGTTCCTTTTCCAGTTTCTGTTTCAAACGTTACTTTTCCACCCATCGCTTCAGTCATACGTTTAACCACCGCTAACCCGAACCCTTGACCCTTCGATTTTGTCGTTGTTAGCGGTGTGAATAGTTTGGTCCGTACTTCTTCGGGTATGCCCTCGCCGGTGTCCTGTACTGAAATCGTTAACTGGTGCCGCGTATAGTTTGTCTCGATTGTAAGGTCTCCGCCTTTTGGCATAGCTTGCGCTGCATTCTGCAACAAGTTAACTAAGACCCTTTTAATCATCGTGCTATCTGCGGTCAAGCGTGGCAGGTTATCTGGGATTTTAATTACTAGATTAACGTTGTCTGGCAACTTCACCATAGAGAGCGCCTCGTTAATTGTGGCAGCCACGTTTATCTGCTCCTTATTGGGGTTGAGTGGTCTGGCAAAGTCCTGCAAATCCGCGACTATCTTGTTAATGTAGAAAATGTTATCCTCTATGTTTTTGATGTTATCCAGCAAGTTTTTCTTTGCTTCCTGATTGATGTCTAGCGCGTCGACGTCTGTTGTTACAAGATAAAGGTCGCTGACAATAGCCTGCAAGGGGTTGCGGATGTCATGGCCCACCATGGCTGCCGTCGCCCCAATTGCCGAGAGTCGCTCAGCATCCTTGAGTTGTTTTGCCCTGTCGTTAGCCAACTGCTCCATTTGATTAGCGAATTCCTCGACTTCGGCAGCTTTATCTTCGAGCTTAAGCTGAAGCTCCTTTTGGGTATTAAATGCCTTAGCAAGCTTCAGGTTTGCATGGCTGGTTTTTGAGAGCATCTCTGAGAGTTTAGAATAAAACACCATCAAGTTCTCAATGGTATTCCTGCTAAATCGAGGTATCCTATCGAATGCTGCAAGATACGCTTCTTTATTGAACCCATATTTTTCCGCTTGGATTTCAAACAATCGCCGGTCTGGAATCTCGTCGTCGTAGAAGAACTGCCCAAAGAATACGTTTCCAACGTGTTTATCACCGATATAGAGTGGCGTGACAACATCCCACATGTTATTCTTGCATTTATAGATGCGAATCGCGCCCTTCGCTACACCGCTTGAAAGTTCAAGATCGCTTTCTACACAGTTCTTGCAGGTTTCGGGGTGGACACGGTGAAACTTGGTACAGATGTCTTGCCAACCGGTACCTACCAGCACTTTGCCTTTAAGGTCAATTAATGCGAATCCCATGTGGGTGACGGAGTATAGGTAATCCATGGTTACCTGCAGCGAGGGCACATCAATTATGTTGGCGATCTCCTGTTCGCCTAACTCGACATCGGGCGAAAGTACAGAGTCAAGCTTTAGTTGCAGGCGCTCTTCGCTTTCCATAAGCGCCCTCTGGGTGGCTTCACGTTGCGCGATTTCTTGTTCAAGCTTCAGGTTAGCGGCTTTTAGCTTCTCGGTGTAGTCGGCTAGTTCTGTTTGGCTCTGTTTTAGGTTTCGGAACAAGAGTTGGTAGGGGCTATTTAGGCTTGTCTTTACTAGCGCTTTATAGATAAAATAGAAGGAGACTACGTTAAGCAGGTGTCCAGCTACATTCATTATGCCATGTACGTCGGTATAGAGTGTGAAAGCCAACTCGGCGGCTATAGCGGCTGCCAACGCTGCTAACAGCAACTTGAGAATGTCCCCATCGAATTCCCTGCGATTTAGGTATAGCATGACTGCGGCGACTAAGATAACGCCTGAAATTATATATTCACTTACAACCTTAAACGGCGTCAACCCCCCTTCATAGGCGACAGGGAAGTTTTGCCATACAAAGATGGATGCGAGCAGCAATCCTGTGACCACTGAATAAGATAGGAAAATAACGCTTGGTTTGATTGTTCGCCGAACAAGCAGCGGTGCAATCAGCAATGTGAAGGCGAACATGTAGCGGGTTGCTAACCAGAGTTGTGTTGCCAGGTTAGATCCCGGATACGTGTCAGAGAATATGCTCAGTCCGTCATATGAAACGGTATGCAAAAAGGCAATGGTAGCTACAAAAAGTAGGGCGATGCCTAAGAAGAGGAAGAAGGGGTTTTCCGCTATCTTTTTTGTATTCCATGCGATTACGAATATGGCAAAGGCGGTAATTACGCTAAAAATTTCCACGGCGACGTGGACTAAAAGGAAATTGTATTGCGATAGGAGATATAAGGCCAGTAGCGCCGTCAGTATTGTGCCTAGAGTTAAGGCTTTTGGGGCGATGCTTTTTTTATGGTTGCTTTCGATGGTGGCGGTGTCTTCTGGCACTGGGTTTTGCTCTCCAGTAAGGTAAAGTCTAAACGTTTTGTTGGGATATTGCTGTTAGACTTCAAGATTTTGCTGTAGCTATAGGCGGTTTTGATTATTATGGCTTGCTTTTATTTTTTATTCCAAATGTTTGACCTGCGGAGAATTCTTAGCATAAATTTAGCGCTCACATGTTAGGTGCATAAACGCATTACCTTTATGGGCCTGTGTTCCTATTCAAATGGCTACGCATAGTATTCTTTAAGCAAGTCCTCAAAAAATGCCCTGGTCCTATCAATATCCTCCATCGGGGTTTTGTGGCTCAACTCTAAAGTAATAGGGCCCTTGTAACCAAACCCTTGTAGCGCAGAGAGAAAATCAGTCAACTCAGTTTTCTTCTCAAAAAACGGCTTATGCCCTTTATCTGCCATGTGCACATTACATACTCGTCGCCCGTAAGCCTCAAGCAATTCATCAACCACATTAGTCTCCAGTGCATGGCAAAAATCAAACGTAAGCCCCATCTCACCCTTTGGATCAATAACGCCTAAAACCTCGTCTAGTTCCTCCACATTTTTGCCAAACCCCGTCGAGTTAAACGACAAATTCTCCAATGAAAGCTTGATGCCTAGTTGTTTAGCGAAGGGAGTTATCTGCCCAAAGACTTCCTTTAAGCATACCTCTCGAACCTGCCGCGGTAGCTTTTTAGAAATATTAGAGTGCACGGTCATCAACGGGGCCTTTAATGCACGGGCGCATTCCAGCGAAATCTTTCCGTAATAAACTGCCTGATGCACCTCTATTGGATCCTTCACATGTAGCACTGCCCCATGGAGTGAAAGGCATACTAAACCTGAAGTCGCCAACGCTTTTTGCTCTCGATAAACATCAGTATCATGCTCTTTCTTGATGGTTTTCATGTTAAACTCTATGTTAGTGAATCCAAGTTTTTTGGCTGCAGCAAAGTTCTCGTTAATGCGATACTTGGAAAAGATTCCGTTGGATAAGCTGAGCTTCATTTGTAGCGCCTACCCGTAAATGAATTACATATGCAGGGCAAAAATGTTATGTTTTTTGTTGTTTGCGGAGTTTTTTGATGTGTTCGTCATGGCTTTGGTGTTCTGCGGTTGTCATGGGTGGGCGGAACCGATTTTTCTTAAATTCTTCTTCCATTTCTTTTTCGTTTTGGTCTTTCATAGGGTTGATTGCTGTGTGGGTTGGGATAAGGCTTTGTTGTAGCTGCTTGTCTATACAAGCGTAGAAAAGTGTGTTTAGTGGTTGTGTGTGAGTTAGAAGTGGCTGCCAGCTTTCCCAGGTTCACGTGGCCTAAGACCACACTACAGCTGGGAACGGAACACGGTTTAACTTCTGAGTTCGGGATGGGATCAGGTGGAACCCGCGCCCTTTGACCGGCAAACCGAATCCCTCATAGGGACTGTTCCTTATAAGTGTTGTTTTTTCTTAGTGGTTTTTTCTTGGAAACCGCCGAACAAGGTTAGGGGCTATAAGCTATAAGCGAATGTGTTGTCTTTACAATTAGGGTTCAACTGTGACTATCGAGCAGCGAAAACTAGGCATTACACTCATCGCAGCCTGCTTAGTCCTGATAGGCATCACTCTTCTAATAAACAATCAAGTGTACGCCCAAGAATCAATCTCATTTTCATCGCAAACACCTTTCAATATTCCATCTTATAATGCAACCATATTTTTTGCCCAAGACGGCACGTGTAACCAAGCTACCTTTGAAAACGATACATGGGTATTCAGGGGATTATGCTTCTCGAATTCAGTAGCGCTTGATTCATTCAAGGTTTCAGCCCGAGACTGTAACGTTACCGTTTATTTCTCGGGAATATTTAGGGGCTACTTGAAAGCGCAGGAATCAGGGCTGATGCAATACAATGTCACTGGGGCTGGTGAGCAACAATTCAATTTTGGTCTCAGCCCCAATTTTGGTGTTAACCAGAAATACAGGGATTTGAGGGTTCGGTTTAGCAGCGAGTTCTTTACAAACAGCAGTGAAGTCGTCCGTGAAGGTGAAGGTTGGCAACTTGGTGAGGATGGCACCATAACCGTAACGGGCGCTGTCACGGGGGCAAGTATCTTGTATGCGGATTATTCCAACATCTATGGCGCTGCTTCCTTGCCCTTCTATATGCGTCATTCGGTTACGTTGGCGGCGGTTTCAGCAATGCTGGTGTTAGTAGCTATAGGGGTAGCTTTGCGGTTTAGGGAAGGAAAAATCAAGCGTTTAGAGAGGGTGCCATGAATCTGTTAAATTACCAATACGGTATACTCATCCTCTTTGTTATGGTAGTTATCCTTGGTATCGTCGCCATTTTGAAACTCTCTAATAACAAGACTCGCCGCATAAGCAACCTCCGCCTCTACGTCCAAATAGCCGCTATACTAGCTGTTTTTATGGGCTTAATAATTGGGCCCTTTAACGGTCCCGACAGTGTCTGGCGTCCACTCGGTATCTCACCTAGAAGCAGTCTTATCGGCGCAGACATCTTAGGCGCACAATTCCCTGATGGCATAACCGCCCCCTTCTTGGCATGCTATATCCCCAACGGTCGAACCGTCACCTGCGCCATATGGCAAATTCAAGCCTATATTTTCCCCTTCTGGGACTACGCCCGAGGCTACGATGTATTTTATGCCCTCACAGGTGCAGAGATGCTTCTTATCGTCTTTAGCTCTCTTGTCGCGGCGTCTTTACTGCTT
>JBLNCY010000021.1:0-6531 GCA_050261115.1 Methanocella sp.
AAAAAGGCATCGATGATTTGGCCCTGCACTTCTTGGCAAAAGCAGGCATCCTCGCTGTCAAAAGTGTAAGCAGCAGCGACATGGAAAAACTAAGTCGAGCGACAGGTGCAAAAATCGTCGCCAGCATCAAAGACCTCACAGCCGATGCGCTAGGCTCTGCTAAAGCAGTGGAAGAGGTCAAAATCGGCGACGACAAACTTGTCTATGTGAGGGAATGCAAGAACCCCAAAGCCGTAACGGTTGTCATCCGAGGCGGAGCTGAACACATCGTTGGTGAAGCAGAACGTTCACTGCGTGATGCCTTGTGTGTTGTGCGAAACGCTGTTGAGGATGGAAAAATCGTTCCAGGCGGCGGTGCTCCGGAAGCGGAGATTGCCAGGCAACTTCGTAGTTACGCTGTGAAAGTCGGCGGACGAGAGCAATTAGCCATAGAGGCTTATGCGAATGCTGTTGAAGCAGTTCCGCTGATGCTGGCTGAGAATGCAGGCTTAGACCCCATAGACATCATGGTCGCTTTGCGAGCGGAACATGAGAAAGACCATAGCCCCTACTATGGAGTTGACGTGTTCTCTGGCCAAATCAAGAACATGCTAGAACTCAACGTTGTTGAGCCAATGCGTGTTAAGCAGCAAGTGGTCAAGTCAGCAACCGAAGCGGCAAACATGATCCTAAAGATCGATGATTTAATCGCAGCAAAAGGCATGGATAAAGAACCCAAGGGCGCCAAGTCGCCTGAGATGCCAAGCTACGATTAATCACACCTTTTTTCCTTTTTTGGGGGGCGAAAGCTATGTTTAGAGATGAAGACGCAGACGAGTGGATGCCCCGATTTAGCTGTAAACGTTACCCATTTTTCAGCCGAAGCTTCTTTGATGACTTTGAAGAGCAAATCAGGCGTATGCATGAACTTATGCAGCGGCGGATAGAAGAGATAGCGAAAGGGGCTCCGCAGAATCTGCATAGAACCCGTGTTTTGCCCGATGGGTCTAAAGTGGAGGAGTGGGGGCCATTTGTCTATGGCTACTCCATGAAGATAGGCTCTGATGGCAAGCGTGAAATCCGCGAGTTTGGCAACATAAAACGGCAGCCGCAACTTGGCAAGGCCACTATAAATGTGAGGAGGGAGCGTGAACCCTTAGTTGACGTGGAAGTTATTGACGGTGACGTTAAGGTGGTTGCTGAGCTTCCTGGCGTAGACAAAGGTGACATAAAAATCCAGGGTACCAGGGATATCTTGACGATTTCTGTGGAAAAAGCTGAACGTAGCTACTATAAGGAAATTGAATTGCCCAGCCAAGTGGATGTTAAAAAAGCGCATTCTACCTTCAAAAATGGGGTACTAGAAGTGACGCTGCCAACGCTGCACGCCCAGCCTAAGGGCGAATTCATAAAAATCGACTAAACATTCAACCCCTTTTTTATTTTAGAGCAACCGAAATTTTTATATAAAAAACATTACACCGCTTGCTTGAGAGATCAAAATATGGATACTCTCTATATTTGGATAATACTCACAATAGCAGGCGCCTGCTTGCATCTTGCCGTTAGCAAGAAACCTCGAACAAAAAACCGCATCATCGAAGTCTTTCTGCTCTACGTTTTAGTAGTACAGGTTGGTGTGGCCTCGATCTGGAACTTCATGGGGCACACGTTCATGGCGGACTACATCGCCGAATACATCGGCTGGCCCCCAGGAAGCCCCTTCCAGTTTGAAGTAGCAGTAGCCAATCTCTCCTACGGCATACTTGGGCTTCTATGCGCCAAGTTCCGCGGCAACTTCTGGACCGCAACCATCATCGCGTACTCAACGTTCTATCTGGGCGCAGCCTACGGCCACATAATTGACATCCTCGAAAACGCCAACTATGCCCCTGGAAACGCAGGCGCCCCACTATACCTCGACATCGCCATACCTGCAGTGCTAATAGCGTTCTTTGCAGCCTACAAAATAACCATCCGACCAACTAAATAATCAGGTAGCAACGGAACATAGGGAATTGAGTCTCGCCATACGTTACATCCTTCAGCCTTATCGGCTAGTGGTTTTTTATGTTTTCTGAGCGGCAATATCAACCATAGCGCCACAAGTGTTATTCACCAAATCGTCTGCAAATAACGTGTTATTGTTACTGCCCAAAACCGTGAAACCGTAAAAAACGTCCGCTAACTGGTCTTCCTCAAATTTATTTTTTCTGTTAACGTTTCATGGAGGTGATTTGCTTTGGTTTGGTGAGTTAGAGGTTTTTGAGAATAAGGAAGCCCTAATCGTTTTAGCCGGCACCGGTGCGACCACGTTTGTTGATGCTTTGCCGTTGTAGCTGGAGGTTAAGGCTCTATTGATTGCAGATTATTCGAGCAACTTTATGAATTGTTCCCTCTCTAGTTTGGCGTCTTTCATTATTTTTATAAACCCACGCCAATGTTTTCTTTGGCATGAACTGGTATCATAGTGATTCTGCCGTCTGCATGTTTCATGACAACGTGGCTACCGTGTTTTCTTTCGACCTCAAAACCCATGGCAGATAAAGCTTTCATTACTTTTCTGGCTGGTTGAGGTCGCAGGCTCAATTAGTGGTGACCTCAACAAGCTGTAAACCGATAAGCTCTATGCCCTCTTTAGGTTTGACAGCTTCAACCTCAAGGTAAGCAGTAATGGCTTCTTTGATGCGTTTAGTCAATTGGTCAAGAGTTTTAGCTTGTGTGTGACAGCCGGGAAGGTCTGGAACGGAAGCAACATAGATGCCGTCTTCGTCCTTTTCAACAATTACTGCAAACTTCAAAGTAAATCGCAATTATGGATCAGTCAATGGGCTTACTAAAATCTTCTTGTATAGCTGAAAACTTGTAGTTTTCTTGGTTGAATCCAAATTTCAGTTCTAATCATCTTTTTGGGAGGTGATTTTAATTGTTGATAGATGAGCGGAAGCTGCTGAAACATGTATGTGTGCAGTTTGGGCAACGGGCAAGATGCTGTCCGCGTGCACTGCTTTTTATAGGCATTTGGGGTTTTATTGTTTAGCTAGCGGTAAGTGTTAGTTGTGAAAAGAAAAATCATAGCTATTTTAGGAATCTTTCTTGCTGCCATTGTATTGGGCGCTGGAATATTTTTGGCGAATTTAGAAAAGACTAACCTGTTCACTTATCCGCTTTCAGTTGGAGACAAAACTTACATCGTAACCCTGGAAACTAACTGGAATGCAGAGAGCGCGCCATCAGTTACTCTGCTTAATTCCTCCCAGCCCGGCAGATACGCCATAGAGCTCTACTTCCTCGGGAAAACCGCGAAAGATATCGGTTGGGAGAACATCACCTACACAATCACCATTCCAACTGACCTGCTTTGGGGAAACATCTCGCTTATGCACAAGTATTCACTGGTAGACCCAGAAAGATACACTCTGATTAACAATGGCACTCACAACTCGCTGAAGATGACGTTTGATTATGAGCACCACTTCTCAGGTATAGGATATTTTGAAATCCTGGGAACACAAGGAGCTTGGTAACTTTTTATTTATTCAACATAGCGGTTTTACGATGCCTTCTAAAAAGCAAAACAGCCACAACACATACCACCAAAACTATAACAACTGCATAAATAATCATAACGCCATCTATAGTAGGTGTGTCTTCAATAATTTCATCCGACGAGATTGTAAGGTTGCCATTTTCGTTGAACACGTTCTTGCCCTCTTTAGCTGTGTTGCCTAAAACTTTACCACCTATCAATGCGGTATCTCCATTTCCAACATAAACTCCACCGCCAACGTAAGCATAATTATCCAAAATCTTGCCTTCAACCAGCGTAAAAGCGCCATCAGTACATACACCCCCTCCAAGGTTAGTAGCGTTATTGTTAGAAATTATCCCTGTCCCCAAAAGAGTAGTGGTACTGTTAAAAAAATTATACACACCGCCCCCTTTTTCAGCAGTATTACCTAAAATCTTTCCACCAGACATTTCAAAATTAGCTTTAGCAATAATTTGACCATTAGTTACGCCTCCGCCACTCACAGTGGCTATGTTGTTTGAAACCTCGCCACCGCTCATAATAAAAAGCCCATAATTGCCAACACCGCCACCTCGCCATGCAGTATTGCCCGAAATCAGGCCACCTGATAAAGTAAAACTGCCCCAGTGCTGATCGTCACCAACCACTGCGCCGCCCCAATTGTAGATGCCTCCGCCTGAAGCACCGCTGTTTCCCGAGATTGCTCCACCCGACATTTCAAAAGTACCCTCGTTGTATACCCCACCGCCATCGTTTCCTGCGCTGTTACCAGAGATTTCTCCACCTGTCATTCTAAAGGTGCCTCTGTTACGTACGCCAACACCATCTATAGCAGAATTGTTGGAGATCTCGCCGCCCTGCATCAAAAAAGATCCGGTATTGTATACCCCTCCAATGTTACTTGAGATTAAACCATTAAGCATGATGAGTTTGCCGTTTTCATTAACGGTTATCACATATCCCAGGCGTGTATCTGTATCAGTTACACTGATGCCATCAAGTGTTAATGTTCCATTGCTTTCAACAGTGATGGTGCTAACGCTTGATCCTCCAACGATAACTCCATACTCGTCATATGAGGTGCAGATTAGTTTGTATAATTCTGATTCTTTGTTGCTTGTCAGTGTGATGTCTTTGTTAGCTAGGATAGTTAGGGTAGATTCGGTTAGGGTGATATCTTGGTCAAGAGCTATAGCAACCGATTTTCCAGCTTGTGCATTATTGATTGCGTTTCTAAGTTCAGTCTCATTGCTAACAACTGTATCAGATTCGCCTGATGCATAAAAAGGAACATCGTCAAACGTAACAGACAACAGTAAACACAGTGATAAAAGCAGAAATAGTAATACCGATTTTTTACCCATAAAACCCTACGAATAGGGGACTACCGAGCCATATATGAAGTTGATAGTGCTAAAAAAGAGGTCGTTGTACTCTTTGTGGGGCATCGAAGCAATGTGTATGATGAGTTCTCAAAAATCCTCTAAGTAACTCTATAGCTAATAAGAGACCAAATCGATAGTTCTAGCGATTAATAAAATTAAGTAATCGATTCCTCAGTGTTTTCATTGACGATTAAGCCTCGGATTTTACCGCCGCCTAAACGTTCTACCTTCTTGTTAGAGATTTTATTTTTCGTAAATTCACCTCAGAACGCGATTATTCTTCTTTAGAGTTCGCCAAAGTCGCTATCGTTGATGATCAAATCTTTTAGCTGCAGCTTGCCATCCGTTGCTGCCACTACTTTGTATTGTGCTTCGCAGACCGGGCAGATAACTACTTCATCAAGGGTTATACTGCTTTTTTGGAATGTGTTTCGGCACTCAGTACATTTTATTATAATTTTAAGCGGTCCCCCATTGCATTGTCAGGTAATTGTGATTTCTTAGCCAATCTAACTGGTTCTTTCGGTACCGCCAAAATATGTCGCCTCGAGTTTCGGTCTGGAAATCCCATGGTGAAACCAAAACTACGTCTCCTTCTCTTATCCAGACGCGTCTTTTCAGTTTACCTCTGACCCTGCAGAGGCGTTCTTTCCCATCTTGGCACTTAACCATAATTCTGTCTGCACCCAACATTTTTACCGCGATGCCTAAAACGTCGTTTGGTGAAGGAAGAATCATGCTATCTAGATTGCCTTCATTTGTTACTTTGTGTTTACCCATTTTATTTTATCCAGTGTGGCTCTAACCACTTATAATCAGAATAGTCGGAAGAAAGCAGCTTATGTTGAGTTGACTCTCCTCTAAAGAATTCCGATAGCTCATAAATGGGTGTAGCGACTATATTAGAGTATGTTTGCAAAAACCTTTTTTTGACCGTAAATACAGAAAAAAAGGAAAAACTTGGGGATTTCGCTAAAAAGGCCAGAAAAATTTCCTGATAAAAAAACCGTTTGCAATTTCAACCTTTATTAGTTTGATGTGAGGGTATAGCTACTACTGAAGAGTCTCTATTATCCTCTTGGAATTGACTGATTGAATAATTGATTCTTTTCTAAACACAAAACAACATAGTGGTAAATGTCATGTGTCGACTTAGAGTTGGTTTAGTTAAAAACTGTCGTAGATGCAAGTCATCAGTACGGCCCCATTGCGAATCTAGAAAGAAGACCTCCAAAAAAATCTATGCAAATAACGTTAAAAAGAAAGAAAAATCAGCATAACATTTCCTTTTTAGGTATTTTTTCTATGAGCAAACAATACCAGATAAATACTGGGTTTCTGAGGCTTATTTTCGCAGAATCAATGGCGCCCTTATAAGTGAGAGATTGTTTTCATTGGGGCATATAAAATCAGTTTCTGGATGGCGATATTTAGAAATGTTTGAGTATAATGATCAACGGTTTAAATGCCGAATTTGTGGTAGTGTTTTTCGTAGTCCTGAGGAGTTAAGAATCCATCGGATGGTTCAACATAAAGCGCATATGCTATCGTTTAATCCTTAATGAAAACCGGTCAGTGATTTGATGAAAAATAATGACCTTAATTGCATAAATTTTTGATTAGAAGCAGGTTAGC
>JBLNCY010000022.1:0-38434 GCA_050261115.1 Methanocella sp.
GCGCCTCGAATTCTGGGGGTAGCGCCATGACGGTGTCGCCGTGGCTCATCCAGACCTGTTCTTTCATGCTTAAGCCTTCGAGTACGCCGACTGGTTTGTCGATGTTGACTTGGGCTATGCCGTATTCTTTGCAGCTTGCGGGTTCTACTTTGCCGTTAACCATCTGCGCAAGAAGCTGGTGACCGTAGCATAAGCCGAGTATGGGTAAGTTAACGTCTAGGATGCGGGTGTGGAGTTTGGGCGCGTTTTTGTCATAGACGCTTGAGGGTCCACCGGAGAGGATTATGCCTTTTATGTTGAATTTCTCGTTTAGCGAGTTGACTTCTTCCGGTGAGATGTCGTGTGGGACGATTTCGGAGTAGACACCGTGTTCTCGTATGCGTCTACCGATGAGGTGACAGTATTGTCCGCCGAAGTCTAGGACAAGTATGGTGTCGTATTTGGCTGGCATGTTAATTCAGGGACTATGGCGTTTTGGGGTTAATTTAAGATTGCTCTCTTTTTTCTTAGATAACTAAGTGTTTTGGTCGGTGTTTTTTATTGTAACACCCGTGGCTTTTGTAGGTGAGGAGCTAAACTTTTATAAACTTAATAAATAAATAATCAAAAGCACGTTTCATAAATCAGGGCTTAACTGAAAAAATGTACAGGGAAGAATGTAAGTATGGAATTGAATGATACAGACGTAAAAATCCTCCAAAGCCTCCTAGAAGACGCCCGCTTCTCAAGCCGACAAATCGCCAAAAACGTCGGCGTCTCAGTCGGAACCGTTTTATCCAGAATTAAAAAAATGGAAGATGAAGGTCTAATCAAAGGCTACTCCGTTATCCTAGATCACGAAAAACTTGGCTACCAGCTAACCGTTGTTACCGAAATATCCGTTTCCAAGGGCAAATTAGTGGAAACAGAGAATGAAATCGCCAAAATCCCCAACGTATGCGGCGTCTATGACGTTACAGGATTAACTGACGCAGTTATCATTGCTAAATTCAAGAGCAGAGAAGACCTAGGTGCCTTCACCAAGAAGATACTGTCACTGCCCTACATTGAACGCACCAACACGCATGTTGTGTTAACTACCGTTAAAGAAAACTTCCGCCTACTTTAGGCACCATTCTTCTTTTCCTTAATCTGTGGCTTTTAGGTTTTTTGCTCTTTTCTGCTGCAGTAGGTAATGGGCTTAGCGTTAAGAAGACATATAACACAAAAACGTTATTCAGGTATGGAAGTAGAAGGCAACCTGCCAATGAAACTAGGCTTTGACATTGATGGTGTAATCGCAAACGTTTCAGAATCGCTAATTCAAACAATAAATAAAACCTACGGCATAACCATCACAGAACAGGACCTTACCCGTTTTAGTTTAAGCGTTGTCTTAGGAATAACTCGAGCTGAAGAAAAGCAGTTAATAACCGATGTCCTATATGGGGACTTGCCTATTTACCCTGATGCCAAAGAAACTCTTGAGCAACTAAGAAAGGAGGGGCACAACATTTACCTTTTAACGGGTAGATACAACTACCTTAAAGAGACAACCTTGTCTTGGCTTAAAGCCAAAGGTGTACCGTTTGATGAACTGCACCTGCTGGAGATGGGTCGCAAGTACCAAGCCAACATTGAAGGCCTAGCTGTGATCGTTGAAGACTCATTAGAAGAAGCGCTAGAATGGACGCCCAAAGCAAAATTGGTGCTCATATACGATCACCCCTATAATCAAACGCTTAACGTCAAGAACCTGATAAAGCGAGTTCACTGTTGGAAGGAAATCTATCAAGAAATTTGTATGCTGGCGGATTCAAATCAAACGAAGGGCGAGTAATTGGCGTGCGTACACTCTTTTGTTTGTTGGACATTCTGCTATTGATTAGGAGTATTTATGGCCGTTTGATCAGCTTTTTTGACGCATAATTGTAAATCCATCCCCATGGTTGATTGAATAAATCACCTAGCCAGTTATATAGGCACCAAACACATGTTTCGTTTACCGTTTATGTTTATGACTATTCTTACACATATATCGTATTAAACACCATTAAATACAAAAACAAGCATTCAAACTAAACAAACGTACAACTTTGAGGTAAAATGAGAGGGAAAACAATGTACAATTCTCCAGCACAATTTATGGATTATGTTAAAGAAAAAAATCCAGGCCAACCAGAATTTCACCAAGCAGTTTCAGAAGTAATCGAATCCGTCTGGCCAGTAATTGAAAAGAACCCCAAATATCAAAATGCCAACCTGCTGGAACGCATAGTCGAGCCCGAAAGAGTCACAATCTTCAGAGTAACTTGGGTAAACGACAAAGGCGAAGTCCAAGTTAACCGTGGGTACCGCGTCCAGATGAACAGCGCCATTGGCCCCTACAAAGGCGGCTTACGCTTCCATCCAACAGTCAACCTAAGCATACTCAAGTTCTTAGCTTTCGAGCAAGTCTTCAAAAACTCCCTAACCAGCCTGCCTATGGGCGGTGGTAAAGGAGGCGCAGATTTTGACCCCAAAGGCAAGAGCGATGCTGAAGTTATGCGCTTCTGCCAAAACTTCATGATTGAACTCAACCGCATAGTAGGCCCCAACACAGACGTACCAGCAGGTGACATCGGCGTAGGCGGAAGAGAAATCGGCTACATGTTTGGCATGTATAAGAAACTACGCAATGAATTCACAGGTGTCCTAACTGGAAAGGGACTTAACTGGGGTGGCTCCTTGATAAGGCCAGAAGCAACCGGCTATGGCGCAACTTATTTAGCTGATGAAATGCTAAAGACGCGTAAAGAATCCTTCAAAGGCAAAATCGTAACCGTTTCAGGTTCAGGAAACGTCGCCCAATATACAGTTGAAAAAGTCAACCAACTAGGCGGCAAAGTAGTCACCCTATCTGACTCCGATGGAACAATCTATGACAAAGACGGCATTGACGAAACAAAACTAGCCTACGTCATGGATTTAAAGAACAACAAGCGTGGACGCATAAGCGAATATGCAAAGAAATACAAGAATGTAGAGTTCCTTGCTGGCAAACGTCCATGGGGCATAAAGTGTGATGTTGCCTTCCCAAGCGCGACCCAGAATGAAATCAGCGGCGACGACGCAGAAACCCTCGTCAATAATGGTTGCATATGTGTTTGTGAAGGTGCAAACATGCCAACTACACCTGAAGGTGTCGAAGTCTTCTTGAAGGCAAAAATCCTCTATGCACCAGGTAAAGCAGCAAATGCAGGCGGTGTCGCTACTTCGGGTCTAGAAATGTCTCAGAATAGCTTACGCCTCTCATGGACACGCGAGGAAGTAGATGAAAGACTCCACAACATCATGAAATCCATCCACGCCACATGCGTAAAGTATGGCAAAGAGGACGGCTTTGTAAACTACGTTAAGGGCGCTAACGTCGGTGGCTTTGTGAAAGTTGCTGATGCAATGCTTGACCAAGGCGTAATCTAAAAGCCCCCAAGGCTTTTTCTTATTTTTTTAGAATTAGAAGTTAGTCAGGTGTTCTTCAACTACTTGCGGCCCTCTGAGGCACTGGGGGCATACACAGGTAAACGGTAGATTTTTAGTCGTGCATACATCGATGTAGCTGCAGCCTTTGCATGCAAATGACTTGCCACAGCGAGTGCAGTTCTGCATGAATACAACTTCGTCCTTTAGTATGCTGCTGATTTCGCCAATAACTTTCTCGATGTTATCATAGCTCTTGATTGAAAAAAGCATCGAACTACGGTCATAATCCAAGCCAAGGTGCATTAGATTAACGAATTTTTCTCTCTCAAGCCGCGGAAGCTTGAAGCCTTTACTGTTTAGAACAATTGTCATGTCAATACCTACCCATCGTAACCAAATAGTTCACTTCTTCAGGCGTCAACTTGAAGGATGCCACTAAGGGGTGATTACGTTTCTTCTGCAGAATCAACCGAACATAGGGGATGAATACCGATCGAGCGGTTTCGACTGACACATGGCATTGTGCTCCGATCTTTGCACATATGCCCTCAAGCATGGTGCGTTTGGATTTAGTCCAAAACAGCGTCATGATGCGTAGGGGCGGCGCGATGAATGTGAAGGGCTTATAGGATTGCGGGTTAACTGCAGACGCCTCAGACAGTTCGTTGTAGAAGTATTTTAGCAGATGCCAGTTTTCGGTGCCGATTCTGCCACGGAAAAGATCTGCCCGCGATACATGCTCAAAGGCTTTGGCGAGTTCTACTGGGTCAGGGTAGCGTTTAGGCATGTTATCGGCTACGGAGAGGAGAAAGTCGTCGTAGTCAATGCTTGAGAAAGCTAGCATGCTGGAGGTTTCGGCTATTGATTGGGCTGCAAAGTAGCGACGGAGGGTTTCGTCTAGACTTATGTCTTTATTGCGGCTACTCAACAGCAGGGTATCCTGCAAGGTCAGGGTATGGCTTTCTTCGCTGAGGCTTTGCAGGTCGTTTATGGCTGAGCGGACATCGCCTTTGCTGTTTTTGGCTATGCGTTCAAGCGCCTCGAACTCTGCTTGGATATTCTCCAATTGGCAAATCTTCTGCAGAAGCGCTATGATGAGTGGGATGCGTACCTCGTGGAAGCGAATCAGCAGGCATGCTTTTTTAAGTGGGCGAAGCTTCTCGATGTCTGGGTCATTTGCCGCCAAGATGACTGGCACAAGGGATTCTTGGATGATTTTTATGATGGCGCTTACTCCGCCACGGTCTTCGTTGCCTGCGATGCCGTCGACTTCATCGAGGAAAAGGATGTTGCCGATTGAATGGTCAGGGTTGTCTGTGAACCTGTCAAGTGAAGCATAGGATGTAGCGGGTTTTGCGACTTCGTTTATGGCTTTTTCGTTTCGGGTGTCACTAGCATTCATCTCGATGACGATGAAGCGGAATTCTCTTGCTGCAGCCATAACCAGTGTTGTTTTGCCGACTCCGGGCGGACCATAGAGTAGCACTGCTTTTTTGGTATGGCGTTTGTTTTTTAGCCATTCAATGAAGAGTGCTTTGGCTTCATCGTTGCCGGTGACTTCCTCTATTTTTTTGGGTCGATACTTCTCAACCCAGAGGAGAGGCTGCTCACTTTGCATCTGCATAATTGCCCTCTATACTTTTACCGAACTTGCCAAATTGTGCTAGAAGCGCGCTGAGTTGGATATCGCTGTTGGCGCCCTCGGTTAAGCGGAAATCATATTCGCCGATGATACTTGAAAGGTCTGCTTTCTGCTCAGCGGTTAAGTCGCTCATTTTGAAGATTTCACGTTGTATTTGACGAATAATCTCGGTTCCGCTGAAGCCGAAATTCCCCATAATGTCATACATTACTTTACGTGCCTCCATAAAATCGCCATATAGCGCTTTTCGGATCATTTTTTGCACTTGCATGGGGCTTGCCTCGCCGATGACTAATGCGACGGTTTTCTCGTCTATGACGCCTTCTTTGTAGGCAGAGGCGGTTTGGAGGGCGTTGATGGCATGGCGCAGGTCGCCTTCGGAGAATTCTACAATGCGATCTGCCGCTTCAGGTAGGAGAACGTATTTTTCTTTGGCTGCAATGTCGATTAAATGTTGTTTCATGGCTGATTTTTCGACGCGGCTGAAGCGGAAGATGGCACATCGGCTCTGAATGGGTTCGATTATTTTGCTAGATTGGTTACAAATCAGGATGAATCTAGACGTACGGGACCCGGTTTCCATAATTCGACGCAGAGCTGTTTGAGCTGGTCCGGTCATTTGGTCGCATTCATCTAGGATGATTAGGGCGAAGGGTATGTTGCCTCCGAAGCCTGTTCGGCTGTAGCGGCTGAAGTCTTTAATGCGTTCTCGGACAGTGTCGATGCCACGTTCGTCTGAGGCGTTTAATTCGAGGGTAAAGCTTCTCCAGTTTGCTCCATAGAGGGTGTGGGCTATGACGAGTGCTAGGGTGGTTTTTCCAGTGCCGGGTACACCTGCGAACATAAGGTGCGGCATGGTTTTGGGGTTTTTCATGAATGCTTTGAGACTGTCTACGATATCTTTTAGGCCTACGACTTCGTCTAGGGTTTTGGGTCGGTATTTCTCAACCCACATAAGTGCATCTTCGGATAATGCCATAAGAGATTCTCCACAAGTAACTGTTCTTAGGGATAATCTGCGGTATTGGATTTAACTTTTCTGCAAATTGTTGCGTATTCTTAGGCCGCTTTTCTTGTCTTAAGAATATAGAGCGGGTTACTCCGCTTCTTTTTAAGGTCTGGTTTCTAGCAACCTATCGAGGTATCCATACTATTTTAATAAACAACATTGTTTACTCTATATACCTAAAATCGTGTAAGGTGACCATGTGAAAGCGTTGATATTAGCAGGCGGCTTTGCAACGAGGCTGCGACCGCTAAGCTGTGCGCGGCCAAAAACCCTTTTCCCAATTGTTAACAAGCCCCTTCTACAATGGATCTTTGAGGGGCTAGCAGAAAGTGGAGTAAACGAGGCCATAATGGCAGTCAACGCCTTAACCCAATTTCACATCCGACAACAGAAACCGCCCCGATGCGGCTTGAAAGTCAGATTTTCGGTCGACCCCCCTAAAAAGCCACTGGGAACCGGAGGCCCCATCAAGAAGGCAGAGAAACTCTTAGGCCACGACGAACCCTTCTTTGTCCTTAACGGTGACATTTACGCCGAAATAGATTACAAAAAAATCCTCGAAGTGCACAAGAAAACCAAAGCTATCGCTACCGTGGCGCTTTGTTGCGTTGATGATCCCAGTAGCTTTGGAGTAGTTGAACTCAATGGCGACCACATTAAATGCTTTGTTGAGAAACCGCCTAAGGATCAGGCGCCAAGCAACCTCATAAATGCAGGCGCATATGTGCTTAGCCCCGAAATTTTCAGCTACATCCCCGATGGAAGAGCAGTGTCAATTGAACGGGAAGTTTTCCCTAGGCTTGCTGAGGCAGGCAAGCTTGCGGGTTGTCGCATCGACGGTTTATGGATGGATATCGGTAAGCCCTATGAGTACCTGCAAGCCAACAAAACCGTGCTAGATGCCATCGGCAGCAAAATAGTTAAGCCCAAAGCGGATGGTGTCAAAATCAATGGCCCTGTGGCCCTTGATCGAGGTGTCAGCATCGGTGAAAAATCAGTCATTGGCCCCTATGCAATCATTGGAAAAAACGTAAAAGTCGGCATAAACGTAACCATAAACAACTCCGTTATTTTTCCCAACGTGACTATCGAGGACGACGCAATCATCGAGGGTGCGGTTGTCGGCGAGAACGTGCATGTAGCCAAGAACGTAAAGCTAGAAAAGGGCTGTATAGTTGGCGATCAATGCCGGATTCGATCCAATGTGGATTTACATGAGAACTCGGCGGTGTGCCCAGCGAAAGAAATCTCTTGAAAACCTTTTAAACAGAAAGGGGCTGTAGTTAAGGTGCACACACTTACTAGTACAGGATGAAACTATATGAGCAGTACAAAACTTTTCGGAACAAACGGTGTCCGCGGTGTAGTTAACGTTGAATTGACACCTGAAATGGCTATTAAACTTGGAGCCTCAATTGGGACTTTTTTTGGCAAGGGCAAAAACCTCATAATCGGCTATGACGCCCGCACCAGCGGCCCCATGTTTGCCAAAGCTGTTACCTCTGGCTTAATGGCAGCAGGCTGCACTGTTTACGATGTTGGTTTGGCTTCAACCCCCGCGATTCAGTTCTCGGTTAAGAACCACAACATGGATGGGGGAGTTATCATCTCAGCCTCTCACAATCCACCTCAATACAATGGAATTAAATGTGTCTGGAGTGACGGCATTGAAACAAGTCATGAACAGGAAGCGGAAATCGAAGCCATCTACTTTAACAATACAATTAACTATGCCGCTTGGAATGAGCTTGGGATTAAACGCGAGTTGCCCAATGTTAACGAGGAATACAAGGACGCCATAAAAAAACATGTCAACCCAAACCTGATAGCAGAGAAAAAATTCCATGTTGTGGTCGATGCTGCTAACAGCGTCGGCGGCATCGCACTGCCACCCCTGTTGAGAGAGTTGGGAAGCAAAGTAACAACCATAAACGCAAACATCGACGGAACCTTCCCTGGCAGACTTCCTGAACCTCGACCCGAAAGCCTAGGTGATCTCTCTGCGACCGTAAAAGCAGTCGGCGCAGACCTAGGCGTAGCTTTCGATGGAGATGCTGACCGTTCAATCTTTTGTGATAGCCACGGAGTCATCTACTGGGGCGACAAAACCTTTGCGGTAGTCATAAAACAGTACCTTCTCAAGAATCCCAGTGCAAAAATCGTTACACCGGTTAGCTCCTCTACCCTAATCAAGGACACTGTGGAAGCCTATAAGGGTCAACTAATCTGGACAAAAGTGGGTAGCGTTACCGTCTCGCAGACCATGAAAGCAGAGAATGCAAACTTGGGCGGTGAGGAAAACGGCGGCATATTCTACCGACCCCATCAAGCAGTGCGCGATGGAGCAATGACCACTGCATTGTTGCTAAACATAATGGCTGAAACAGGTAAATCACTTGCAGAGCTCATCGCTGAGCAGCCTCAATACTTCCTTGAAAAGGGCAAAATCGAGTGCCCCAACGGAAAAAAAGAGCCCCTACTAAAGCGACTCTATGAAGAGGTAAAGAACGAAAACGTTAGCACCATCGATGGAGTGAAAATCTGGTTCAATAACGCCAGCGCTATCCTAATCCGGCCAAGCGGGACCGAACCTGTCTTTAGACTCTACGCTGAAGCAAAGGACCAAGAGAAGGCCATAAAGCTAGTCGCGGACTATACTGCAAAGCTTGAAAAGCTACTTGCCACTATGTAGTCTTCTTCCAATCTAAGGAGCCTTCCCTTGTCGCCAGCTCTATTCCTTAAACCCATAGAGGTAGATACCTATGAGAAACGCGCCAAGTATAGCGTAGCTATAATTGGGTGTGGACGCAAAGGGATCTTTTTAGCGAACTCTTTTGCCAATGCAGGCTTTAACGTAATCTGCACCGATGCGGATATTGCCGTTGTGAAAAAAACGGCCAAAGGCAGGACGGCTTTTGGCAGGCTGGAGACAGAGGAAAAACTCAAAGAGCATATCGCAGCAGAAAAAATCGATGTCACAAGCGACCTTAAGAAAGCAGTTGCCCAAAGCGATATTGTAGTCATTGCTTTTTCTGCAAAACTTGATGATCAGAAAAATGATTCCGCTAGGCTAGTAAATACCTGTAAACGGGTTGGAACTGCCCTTCGGCACGGGGCTTTGGTTATTTGCTGTGGCATCGTGGGCTTAGGCTTTATTGAGGACACAATAAAAAAGCAGTTAGAGAATTCATCAGGATTGGAAGTTGGCAAAGACTTCGGTTTAGCATACAACCCAATACTTGACACCACTTTATCCATCAGTGATTTGCAACTTCGGGTTGCAGCTACAGACCAAGCGAGCCTCAAATCAGCCGCAACTATCCTAAAAACCTTAACTAGCAAAATACGTCAAATCAACGACCTAAGAACCGCAGAAGCAGCCACCCTGTTCGCCGTCGCAAAACGGAACGTAACAACCGCATTAGCCAACGAGATAGCAGTGTTCTGCGAGAACGCTAACATCGATTACTATAAAGTACTTGATACCCTAAACCTCAACCACCCTGAGTTTCACCCAACCATTGAGTATGAGGATAACAAAAACGAAGCAACCCTACTTCTGGAGGACGCCGAAAACCTTAACGTAAAACTACGCCTAACCGCATTGGCTCACCAAGTCAATGAGGATATGGTTAGGTACGCTTTGAATTTGACGCAGGAGGGGCTGCGGAGTTGTGATAAGACACTTAGACGTGCGAAGGTGGCTGTTCTGGGGCAAGTGCTCCCGAAATCAGGTGCATTTTTGTATGTTCAAATGCTTGAACAGAAGGGCGCCAAGGTTACCTTGTATGGTTCTAAAGCGAGAAAGGATATGCAGACTTTTGAGGGCATAAAAACAAGCCTCAATAGTGCGGTGGAAGGCGCTGACTGTATAGTTGTAGTCGCAGGTAAGGAACAGATGGGCAATCTGAACTTTACAAAACTCAAGGCTCTAGTGAAGGCACCTGCTGTGTTGGTGGATTTGGCCGGTACGTTTGAGCGGGCACAGGTTGAAGAAGCAGGGTTTAAGTACTGTGGGTTAGGCAAAGGAAATTGAATCTAAGCAATAAACTAACAAATTAAGAAGGGGTTATTCGGATTTTAGGTTGAAAGGTTTGCCTTCCAAAACGGTTTTCTGGGGGGCTTTATCCTTCCATTTCTTGAGGAACGGCAGGTCCTCGGCTTCTTTTCTTAGTTCGTCCGGAAGCATCTCTGGGATTTCGTCCCGGATAGGGTACCAGCGATTACATTGTGGACAAACGATTAAGCCTTCAACGATTTCATCTTTTTCTTCAAACACGTGAAGCTCAAGAGGGTGATGCTTGTCGATTGGGCAAGCGAGGATTTCCATAAGTTTCAGTTTCATGTATATGCCACAGTTTAGATAGGTAGACTCTGGGTTATTAAGACTTACTTGACAAAGCGCCTACCTGAATATCCAACACAGTCTGATACCAATTTGGCCCTATACTACGAATAACACGAGAACAGGCAAACATGTAATTGACGCCTAACCGCCTAAGCTCAGCAGCTACTTTCTGCTCTGTCTGCTCCAATGGGTCCGCCTCGGCAGCTGCATGCTGGAAATCATAGTAATGTATCCAGCCGCCACTTGTCTTAAGCGCCGAAACCGCCACGGGCAGATACTCAAGTGCTTTCTCTGGCAGCGGCATCAAGACACGATCGGCAACACCCTGCAGTTTGGCCTCTATGATCTCTTTGGAGTCACCAAGCAAGGGGTGGACGCTACCAAAAAGTCGATTACGCCCAACATTCTCGATCATAAATTGGTAGGCGGTTGGGTTTATGTCAATAGAGTACACTTCTGTGCGGGGCGATGTTTTGGCTATTAATACGCTAAAGCAGCCTACCCCCGCAAACATGTTGATGACTTTTTCGCCTGGCACGACTTGGCTTGCTATACGTAGACGTTCATGGTTTAGTCTGGGCGAAAAATAGCATCGCTTAACATCCACCGCAAAGGTGCAACCAGCTTCCCTGTGCTGAGTTACCGTTTTATCTTCGCCTGTTAGCAGTGTGAGCTCGCGTGTGCGGTGACTGCCTTTAACGGGGCTGGTTTGAGACAGCACGGTTTTTACGTTTTTGTGGGTTGCCATTATCTGTTCTGCTATGGCTTGCGCGTCTGAGGAGTTGCTGGGGGCTTTGATGATGGCTATGTCCCCTACTATGTCAAATGAACTGTAGACTTTACTTAAGGCGTCAGATGGTAACGTGTTTTTAAGTCTTTCTTTGAGGCGTTTTCTCAACCCTTACATCCCGTTTAGTTAACCTATTGGAAATGTTTAAAAGTAAAATGCTTTTCTTTGTAGGAACAGGCGTTTCCACATGGAAAAATCAGGAATTGTTTACGAATGCATGAGATGCGGCTCACGTGTGCCGTCTGAAGAGTTAGAACTGCGAGGCGGCGAAACCAAATGCATCATCTGCGGCTATAGGATTCTAAAGAAAGTTAAGCCACCGATAGTTAAACGGGTTCAAGCAAAATAGACAGGTAACTCGTGCGCCTGCACGAGCACTAATTTTGTTTTTATAAAATTATTTTTAGTAGTATTCTTGGTCTCCAAGTTTGCGAAGCGCTTTGCCCTTAAGTTTGATGTTTGCCGCGGCTTTTTTGTTGTCTTCGTAGAATGTGTCGTCTAGGTTTATTTCGGAGGTTTTTCGTTTGACGGTTTCGCCGCAGATTGCTCCGGGTAGCAGGCGTCGTTTAAAGCACATGGCGTATGTGCACTTGGCTACGGTGCATGGTTCGTCGCCGTCTCTGCACCAGACTGAGTCACGTCTGAAAATCGCAGCGTTCTTACCGCACTTAAAGGATTGGCATGATGGAGAACAAGCTTTTGATTGGGCCAACAGATACACCTCAAGTTGTGTTGGAACAGATCTTTGTGGTTTCCTTATTTTCCTTAATGTTTCCTAGATACCATATAAACTTTGTTACATTCGGATTCTGAATTTAAGCAGCATGTTTTGGTGCTGATTTTGCTTTTTTGTGCCTAATTACCTCTATTATGATGAAAAGTACGGCGCTGATAAGTATCACAATCAAAGTCAGAGCTGTGCTTGCCAGCATCAAAGCGCCGCTCAAAAAGACATACTTCTCAAGCCGCACCTCTATGTCGCCGGGTTCATTAACTGTAACTGTTACGGCTTGGAAGGCATCTAAGGTATCCTGCAATTCAGCCACGACCTGCAAGTCCCCGCCCACTATGTTGCTAAAGGTTGCTTTGCCGTTGCTTGCTGTGAAAGCCGACGCCTTCTGCTGTCCGTTGATGGTTACGTAAGCGTTGGGGATGGGCGACCCAAAGAAGTCTACGACTGAGACGGTGAGTTGGATTCCATATAGGGTGCATTTGATTTGTCTGCGGGTGTCGTCGAAGACTTTGAGTTGGGTTTCTCGGATGAGTGCGTCGTCTTTGTAGACTCTTAAGCGGTAGGTGCCATAGGTGGCATGGACGGTCACTACGCCGCTGGCATCGGTGGTGGCGGAGTAGAATAACCCGTTGGATAACTCGACTAGTTCGACGCGTGCTGATGCGATTGCTTGGTCATTGTAACCCGTTATGCCTATTGAGACGTTGGCGCTGGGGCAGATGATAGTGACCTCGGTGATTGCTTTAGCGTTAGATATAGTAAGGGTGTCGTTTCCGCTATTGAAGACTTCGCCGTAGGATGAAGCTGCAATGTGGTATTCCGCGTTGGTTAGGGTTGAGGGTAAGATGTAGTATCCGTTGCCGCCTGTTTGACCCGAAACGGAAGCGACCTGAGAGGCGTCGCCGTTTTTGTACTGATAGGATATTGCTAACAAAACAAAGGGCATGGTTGTGCCCTCTTCAGTTTTAACCGTGATTTTGAGGTCAGTTAACTGGCAGATCAACGTATAGTTACCGTCGCCAGTGACGGTTATGTCTGCTGCGCCGATGTTAACTTGATTCCAGTAGGCTGTTAACTTATTTAGTCCACTTCCGAGATTAAAGAACACCTGCCCCGAAGAATCAGACGTTTGATTATAGACCAGATCAGTGGCAACGTCAATGCATTGCACCGTGATGCCGGGCACAGGTAAACCACCAAGATTAGTGACAGTGACGTTAACGTTGTATCCTATTATGGTGAAGGTTTGGATTTCCGCCATACCTTTGGGATTGCCAGCTACAGATATGCGCACAGTACCTTCCCCCATAGGCGCAGTAGCTGGGACCACCCAGCTTGTTTTTATGGCGCCATGGGAGTCAGCGTTGACTGAGAGGGTGTCGAGGGTTCCCTGTTTGCTTAGTATGGTTATGGTGGCAGCTTGATTGGGCTCGTATCCTATTGCGTTTATCTCCATCTTGTCGCCCCGGTGATATGTGATGGAGTCTAGCATGTTGACGTTGAAACTGCTTTTTCCCATGGTTGAGTTAATTTTGATGGTGTATGATCCGGCAAGTTGGGTGTCGCCGGCTGGTGTGAATGCGCTGCTTGGGAAATCTATGGAGTTGTGGGCGGTTCCTTTGGTGTTGGGAGTTCCGAGGTTGATTTTTGCGTTGTAAGCAGCGCCAGCGGGGGTTACTACTGATATGTCTGCGCCGTAGATGGTGCCTAGTACTCCACCGGTGAGGTTGACGGTTATTGTGAGGCTTTCGCCTTCTTGTATGGCTGAGGGCGATGCAGAGGCTGTGTAGCCTGTTATTACGTTAAAGGGACCAGTGCAGTTTTTGTTGATTCTGACGTCGCGTAGCGTTAACTCGTAGAGTGCGGCGGGCAATTCTGGGATGGTAAAGTTTGTGTAGATGTTGTGGCCGTCGGCTTTTCCGGAAGCAACCAGAACGCCGCCTAGGAACAGTTGGTAGGTGCCGTCTGAGGTGGCGAGGGTTCCTTTGAGGGTTATTGTGTCGTCTTTTGCGCCGTTTGCACTGGTTAATTCGAGGATGTCAACGTCAGGAGTTTCTTGTGCTGCGGCTAACAGGGGTGTTGTTAATGCAGCAGATGCCATGAGTGATAATAGGATAGCTGTGACAAATTTTGAGTTCAAAGGTTGGTGTGTTTTCAATCAATAGCCTCCATGGCTTTAACTCATCTAGAATGTGGATTGGTTTTAAACTTTCGCTTGAACCGGCTTTTTGTATAGCGATTTTTAAAAGGCAGTGTTTTGTTATCTTAGCAGAAATTCGGTGTAGATCTTGGAAGAGCCTGTTGCATCTCCGCTTTTAGCGTCGCTAAAGAAGCAGAAGTACCATTTAATCGGTACCCACTCAGCGGTCAAGAGATGCAAATGGCTCTACGAATCCCTAGTTAACAACCGACCCTGCTACAAACAGAAATTCTATGGCATACAATCACACAGATGCATACAGATGACGCCATCACTTTACTATTGCACACATCAGTGCCTTTTCTGCTGGCGTGCCCAAAGCGGCGACCTAAAAGACGTTACCTGGGATGAAATGCGTAACCCCAACAAGGATACCCCTGAGCAGATAGTGGAAGGCTGCTTTAGGGCGCAGGAAAGAATAATCTCAGGTTATAAAGGGAACGAGAAAACTGATTGGCGCAAATTCCAAGAAGCCCATCAACCCAAGCAGGTTGCCATAAGCTTAACCGGTGAACCCACACTCTACACGCCGCTTGGGGATCTGATTGCGCTTTTTCACAAGAGGGGCCTAACCACGTTTCTGGTAACCAACGGGACCCTACCAGCTAGGCTCTCTTCGCTGTCTAGCGAGCCCAGTCAACTCTACGTTTCGCTCTGTGCACCTAACCAAGAAATCTACAAGAGGGTTTGTCGGCCGCAGTTTCCAAGTGCCTGGGAGAAGCTCAACGAGACACTTGGTTTGTTGCCGAGTTTTCGCTGTCCAACGGCTTTGCGTATGACTATGGTAAAAGACCATAATATGAGTTTGATTGAGCAGTACGCTAAGTTGGTGGAGAAGGCGCAGCCGACCTATATTGAGGCGAAGGCGTATATGCATATTGGGTTTTCGAATTTGCGGCTTGGGTTTGACCGTATGCCCATGCATGATGAGGTTAGGGTTTTTGCCGATAGGTTGGCTGAGGCGACTGGTTATAGGGTTATTGATGAGGCGCCTGAAAGCAGAGTTATACTGCTAAGTAAACTGGAGCAACCTATAAAGCTTAATAACCAATAAAAGCCAGCATTAGCACTCTTTCATCAGATAAACTCATTTTTTAGCTTATTTTTTGTTCGGTTTTGTCAGTGGATGTCCTACAACACATCATTTATAGGGTATGACCGAAAAAATCGGGTGAAAATTTAAATAGCTTACTTCCGCCGTTAATCAATTTAACACCAATTCAAGCGGTAAACACCATGGTAAGCGAAGGTAAAGGCAGGCTATTCCGAAGAAAAGACGGCAAATACTTAGTCTATCTGCCAAAAGACTTAGCAGAAGACAGCATGTTTCCATTCAAAGGCGCGGATACAATATTTGTGAAAGTCAAATTCGCATTAGGCGACAACAAACTGATGGTTGAAAAGTGGGCTGAAACAGTCGAGTAACACCACCCCACTAGAGAACAAAAATAAGCCACCAAAAGTATCGTTTATACTGGTGCTAGTAGTTGTCGTCGTTAGAGAACTTTATTGGCGAAATAAAAACGGAGCTTATGGCCAAAAACAAGATCCGCGAAGAAACCCATGAGGCAATGCGTAAAGCCACAAGCCTCTCCAAGCAGGCTATTCTTCGTATCCACCAAAAGAGACTCGACGAAGCCGAAAAACTGGTAGCAAATGCTAAAGACCTAATCTCTAACTTACAAAAACACACCGACACATACCCCGACATTATTTATGGAGGCATGATGAGCGCGGCACAACAAGAGTACGCAGAAGCCAACATACTCCTCACACTGGTAAAGGAAGATCGATTTATCGCCCCAGCAGACGCCAAAGTGCCCTCCATCGATTACGTTTTGGGTTTGGCGGATGTGATTGGCGAATACAGGCGGATTGCACTTGATGCACTCCGATATGGCGAGGTGGAAAAGGGCGTGCAGTGTCTAGAGATAATGGATGAAATCTTTATCCAGCTCCAAGCACTCGACGAAGCCTACATGCTAGTACCAGGTTTACGGCACAAATCAGACACGGCACGGCGCATCATCGAAGCTACCCGCGGCGACATAACCTTAGAGGTTCGCCGTAAATCACTTGAGGATTACCTCAAAAAATTCATCCCCCCAGAAGCCAAAACCAAGCCCGAATCAAAACGGGCCAAGGCAAAACAGTAATGCCCAAGCTGCCCCCAAATTTTTCGATACAAAAAGCCCACCAAACCCAACTATGCTTATCCAAATCCGTTATCCGTGAAGATAGGCTACCCAAGCCGATTTGTACGGTTGGTGGTGTGGACGTAGCCTACATTGGCGAGATGGGAATTGGAGCAACAGTCGTTTTAGATTATAACAGCCTAAAAGTTATAGAGACGTCGATTGCTATATGCCCCGTTAAGATGCCTTATGTGCCGTCTTTGTTGTCTTTTCGGGAGCTTCCATTTGCAATGGCAGCGATTAAGAAGTTAAAGTGTCAGCCGGATGTGTTTTTGGTGGATTCACAGGGTTACGCTCATCCGTTTAGGTGTGGGTTTGCAAGCCATTTGGGGCTGGTACTAGGTAAACCTACTATCGGAGCGGCTAAGAGCCGACTAAAAGGCGAACCCCAACAGCAGAATGGGAGAGTCCTACTAATCGATAAGAATGAAGTAATAGGCGAGATAGTGGAAACTCAACCGAACCGTAAACCTATCTACGTCAGCATCGGTAACATGGTAACATTGGAAACCGCTGTAGAAATCGTGCGCCACTGCAGCATTAACAGAATTCCTGAACCTACCTTGCAGGCCCATAATTTAGCAACGGAAACAAAAAGAAAATCACATCCCTCAATAGCCAGCCTGCCCAAACCTAAAGAAAGTTAAAGTTAATATCGCCAAAGCAAACTACCTACCATAAGTGAATTAACATGGCAGAAGAAAACCAGCCGACAGAAGAAATTACCTTTGATTACTTCCAAAAAATCGATTTAAGAATCGGAAAAATCATCGAGGCCGAAGCAGTCCCCCAATCCAAGAAACTCATAAAAATGCAGATTGACTTCGGAAATGAAAAACGACAATGCATTGCCGGATTACAAAAACACTACAAGCCAGAAGAGCTAATCGGCAAAAAATGCGTATTTCTACTTAATCTGCAGCGCCGCCTGATTGCGGGGTTGGAGTCTCAAGCAATGATTCTCGCAGCAGAAGACGCCGAGGGCGCTGTGTCGGTTTTACAGCCTGAAAAGGATATAGCGGAAGGAAGCAGAATCGGTTAAACGCAACCTCTACACCCCAACGTTTGATTAAATCCTTACAGGCCACCCACGCCTAAGTTGAACCCAAGGTTGACGCTATATATAGAGTCAACCACGGGTTCAACCTACAAATGATTGGAATGCTCAGTTTTTCACTGGATAAGGTGCTAAGCAGTGTTGGGTAAAATTAAAAGGGGGCTTTAACCCATTAGGAGGTAACTGGAAGGAGATTGAGTGCTGTGAGTGGTAATGGCGTTTCTGTTTCATATGAGCCCTTCAAAGAAATTGTGATTATGGAGAAGACCCGTTTTAATAATGCAGAGGAGATCGCCCGTTTTACGTCTGTGATTGCGGGGGGCAAGTTGGCGGGGCTTTACTGGGTTGAGGGCATAGTGTTTCTCTATTTCCCACTCACGGCTTCTAATGCCGTAGTTGCAAAGGAGCTCTTAGAGAAGCGTCGGGTTTATTGGACGTTTGTGGGATATGCGCCGATGCCAAAGTACACGCCGGCGATTGAGACTAAGGAGAAGATGATTGTTCCGGTAGTGGATATTTCGTCTGACCCGATTTTGCGGTCAGTTGCTTTGTGGCTAAAAGAACAGCCCTGCTAGATGTGTGGCCGTTTGAGCCAAATATGCTTTAGGGGCACCGTCTTCACCGGCAAAGGCACTGGTAAACGGTTTGTTGATTTACCGTGGGTTAGGGCGCAGATGGAATCCAAGCTCGGCTTCTCACCCTTCAGCGGGACCCTAAACCTACACTTAACCACAGAAGAAGTTGAGAAAAGAAACCTTTTACCCCCCGAGCATGGCATCGTGATTACGCCCCAAGACGGCTACCTCCCCGGCGTACTATTCCCCGCAAAAATTCAGGGCTTAGAGTGCGCTGTTGTCTTGCCACTGGTGCCCGGCTACCCCGAGGACGTGTTGGAAGTGATTTCGCCGCATTACCTTAGGGGTAAACTGGGTTTAGTGGACAAAAAAGAAGTGACTGTTTGGGTTACAGTCTTTTAGGTTTGGTTTGCGCCTGGATGGGTGCCGCAGAGCTCTTAAACGCTTTAACGTAGCTTTCATAGGCACCGTGCTTTTGGAGGTACTCGCCGTAGAGGACAAGTGCTTTCATGGCACGCGCTGCATCTTCGGGTGAACCGAAGGCGGGGACGTTTAAGCGGTCAAAGCGGCTTCTTGTGTAGAGGGCCATTTCAGTTTCGCCGATGTCGACCATAACGAGGGGTTTGTGATAGACCTCAGTTAAGGCGGCTATGTCGTCGATGTACTTCTCCTTTAAGCCAGGCATGTGGTGTAGACCCAAGAGGATGATGCCATCGGTGTCAGGGTCCTGGAACATAATCTCTGCTGATATAGTGAATTGGTCATCGAGCACCGAGGCAGTCAAGTCCACGGGGTTATGCACAGCGGCGATTGGCAGAATCTTGCCTTCTTGCTGGAGCTTTAGGAATTTCTCATGAGTTTCCTTGTTAAAGTGCTCAGCAGTCAAACCCTGCTCCTCAAGCTCATCAACCGTCATGACTCCCGGTCCACCAGCATCAGTTAGGATACCGATGTTTCGGCCTAAAGCCGGCGGCTGCATCGCAAGAGCCTTGCCATAATCAAAGAATTCCTCCATGCTTTTTGCGCGGATGATGCCGCACTGCTCAAACACTGCATCATAAACTTTGTCAGAGCCTGCGATGGCGCCTGTGTGGCTTGCGGCGGCACGTGCACCGGCGTTGCTGCGACCTGACTTTATGACGACTACAGGTTTCTTTAGTGTAACTCTCTTGGCGACCTCTATGAAGCGGCGGCCGTCCTTGATGTCCTCAAGGTATACTAGGATGACTTTGGTTTCTTCGTCGTATTGTAGGTAATCGAGCATCTCGGCTTCAGAAACATCGCACTTGTTACCGAAGCTGACGAATTTGGAGACACCCATCTGGCGACCAGTCAAGTAGTCCAATGCCGCTGAACCGAATGCGCCGCTTTGGGTGATCATGGCAATGTTACCCGGCATCGGTCTGGGGGTAGCCACGACAGTCTCGCCGGTAGATAGCGTTTTTATTTCAGGTAAAAACAGCGTGTCGATGCCGCTTTTTGCGTAGAATACGCCGAGGCAGTTTGGACCAAGTAGGCGGATGTTGCCTTGCTTGGCGATGGCAACCACTTCGTCCTCCATTTCTTTATTGCCAATTTCTTTAAAGCCAGCGGTGATAATGACTGCCGCTTTAACTTTTTTCTCAACCGCTTCTTTCATGACAGCGGCAACAGCTTTGGCGGGGACAATAATTGTAACAAGATCAATTTGAGCTACAGGAATCTTGCTTAAAGATTCATAGCATCTAAATCCGAAAATCTCCTCTTCACCAGGGTTAACGGGATAGAGTTCACCTGTGAAGGTTCCACGTTCCTTATTTGTGGCTAAATTTTTACAGATGACGTAGCCCGCTTTACCAGCTTTCTTGGTGGCGCCGACGACTGCGACAGATTTAGGATTAAAGAATGCGTCTAATCGTTGTAGTGATTCTTCCATATGCTGATCCCTTTATTTCCGCATAGTGCGTGCAACGCAATTTTTATGTCTTACTATCCGAAATGCCATTTTCCGCTAAGCTGACATCAATATTTAACAAAAAAATTCAGTCAAGCCGTCTTACAATAACCAAAGGCTTATGCCCAACAGACCCCAACATCTCCCAAGTCACCGACTCAAGGCCCGCACCAAACCGCGCCGCCATATCCCAAACCGTTGCCCCCGACCCTGGCCCCCGTGCCCGATCCGCAACATTAGTAACCGACAACGCTTCACCCGCACTCAAGCGGCAGCCATAAACCGCCAAAGGAGTCGAACTTCGCCTAAACCCCAACAGTCGCCCCAGCACATACGACGCCACACCCCCAAAAGAATAGATGCCCCGCAACGGATACGGCCGAGGCGTGAAGTAGAAGTTCCGGAAACGGTAAGTTTTGTCGGTATCAGCGATTATCACGCAGACCCGTCGACCAAGCCGCATCCAGATAGCATGTGCAATTTCTTCGGCAAAGACGTCTTTGTCAGGCAAAGGCAAGCTAACATAGCTGTAGGGCAGGTTGGAGCCGTCGATTCCTGCTTCGGAGCCAAACAGTAGCGCCTGCAAAAGCCCGCCCCTTTCAAGCGCAACCTGCTTATGCCGACTCCCCGACTCCAATGGATAGCTACGTAGTCTTGCTAGCAGTCTTGGCCCAAATCCGCATAGTATCCCAAGCGGGTAGCCCCATACATGGCGCATCCAAAACCCCGCGATGAACCGGGCGGTTCTGCAAGGCACCACAGGGGCTTCGTCGATGATTCGCCCAGTGGCTATGGCCAACGCCTTCTCTGAGACCACCACATAGTCGCCGTCGCAGAGTTTGCCCTCCAGTGCCAGGGTTATTTTGTTGAGGTAGTCTTCGCCTGGTTTCCAGTAACTGGTCCTGACCGCTAAAGCTGCATACCTACTCATGGGGGCGTCTACTGATGCAAAACCCGTCTTGCCCTAATAAGACTAATCAATAAAAGCTAAGCCAGATTTACTAGCCCCGCTTCTTTAGCTAACTGCTGCGCCCGCGCCACCTCCGCATCCGTGAGCCGTCGCCGAAGCTCAGGCACCTCATAGGCACGCCATTCTGGACGGTACTGAAACATCAAATTCACCCGCGTTTCCACACCCAAGTTAGCGGCTATCCAGTCAAGTATCGGTTTGGTGCAGCATCCCAGATGCCCCGGCAACACCAACACCCTCAGCAACAACTCACCGTATTGTTTAGCTTTGAGCAGATTATGTGTGGCTACCTGCCAGTAGTTCGGAGTACCCGATAGCTTCTCTGCGCAACTGCCGGGGCCGTACTTGAAATCCAGCAGATAAACATCCGCAAACCCCGCCAGCAACTCCGCGGTCTCTGGGCTATAATAGGCGTTAGAGTTCCACACTATGGGCATGTTCACATCTACAATTCGGAAGGTGTCCAGCCAGTGCCCTAGCCATGGCGTAGGTTCTCCGCCAACCAAGTTTATGTTGCGACAACCAGCCATATGCAGGTCTTTAACTTCTTTTGCAAGCTCCTGAGGCGAATAGCTCAATGGGGCTTCTTGCCATTGCGATATAGTCCAATTCTGGCAGTGTAGACACCGAATAGTACAGCCCATAGTAAATACAGTGCCTGAGAGGACAAGCTCCGGCTCCTCACTAGTATGCGCAAAAATGCTTGAAACAGCCAGATCATTGCCACAGCCACAATAGCCCAACTGACCAACCAATCGGTTTACTCCACACCGACGACTGCAAAAGGCGCAGTGTTCAAGCATCTTACTGGCGACTGTTAATTTCAAATCTAAATATGACTTCTTTGGGCTGCCGGTTAAGGCAGCGTTCTTGCTGTCTAGTTGGCGCTCAAAAGCATAGTATTCCCTGGTGTATTCTGTGTGTTGCTTGAGAAGCGTTTCCAAAGTATCTTGTTCTGAGAAGTCAGCCGCGACTTTTTTGGCTATCAAGAATTTTGCCCGCTTCTCTTTCCCAACGACGGCAAAGTATCTAGCCAAACTTTTCCGTACCAGTGCATCAGAAAACGGTTCTTTTCTCATCGGTCCTCGCTTAACAATTTAGAATAGGGCATAGGGGAATCTTTGGTGGTTTTGATATGGTTTGCCTCTTATTGGGATTTGTTGTCCACACACTGGGCATTTGTAATCCTCTGTTAGGTTCCATTGAGTGATGTCAAAACCGTAACGTCGGATGACAGCGGTGTCGCAGTTGGGGCAGTAAGTGTTCTCCGCCGCGTGCCCAGGCACATTACCCAAATAGACATAGCGTAAGCCCTGGTTTTTGGCTGTTAGTAACGCTTGCTCCATAGTTTGAACGCTCGTTGCGGGAATCGTGGTCATCTTGTACTCCGGATGGAACCGTAGCAAGTGCAGGGGCGTATCGGCTCCCAAGTTGTCGTGTACCCAAGCGGCTAACTCGCGTATTCTATCCATAGAGTCACCCGATCGGGGAACAACTAGGTTAGTGAGTTCTATGTGGACGCCGCTTAAGCGGAGCTCTTTTAGTGTTTCAAAGATGGGTTTAACGTCTGGAACGCCCATGACGGACTTGTAGAAGTCAGGGTCAGCACCGCCCTTAAAATCAACCGTAGCTGCATCGAGGTAGGGAGCGATTGTTTTCACGGCTTCAGGGGTCATGTAGCCGTTGGTTACAAACGTGTTGAATAGCCCCGCTTCCTTGGCGAGTTTTGCCGTGTCATAGGCGTACTCCATGAACATGGTGGGTTCAGTGTAGGTGTAGCTTATGCCTTGGCAGCCGGCATTCTGGGCGGCTTTGACGATTTCTTCTGGTGACATGGGGTTACCGGGAGCTTCGCGGTCTTGGCTTATCATCCAGTTGTCGCAGAATTGGCAGCGGAAGTTGCATCCCGCAGCCGCAAAGCTGAGCACCAGCGCGCCGGGGTTGAAGTGTGAGAGGGGCTTTTTGCCGATGGGGTCTACGCCTACGGAGACGGCTCTGCCGTAGTTTAGGGTGTAGAGGGTGCCGCCTTCGTTTCTGCGCACCAGGCAGAAGCCGGGGGCTCCATCGCTGATTAGGCAGCGACGCGAGCAGAGGCAGCATTTGACTTTACCTTCGTCTTGGCGGGTGTAGAGCATGGCTTCGTGATGCGAATGAGACATAACGTGTTCACAAAGAAGATAAAGTCCCTCGGTTTAAAAGGATATACTAACTATTGAGCATGGCCGCAGATATTTTTTAGGTAGTGTTATAAGCTAAATTTAACCAAATAACCGATAGGGGTTTAGCTTGCAGACAAAAATTCTTGTTGTCGTCATAGTTGGTTTAATTTTGGCTGTTTCAGTTTTAAGCGTTGCATTTGTTTGGTTTTATTTATCTACAACCCAAAGAGAAAAGGTTCCCTTGGCTTATGAGGGTCAAATGATTATGATTGAAAACAGCACCTATGCTACTATGGCAGTTAACTTTAAAGTGGACAAGGGAGTGCGCTATGATTGTGTAGCCACAGTGACTTACACTGCTACCAACGGATCGCAAGTGCAAATCACCAAAGAGTTGGGTTTACTAAGCGTAAGCACTAACGGTATGGGTACAGGCTTTCAGTTAATGGAGTACTCATCAGAAAATCCGTTTCTGGTTAGTTTCTCGAATAATAACCCCTTGCCTAATGTGCATATAGACGCATATGGATACACTAAACCTTAATTCACCCAAGCTGCCGATAACATTAGAAGGGTTTTTGTTGCTATAGATTAGCCATTGTCGCTCTCTTATTTTTTTAAAAAAAAAATATTTTTTTTTTAGGGCGATGGGGGCGCCTTCCGGGTTTAGCCTTCGTGTGGGGTGATGTTTTTTTTGCGGTTGTCGTCGTCTCCATATGGTTCATCTGGATCCTTGGGTTGGATGCCTCGCCGGCGCTTATTGTATGTAAAATAAAGGTTTAGAAAAAACCTTGCCCTTTTTCGGCAATATGGCGTACCCACCATTACCGCTTTTTTTTTTAAAAAAAAAATATTATAATAGTTTGTTATAGAAGCAGCTGTATTCGCCTGTGTGGCAAGCTGGACCTGTCTGCTCAACAACATATAGTAATGAATCATAGTCGCAGTCAGTTGTCACGGAAATGACTTTTTGTGTGTGGCCGCTGGTTTCGCCCTTTATCCAGAGTTCGTTTCTGCTGCGGCTCCAGTAGGTGGCTTTGCCTGTCTTGAGTGTTAATTCTACGGCTTCTTTGTTGGCGTAGGCTTGCATTAGAACCTCTTTGGTTTTTGCGTCCTGAGTGATGACCGGAATGAGGCCATTGCCCTTGTTGAAGTCTAGCTTTGCAAGTAGCTCTATAGATGTCATTATCGGATAGTCACCCCCATTTTACGCAAGTAATCCTTAACGACCGGTACAGGATACTGGTTGTAGTGGAAAATCGACGCAGCTAACGCTGCATCCGCTTTGCCCTCCACAAAGACATCATAGAGGTGCTTTGGAACGCCTGCTCCTCCTGATGCGATAACTGGAACATTGACACGCTCGGATATGGCGCGGGTTAATTCGATGTCATAGCCGTCTTTGGTGCCATCACAATCCATCGACGTTACAAGAAACTCACCTGCGCCTAGCTTCTCAGCTTGCATAGCCCACGCCACAGCGTCGATGCCTGTTGGTTTGCGTCCCCCATAGGTGTTGACTTCAAACCAGACTTTGCCCTCGGGTGTGTCGAAGAGTAGTTTTCCCTCTGTGGGTGTGTGGTTGCGTTTGGCGTCTATGGCGACGACGACGCATTGGCGGCCAAATACGTCCGCTAAGTCTGTTATGAGCTGTGGTTTGTCGATGGCTGCGGTGTTAACGGAGACTTTGTCGGCCCCGCTGCAGAGCACATTGCGGGCATCCGACACGGTGCGTATGCCGCCTCCGACAGTGAAGGGTATGCTTATGGCTCTGGCGACGCCTTCTACGTATTGGCGCATTATGTCGCGCTTCTCATGAGAAGCGGTGATGTCAAGGAACACGAGTTCATCGGCGCCTTCATCAGAGTAGCGTTTAGCCAACTCGACGGGGTCACCTGCTTGCTGAAGTTGGAGGAAATTTATGCCCTTGACTACTCGTCCATGGTCAACGTCAAGGCAGGGTATGATACGTTTTGCTAGCGGCATCTTTAGGCTCCTATTTTGGTTAAGGCTTCTTTTAGTGTGAATCGTTCCTCATATAGGGCTTTGCCGATGACAGCGCCACTGCAACCGATGCCCTTGAGCGCTGCAAGGTCGCCTATGCTGCCGATTCCGCCAGCCGCAATGACTTTAACGCCTTCATAGAGCACTGCGCGGCTTAGCGTTTGCAGGTCAGGTCCACTTAGCATGCCATCTTGCGCTATAGAGGTTATCAAGAAGGTTTCCACACCTAGCTGGGCGTATTTGTAGAGTGCATCATCAACGGTAATGGCGGTTTCGGTTTGCCAGCCCTCCACCATGATGCGTCCATCTCGGTTATCAAGCGCGACAACAACAGAGTCGGGACCAAAGCGCCCCTGAATCTTTGTGATTACCGAGGGATCGCTAACGGCTAATGAGCCTAGGATAACTTGTGCGACGCCGGTTTTGAGCAGGTTCTCTGCTGCTTCGTAGCTGCGTATGCCTCCACCGACTTGGATGGGTAGCGAAATGTTTTTGGCTATTTCAGCGATTACTTCTCGGTTGTCGCCTATGCCGAATGCTGCATCGAGGTCTATTATGTGAAGTTTACCTGCACCTTCCGTTTTCCATCTTTCTGCGGCTTGGAGGGGTGTGCCGAATTTGGCTTCGTAGCTTATGGCGGTTTCTGCTTTGCCCTTGGTTAAGCGAACTATTTTTCCGCCCATCAAGTCTATTGCTGGAATTAACTGCATACCATTTTTTCACCTTGTTACTATTTTGGCGAAGTTTTTTAGGATTTGGAGTCCTGTGTTGCCTGATTTCTCGGGGTGGAACTGGGTGCCGTAGATGTTGCCTTTTGCCACCGCAGAGGCGAAGGTGGAGCCGTATTCGGTTTCGGTTATGATAATGCTTTTGTCGGTTGGGTTGGGGTAAAGTGAGTGGACAAAGTAAACGTATGTGCCCTCGGCTATGCCGTCAAAGAGTTCGTTGAGGCGGGCGATGTGTAGGGTGTTCCAGCCCATATGCGGCACCTTCACGGTTCGGGGGAGTTGTATGACTTTGCCCTGGAAGAAACCGAGGCCATCGCCGGGGCCTTCTTCGCTTGACTCAAAAAAGAGCTGCATACCAAGGCAGATTCCCAAAAGGGGGGTACCTTCCGACACTTTATGCTCTATAATGCCTTTTACGGTGGCTAGTTTCTCGAGTGATGCGGTAAAGCTTCCGACACCCGGCAAGGCGATGGCGTCAGCATCCGCTAAATCAGCCGACGTGGAGCCTATGGTGACGGATAGTCCGACTTTTTCAAGGGCAGTTTTTAGGCTTAAGAGGTTGCCTGCGCCGTAGTCAAAGATTACTGCTTTAGCCATTTAGATTACGCCTTTGCTGCTGGGTACGCCTTTGCGTCGGGGGTCGGATGATATGGCTTGGCGGAGTGAGAGGGCAAGTGCTTTGGTGGCGGCTTCTGCTTTGTGGTGGTCGTTGCTGCCGTACTCGATAAATATGTGTACGTTTGCCTGCAGTGTCTGGGTGAGGGACTCATAGAAGTGCACTATGTCCTCGGTGGGCATGTCTTCTACTTTTTTGCCGCGTAGTTTGAGGTCGATTTTGAAGTAGGGACGCTTAACGAGGTCTACGGCGCAGAAGGCAAGTGAGCAGTCCATGGGGGCAGCTGCATTACCAAATCGCACGATGCCTTCACGGGGGCCCAGCGCCTTGTTTAGGGCTTCGCCTAAGCCGAGAGCGAGGTCTTCAACCATGTGGTGTATAAGGTCGCCTTGGACGGAGGCTTCGATGTCGATTAGACTATGTGTGGCCAGCGAGGTAAGCATGTGGCTAAAAAACGGTACGGGAGTGTCGATTTTGGCCTTTCCTTCGCCATCTAGGTTGACTTTGACTTTTACTTCGGTTTCTTTGGTTTTTCGGTAAACCTCTTCACATCTCATGGTTTATCACTCATTATCTCCTTTAATGCCTCGATTAGCGTGGTGTTCATTTCGGGTAATCCGACGGTCACTCGGAAACAGTTGTCGTACTGTAGGAGTTTGCCCCATTTCTTTAGCATAATGCCCCGTTTAAGCAGCTCAGCGTAGACTTCATCGGCTGGTTTTCTGGTGTTGATTAGGATGAAGTCGGCTTGGCTGGGAAAGGCTTCTACGCCGTCTATTTGGTTGAGTGCGTTTATGAATTTTCCGCGCTCTGCCACTAGCCTAGACACAGCGGTGCGCATGATGTCCATGTTCTCAAGCATTTTGATGCCCATGCGGATGGTGAAGCCCGACACAGGATAAGGCAGAGGTGCTTTCTCGCGAATAATTCTGCAAAGGTCGGGATTAGCAACCGCATACCCCAAGCGTAGCATGGCTAAACCGAATGCTTTGCTGAAGGTACGCAGAATAACCATGTTTGGGAACTCTCGTATACGTGGCACAAAGCTGTAGTTGGCGAATTCTCCGTAGGCTTCGTCGAGGATGACTATGCCAGGGAAGGCTTTAACAAGCCGCTCGATGTCATCGGCGTTCATCTGGTTGGAGGTCGGGTTGTTGGGTGAGCATATGTAGAGCAGCCGGGTGCGTTCACCGAACTGGGCTAGCATTCCCTCTAAGTCAAGTTGGAAGTTGGCTTTGAGGGGTACGGTTATGTATTGGCCTTCTTGGCGATTTACGCAGAGGCGCGGTATGGCAAAGGTTGGGGCGGGTGAGATGGCGGCGTCGCCTTTTTCGATAAATAGGCGGATGATGCGGTCTATTAATTCGTCGCCTGCGTTGCTAATGGCCAAGAAATCCGACGGAACACCCATATAGTCTGTGAGTTTCTCTCGAAGTTTGGCTTCCTCGTCTTCGGGGTACATGCGAAGGTCGATTTCCTCAGCTAGCTGCCTCATTAGCGGAGTCTGTCTTGTGCGGTCGACGAAGAGGTTTTCGTTAAAGTTCAACTTGACGATTTTAGATACATCAACGCCTAGTTGCTCCGCTAAACCCTCCGGCGTGATGCCTGCGGAGTAGCAGTCAATCGCACCAAGTTTCTGCTGTTTTTCTTTAAACCATTTTTGGTAAGCTTCGCTCATTACTCAAACCTCGCAGTTATCGCCTTAGTGTGATTAGGGAGGTTCTCGGTATCAGTTAGCACCTTGACATGGGCACGGACTTTCTCGAGTCCCTCACGTGAACACTCGACTACGCTGACCCTGCGCATGTAATCGAATGCAGAAAGACCTGAGAAGGACTTTGCAAAACCGCCAGTGGGAAGAACGTGATTGGTTCCGCTTGCGTAGTCACTTAATGGTACGGGGCTGTAGGGGCCGATTAGGATGAGACCTGCAACGAGTTTCTCAGCAAGCTGCTTTGCGTCTTTGGCTATGACTTCAAGGTGCTCAGCCGCAAACTCATTAGTTAACGCAACGGCCTCCCGCATGTTTTGGCAGGTGACTATGAAGCCATACTTGTTGAGTGAATCGACTATTTTGTCGCCCCGCGGAGCGGTTGAGGCGATTCCGCTGAGTTGCTGCTGCACTTGAACCGCAAGCTTGTCAGATGTCGTGATTAATGCGGCCACACTGTCTGTTCCATGTTCTGCCTGCGATACCATGTCATAGGCTACCAGATGGGCATCAGCTGTTTCGTCAGCTAAGATGAGAACCTCGCTGGGTCCAGCAGGCATGTCTATGGCGACGTCTTGGGAGACGAGAACTTTGGCCATGGTGACGTATTTGCTGCCGGGTCCAACAATTAGGCGAACTGGCTTGATTGTTTCAGTTCCGTATGTTATTGCGGCTATTGCTTGAGCTCCGCCGATTTTATAGACTTCATCAACGCCGCATATGTCGGCCGCAACCAGCACTAAAGGGTTAACTTTGCCCTGTGCATCCGACGGTGAACATACAACTATACGGGGTACACCCGCTATTTTAGCTGGCACAGCCGTCATGACCACGGTGCTTGGGTATGATGCTTGACCTCCTGGAACATAGCAACCGACACTTTCTATCGGACGCAGTACCGTTTGAACCATTATGCCCTCGTTAAAGGCCCTAATGTCGGTTTGGCTAAGCAGCTGCTTTTGGAACCAGCTGACTCGCTGCTTCATAAATTCGATTGCGGCCACTTGTTCTTTGGTGACTTTGCTGTAGGCTTCTTGGATTTCTTCTTTGGATGCTCTAAGAGTAGAGGTGGTGAGTTTGGCTTTGTCAAATCTCTGCGCAAACTCTAGTAGCGCTTTGTCGCCGTCTACTCTGACTTGGTTTATTATGGCTTTGACGCTGGCTTCAAGATCAGCAGTGGCTTTTTGGTCCGCCTGCTGTCTTTTGGCCCAGTCTTTGGGTAGCTCGGTTGATTTGTAGACTTTTACTTGGACTTGGGTTTGCACGAACAGTCCTCTCTTTGGGCTATCTCGTCTAACGCCAGTACCTGTCTAGGTTCGTAGACGACTAAGCCTTGGGCGATTTTTCTGATTTTTGGGAGGAGCTGTATGAGGCAGTCTTTTTCGATGACTGTGTTTACGCTAACCCAGGCGTCGTCTGCAAGTGGCGAAATGGTTGGGTTTTTGAGTGCCGGCAACTCTGTGAGCAACGTGTTTAGGTCTGCTTTTTTGACGTTAACAAAGATGTGTATCCGCTTAGAACCATCCACAACACCCTTGAGTAGGGCAACTATGTCGTAGATCTTTTCGCGTTTTTCGGGGTCTTCGAGGCTTTTCTTGTTTGCGATGAGGATGGCGCATGAGCGCATGACGGTCTCGATGATGCGAAGGTTGTTTGCCTCGATGGTGGTGCCAGTTTCGGTTACGTCCATGATGCAGTCGCTGTTTTCTGGTGGTTTAGCTTCAGTAGCGCCAAAAGAGAGGAATATCTTTACACGTGGATTGTCGCCTTTCCTCCACCAGGGGGTCACAAGCATGGGGTCTTGGGTGCCAAAGCGTTTCTGATATTCAGGTAAGCTCTTGAGATATTCGGATGCGATGTTGAGGTATTCGGTGCTTACGCGGAAGTTTCTGTCCTGAGACCAAATTGACTCCATGTATTCGCCTAGCGTGGTGCCTTCGGAGACGCTTTTAGGTACGGCGATGACGAGGCGGATTTTTCCGTATTCAAGGCTTTGGAGAACCTCGACGTCAGCTTTGTTTTCTCGGACCCAGTCTTCGCCGGTGATGCCTATATCTTGAAGACCTTCAGATACGAATACGGGGATTTCTTGGGGGCGCAGGACTTTCATTTCGATTTGAGGATCGTTGATTGATGGGCGGTATGTTCGGTCGGATGCGCCGATTTTGAAGCCGGATTTAGCGAAGAATTCTGCGGTTGCTTTTTCTAGGGAACCTTTGGGGATTGCAAATTTTATTTTATCCATTAATCTCACCAATTTTGTTTAGAGAGTTGTCTAATGTTTTTTGTTTTGCTAAGAGAACGTTTTGCGGGGGATTAGCGTCTAATTTACAGTAATAAAATCGTGTTAGGCTTTCAATGAAGGCAATCGCCTTGTATGAACGCAATCCCTCATCATACGTCACTGGTGACACCTCAATGCTTACCTTGCATATAAACCTGCCCACTAGTATTTAACTCTGGAATAGGCGCTGAGTGCTAATTTGTGGCTGTTTTGCAATCTTTTATTTCAAAAACAAGCGGAACCATAGAGTTTCGGGTTTCTAACTCTACAGTAAGCAAGCCTTCAAGGAGGCCCCGCCATATTTCGGCGTCGTTGATGAATGGGCTTTTTATGAGTAGAACTTGTCTCTTTGGTAGAGGTCGCCTAGCCCTTGGACCTTGAGACGTTTGAAGATGTGCACACAGTTTTCTTGTTTTGGGGCGTCAACACCAATGGTTGATTGGATGGATATTCTAAGAGCATCATGGGTGTTCCGACTTTGTGCCATTTCTTTTTTGGGACATATTTGGGAAGATGTTTATCATTTCTACGTTGATTATGCTATGCTGCTTATTCCGCACACTAAACCGACCTAAAACCCATACCATTGACTCTATATATAAGGGAGGGGTAGGTGCAGAGCACAGTATAGAAGCCTGTAGAGTAGCTGTGTTTTAGTTAGCCTTAATCGGTCTGTGTGGTTGGTGGGGTTTTGGGTTGTGGCTAGGAATTGTTAATAACTTGTCTTTTCAAGAGGGTATCAAACAACTGGAAGGCATGTAGTTTGTCTCTTAGTCTGAATTTAGAGAAACTTTCCAACGCTCAAGGCGTTACTGGCAGAGAAAATATAGTTCGAGAACTCCTAGAAGATATGCTCAAACCTTTAAGTGACGAAATCTACGTTGACCGATTGGAAAACATTATCGCAATAAAGAAGGGACGGGCTGATGCGCCTAAAGTTATGCTTGCGGCGCACATGGATGAAGTCGGCTTGATGGTAAAAAACATCACCAAAGACGGTTTTCTACAGTTTTCAAAGCTAGGCGGCATCGATGACCGTATCCTGACGGCTCAGCGGGTGATCGTTTATAGCAAAGAACAATCCTACCCCGGCGTGGTTGGTTCTAAGCCGCCTCACATTCAAAAGGAAGAAGAACGGAAAAAAGTCATCAACTACGACGACCTATTCATTGACGTCGGCGCCAATAACAAAGCTGAGGCAGTCGCCATGGGCATCGCCATCGGTGACCCCATCGCGTTTGATGTGGCCTACACTAAGCTGGCCAACGGTAATGTTATGGGTAAGGCTTTTGATAACCGTGCAGGATGCGCCGCAATGGTGGAAACCCTGAGGCTTCTGCAGGATTGTGACTGCACAATTTATGCCGTTGGCACGGTGCAAGAAGAGGTTGGATTGCGCGGTGCAGGAACGGCAGCATACGCTATTGACCCCGACTTCGCGTTAGCACTCGACGTTACCATCGCAGGTGATGTGCCTGGTGTTAGAGAGAACGATACCAGCGTAAAACTCGGCAAAGGACCCGCCCTAACGCTTTCTGATTCAGGCATAATTACCCACCCAAAGATTACGCGCTGGATACTTGACACCGCCAAAGAAGCAAAAATACCCCTTCAGCTCGAGACAGGATTACTGGGCAGCACCGACGCGGCACGCATCAGCCTCACACGTCAAGGCATACCCGCAGGGGCCCTCAGCATACCCACACGCTACATTCACAGCCCCGCAGGCATCCTAAACCTCACCGACCTCGAGAACACCGCCAAACTCGCAGCCTCAGCCATCAAACAAGCAACCAAATACTTCTAACAAACCTTATGTGTTGGTTATGTTTGGTGGCTATTCAAGCTACCTCTTTTTCTCAACCGCCCACTTAGCCGCGGCTGTTTTTGCGCAATCGTTTTTTAACTTCTTTGTTATCTTTTGAGTCGCAGTGGCGAAACCATGGGTAAACAAGAAAAACAGGAAAAAATAGTCAAAACAACGCCGGAAGCAACATCGAAACCTAAACCAGCAAAGGCAGACAAATTCGCCGGCAAATTCGAATTCCTAGAACACACCGCAGACGTCTACGTTCGCGCTTTTGGCGAAAAGATGTGGGATGCCTATGAGAACGCCGCGTTGGCCATGTTTGAAACCATGACAGATACAAGCAAAGTCGCGCCTACAGTTGAGTTGGCTTTTGAGGTTGAAGCCGAAGACCAGTATGCTCTGCTCTATAACTGGCTTGAGACATTGCTTGTAAAGTTCGAGACCGAGGGACTGCTATTTAGCAAATTCACCGTAGAACACTGGCGGGAGACACCTGAGGGGTTCAAGTTTGAAGCCAAAGTCTGGGGCGAAAAATTCGACCCCAAAAAGCATCCACAAAAAGTTGCTGTAAAAGCGGTAACGTATCATTTGATGATGGTTATCCGAGAAGCAGACAAAGTAATCCTTGAATTTGTACTAGACATCTAAAAGAAAGGAGAAGAGGAAAAACTCTTCTTTTAGGCAAATCCGAGCTTTTTGAGTTCACCCATCATATGCTCAACCATCGGTTCAGGTGGTTGGTCGATGGATTTGGTGACGTTCACGACAAAGGGTAGGCCTTTCTGCTTGTAGTAGGCGACTACCGGTTCGGTTTGGGTCTTGTAGACTTGTAGGCGGTTCCGTATGACGGCTTCGTTGTCGTCTGCACGTTGGTAGAGTTCGCCGCCGCATTTGTCGCATTTGCCTTCAACTTTGGGTTTAAGGAAGCGGATGTTGTAGACGGTGCCGCAGTTTTTGCAGATTCGGCGCGAGGTTAAGCGTTCAACGATGATTTGGTCGGGGACGTCTAGCATTAAGATGACGTCGATTTTGGCGATTTTCTCAAGTGCTTCTGCCTGGGCGATGGTGCGTGGGAACCCGTCTAGGAGGAAGCCTTTGCCTTGGGGGACTTTGCTGAGGCGTTCTTTTAGGACTTCGACGACGACTTCGTCGGGAACTAAAGCGCCCCGCTCGACGTAGGATTTTACTTTTGTGCCGAGTTCGGTGTTTTGTTTGACGGATTCACGGAAGATGTCGCCCATGGCGATGACGTCTACGCCAAGCTGATTCTGCATCCTTGTTGAGTAGGTGCCTTTGCCTGCGCCTGGCGCTCCAAAGATAATAGCGTTCAACTTGAGTTTTCACCTGTTAATGGGTCGTATACAGAGCATTTGATAATTAAGGTTTGTCATCTCCCGAGCGTTTTCTATGGTTGCGGTTGTGGCTATAGGGTTAGGCGCCTGCTGCTTTGCCCAGAGACCGCCTCCCTTATATATAAGGGAGGGGGGTCACTTTGAGAGCAGCAGAAGTAACCTTTCTATCCGCTAGGTGAGTTCTTGGTGGGTTAGGTGGGTTTTTTGGGGTAGTCTTTGCATTCGTAGATGCGTAGTTGTCGCTGGGGTTCTATTCGGCAGCGTTTGCGGCTGTTTTTGCGTTTTAGGATGGGTGGGAGTTGGAAGAATGGGCATTTGGAGCAGAGGGTACTCATTTTTTTGTCTCCTGTTGTTTGTTGTTGGTTCTGGTTGGGGCCATTCTATTCTCCTCTAAGGTTATATTATTGAATGCAATATATAGCGGCAAGATATAAGTATTCCCTAAAACACTATAGAAATGAACCATATGAAGCCAGACAGCCAGGACAAAACCACACAAAGCTGGATAAAAGAAGCCCAAAAAGGCTACATCCGCCTAGGCGTCCTCATACTCCTAAGCAAAAAACCCGCCCACGGCTATGAACTGATGAAGGAAATCGACCAGCGTACCCAGGGCTTCTGGCGACCCACCGCAGGCGGAGTCTACCCCATCCTAAACAACCTCGAGAACGCAGGCTTCATCAAGGGACATTGGGAAACACAAAAAAATCGACGACTAAAAGTCTACACCATCACCCCCTCAGGCGACGCCATCCTAAAACGCGCCATACGCAAACAAGCAGAAATCTTCAACAACCTAAGCAGCCTCTTCAACGAATTCGCCCGAGACGTCCTACACATACAAGAAACCATTCCCACGCCCACCCCGCCCTCACCGTTCACGCCGTTTTTAGAAGACAAAAACAGCCAAACAACCCTTCAACAACTCGAAGTCCAGCGCAAACTTCTCACAGACCACCTAAGAACGGTTCGAGAACAACTAAACGCCACTGACGCAAAAATCGTCCAACTCAAAAAACAGTCAAACCCTGACTCAGAGCAGTAGTGGTTGGTTAATGGTTTAAATTTACGTTATTGCTATCCTCTAGCAAGGAGAGAATACGCTTGTTCCGCGTTAGAGTCAACAAAATCGAATCCACCCGCGACTTAGACGGCAATCTGGGAAAAAGAATCGAACTACTAGAAGAACGCGAAGTCAACCCCTACATTCTCAGACCCCAAACTGACGAAGCAAAAATGGCCCAAGACATCCTGCAGGCCCTTCAGACACAGATGCCCTTCCTGCCCCAGCGCCAACAAATGGCGACACCAAAAATCGTCCTTTTCCTAACTGAACACGAATACGATAGCCTCGGCATCGTCTTTGACGTCAACCAGGTCTACGAGGTTTTGCTTGAGAACCAAACAATAAGGTTTAGGAAAGTTTAAGCAGCTCACTACGCATCGAAGCCAACCCACGATGCTTCGGATGGAAAGACAACACAAACATCATGTGCCGCAAGGCACTGCTTATTTCTTCATAACCAACAATTTTACCCTCATCACAGTACAGCGGTATCGGCTCCCCCTCGTCTTCTTCATAGTAGACATAGATAGGGGTGCTTTGGCGCTCGAATCGCACAACCTCAAAGTCGAGGTTCAACCGTTTAGCTGTTTCTTTTGCTGCATCCCGCACGGAGTCTAATCGATTATTACTCGGCAGACCGGTGGGGGTGTAAACCATGAGTTTTCCCGAGGAACCTTTAAACATATACGCATCTCCAATCAGCATTTGCACTCGGTTCGCATTTAAGTCAACCCAGAAAGCGACTCGCCCATGCAGGAGAGGGGTAACTGAAAGTGAATGATGTTGACGTATTAAGGTTGCCACAACAGCTTAAACAAGACATTAAACTTCAATTCAACCATGACTTCTCTGCAGCAAACAGAGCACCCCTACTGGTGGTACCGCGAAAGCCGCCCCAAAAGCGACAACGCATACTTTGAGAACCTCTGCCGAGTCATCTTCCAGACAGGCCTTAACTGGGCAATCGTTGAGAAAAAGTGGCCAACCATAAAAGCCGCATTCTGCAACTTCGACGTTGAGCGAGTCGCCGCCTTCACCCAAACCGACATAGAACGCCTGCTGTCTGACAAAGGCATCATTCGAAACATCTACAAGATCCATGCAATAATAGAAAACGCCAAACAGTTCCGCCAAATCAGACAACAGTACGGATCCTTCCGCGCCTACATAGACAGCTTTGACAAGTCAGACAATTACGCCCAGGTAGTTAAAGCCCTCTCAGACCGCTTTGAACGAATAGCATCAACCACGGCGGCGCTATTCCTCTACTCGGTTGGAGAAAACATCACGCCCCAACGTATGTATTAAAATAGGGTAGAGAAACCAAGAGAATTATGGCAAAAACCAGAGCACATGTCTACGTAACCGGCAAAGTCCAAGGAGTATTCTTCCGCCAAAACACCAAACGCCAAGCACAATCTTGGGGCGTTACGGGCTGGGTTAGAAACCTTGAGGATGGCCGTGTAGAGGCTGTTTTTGAGGGTGAAGAGGACGCGGTTAGTGCGGTGGTAGAGTTCTGCAAGGTTGGCCCCAAGGCCGCTGAAGTCACCGACATCGCGATCGATTGGGAGCCCTATCGCGGTGAATTCCAAGCGTTTAGCATTGTTTACTAAGTCATTTAACGGTAAATTAAAATGCGAAGAGCTGCCATTGGTTTGGTATGAGAATTTTGGGTTTAGTCGGCAGCCCCCGAAAAGGAAGCAACACTGATTTGCTGGTTTCCGCAGTCCTTGCAGGGGCAGGCGAGAAGCATTCAACCCAGAAAATCTACCTCTATGACGTCGAGATCGCTCCATGTGTTGATTGTCGGGCCTGCAAAAGGGGCAGCCTGCAATGCATACTAAAAGACGGCATGCAAGAACTCTACGGTAAGCTCGAAGAAGCCGATGTGGTGGTTTTTGGGACGCCGCTTTACTGGTATGGCCCATCAGCTAAGATGAAGCTCCTAATTGATCGGTTGCGGCCCTTCATTGAATCCAAGAAACTTAAGGGTAAGCGCGCAGTGGTGGTGGTTCCCTCTGAGGAAGGCGCAGAAGCCTGCAGCCACATCGTTGGCATGTTCAACTTGTCCCTAAAGTATCTCGAAATGAACCTAATTGGTGCATTGTTACCCCGGGCTTCTGAGAAAGCAGAGGTAAAGTCCCAACCACACACAATAGAAGAGGCGCAATCGTTAGGCAGGCACATCAAGTAGCGCAGATTCTAGGTTTTCTTTTTGGGGATTCTGAAGTGGCTGTCCTTGCCTGCGCTTATGTATTCTCCGCCCATGCCGCGCGAGGCTGCTGCGATTTTAGCAAAATTTTCACTACCTAGGAACTGTTTGGGTTTTATTATTATGTAGTCCCCTTTTTCTTCAAAACTTAGGCGTGCTTCGAGGTCTTCGGGGAAGGACATGCGGATGTCATCGAGGCTCCTTGTTTTGCCGACATCTGCCTGCGGTGTGATGGGTTGCGGTGTTGTTTTTGGTGCTGATGGGATTGTCGGTTTGGCTGTCGAGGGTGCGGTGGTTGGGGGTTTGGTGACGGTTACTGTTGGGGGCTGAGTTATTTGGCTAATGGCCAGTGATTTTAAGGATGCCGAGACTGAGCGTAGTTCTTCTTGCATCTTAGAGATGGTTATGTTCATTTCTTCGATGCGTTTTAGAATCTTGTCGAGCTTTTCGGTGTCGGTACTGCTCATGTAGGCGACCTCTTAACCCTAAATGCCTCCGACACCTAATAATTATTTCTAGGTTGCTCTGCCGAGAGACCCCCTCCCTTATATATAGAACCAACCACGAGTTGAACTTGCACTTGTTTGTCCCTAAGAGGGGTAAGATTTAACACTTTAATCGCTAACAACACAGCAGATCCGTCATGATAAAGGTAACAGCAGACATCATTGACAGCCGCTGCGTTTGGGATGGACCCCGTAACGAATACAGATACACCCTGCATCGAGTATGGGATCCCTCAAAACCAAGGATAGTCTTTATCGGCCTAAACCCATCCGTTGCAGATGAACATCAAGACGACAACACCGTACGCAAATGCATAAACATCGCCCGACGCGACGGCTATGGCTCCATGACCATGCTAAACGCCTATGCATACCGCTCCACCGACCCAAAAGCCCTCACAACCCACCCCGACGTCATAGGCACCCACAACGACCGCTACATCGCAGAGGCCTGCAGTGAAGCAGACAAAATTGTGGTCGCATGGGGCAACCACGTCACCGACGACCGACACAACACACTACTAAGGGTGCTTGATGGACACAAACTCTACTGCTTTGCAAAAAACCGCAACGGCAAACCCAAACATCCACTCTATGTCTCGCTAAAAGCGCCACTATTTCCATACCGAAAATAGGTGGAAACATTTATGCACCGTCCAGCCCCTTTTAGGTAGTACACGAGGAGTTTTAATGCACACCAAACCGATCGGGAAAAACCTCTACCAAGTCGAGCTATCCACCGGAGGCATAGAGCAGCTCATATGCAGCTACGTCATCACAGGCGCCAAACCCATACTGGTTGAAGCAGGCCCAACCAACTCGATCCCCAACCTGTTAAGCGCCATAGCTGAGCTAGGCATTAGCCGCGAAGCCATCCAATATGTCGCAGTCAGCCATATCCACCTAGACCACGGCGGCGGAGCAGGCACCCTTCTAAAGCAGCTGCCAAACGCCAAAGTCATAGTCCACCCCCGCGGCGCCCCACACCTAATCAACCCCGAGCGCCTATGGCCTTCCTCGCAGTCAGTGCTGGGCTTTGTTAGCGAAGTTTTCGGCAAACCCGAACCAATACCCCAAGACCGCGTTATCCCAA
>JBLNCY010000023.1:0-33188 GCA_050261115.1 Methanocella sp.
CGCCGACGACTCCGCCGAGGACTAGGGGCTTGGTCCATAGGATATGGGCGGTTTCGGGTGCGTCTAGGTTGCCTTTTGTGACGAGGTTGCTTGGGGTTCTTTGCCAGTTGCCTGCTAGGACATTCCAGCCATGGAGCTGTGAATCGATGGGTCGACTCCAGTATTCAGTTGGTAAAGCATGCTCTTGGTAGGTGGCTGTGCGTTCCTCCTGAACTATCAAGGTCAAGACTGCGCTGTCACTGGCAAGCATTATAGTGCCTTTAGGTAAGGGATTACCGAAGCCTGCGGGAATCGCTATGTCGTTAACCTGCTCGGGAAAATGTGTCTGGAAAGTATAGTTGCCAACTTTTGTGGGTATAAATATGCTTCCTGTGCCGCCGGTTGGGTCAGTATTAAAAGGACCCAGAGTTTTCTCAATGCCGTCAGGATCGGTGACAGTTACGGTTAGTCCTTTCCATCCGTCATAGAGACTATTGTACTGCTGAGTAATGCCGATATGAAGAAGCGTCTCTTGTCCAACACCGACAGGGTTGGGTGTGGCGCCAATGTATGCATAAGTTACGCGTTTCTCTGCTTCTTGCTGCGCTGCCGCCAACGCTAAAAACGTTGAGACGACAAGGAGCATAATAATGGCAAAAGCCAAAACTTTAGTGTTTTTCATTTTCTTCCTCCTTTAATAAATAGAACTCCATTCTCTCGCTAACCCCATAAGAAACCTTGCTGGTGGACACCCAACCAACAGTAGACTGCCGAATCCTAAGGAGGACGTAGACTGTAAGAGTCGCAAACGTGAAGCTTCCTCAAATAATGACCGACCCCTAAATTGTCATACTACTTTTGCCTGATTTTAGGGCGACAGCCAAAACTCCAGGGATAGATAGCTATCAGCTATAGCGAAAAAAAATAAAAAAAATATTTTTTTTATTTTCGAGCTGTCTCTTGCCAGAAAACAACCTTGCAAGCTCCTCTCCTTAGCCAGCCACAAAAACTAACAAACCACATATTCACAGAGCGAACTTGTAGAAATTTTGCTAAAACATAGCATATTTTTATTAACACTTCTGGTGCATTAACTGGCAAGGGCTTGGTATGACTACTAAAAACCAAAAACTTATAGTATTAATTATATCCTTTTTCCTTCTCGTTTCACCAGTTGCTTCCTTAGTCTCCGCAATCGGAGCACAGCAACCAGACGAGTTTGAACCTGACAATAGTTTCTCCCAATACAGCAGCATGACCGTAACGACGGAGCCGTCCAGTCAAGATAGATCTATTGCTCCAGCAGGAGATAACGATTACATCCGATTTTTTGCAACCCCGGGACAATACACCTTCTACACAGAAGGCTATACAGACACTTATGGGGAACTCTTCGATTCCGATCAGAAACTTTTAGTTTCAGATGACGACAGCGGTGCAACTGAGGTATACCAATATCAATTTAAAATCACATACAAAATCACCACTCCAGGCTACTACTTTTTACGAGTCACAGGCTACGACGACACTCACACTACAGGCGATTATACCCTCATTTACTACTATGAATTAGCCACTCTCTCAATGTCTCCATCCGAAGGCCCCGGAGGCGCAATAGCCGAATTCTCAGGATCCGGCTATCCCGCATCATCACCGGTCAACATAGAATATTTTGACTCCACGCTGAACGCATGGAACACATTCCAAGCAGCTACAGCTGACCCAAACGGCGACATAACAATCTCAGCGGAGGTACCCGACCTCAAAAAATCACTAAGCACCGGTGACAATTATGCAACAAGCCAAACAATCTCATTTAGAGCCCTGGTGGACAACACCCCCTACTGCTACGCAAATTACACCCAATACTTCCGTGGAATCAAAACCATAGGAGCACAAACAGCACAAAACCTCTTTGGAAACGGCACAAACCTAGCAGGATCTTTAGTGGTTGAACCCACAGACACCATCGCCCTATGCGGAGAATGGTTCCACGCAAACAGCCAAATCACCATAAAATACGACGGCGAAAACGTTGTCGACACAGTAACAGAAGAACAATGGACAAACGCCGCCATCATCGGAACCACAACCGCCAACCCCGCAGGATCCTTTGAAACAGCAATCACCATCCCCCCCTCAAACCCAGGCATACACCACCTCTCCATCGAAGACTCCCAAACCCGACTCACCCTCAGCATACTGGTCACCCCAATAGCAGACTGGACCCAAACCTACGACACAACCAACCCAGAAGGCGCCCTCGCAGCCATAAAAACAACCGACGGCGGATACGCACTAGTCGGCGCAACATACCCCAACGAAATAAGCGACATCTGGCTAGTAAAAACCGACTTCCAAGGAAACATGCTATGGAACAAAACCTTCGGCGGAACAGGCGACGACTACCCCTACAGCATCATTCAAACCAACGACGGCGGCTACGCCATAACAGGCTACACAAACTCTAACAACGAAGGCGACTTCAGCGTTTTGTTCATCAAAACAGACGCATCTGGCAACCTCCAATACAACAACACATACAACCATACCGGAGACGACATAGGCTACAGCATCATTCAAGACAGCGAAGGAGGCTATTTTATTGTAGGCTCCCATGACACCGCTCAAAGCGGCAAGCAAATTCTCTTCATACAAACAGATCCCCAAGGCAACGCAATCTGGATGGCCGATCACGGCTACTCCGGCAACGACGTGGGAAAGGCCGTAATCCACCTAGACGATGGCAGCTACACCATACTCGGCGAAACCACATCTTTCGGCAGCATGACCCAAATCTACCTGCTAAACATCGACAGCTCCGGAGAAGTGACCTGGGAGCGTACCTATGGAGGACACCTAACAGACTTGGTATATTCAATAACCACAACCAGTGACGGCGGCTACGCAATAGCAGGCACCACAAACTACCTGCCAGAAGACTTTGACATCTACATATTAAAGATCGATTCAACCGGCCACGTCGACTGGACCTTCACATACAACGCCACAAAATCAGATTATGCCTACTCGATTATTGAGAATGATAGGAAAGAATTCGTGATTGCAGGCGCTGTTTTAGCACCCAACCAAACAAACACGAATGCCATCCTACTCAAACTCGATTGGGACGGAAACCTAAGTGCAAACCACACCTGGACAGAACCAGCTAGCAGTTTTGCTCGCCAGGTAATCCAGAGCTCCGATGGAAACTATGTAGTAGCCGGAGCTTCTTTAGATGCCAGCAATTACGATTTCTGGCTCACCAAAACCTCAGCCCTCACCTCTATGCGCGTCCACAACCTCAACACAAACCAAAGCTACAGCTCAATCCAAAAAGCAATAGACTCGGCAAGCACTCAAGACGGACACACAATTGCCGTTGACAGCGGATTTTACCGAGAAAACATTGTGATTCATAAATCAATAACGCTCATGGGCGAAAATAACATCTCAACCATAATCGACGGCTCAAACAAAGGAAACGTCATTAGCATCATCGCAGACAACGTGGAACTCACAGGATTCACAATCCAAAACAGCAACTACTACTCAATCACCCCATGCAGCGGCATCTACATTGGATCCATAACTAACGCCAATGTCAAAGACAACATAGTCAAGAACACCGACTATGGAATGAGCTTTAATGGTGCGTCAAGTAGCACAGCAACAGAAAACCAAATACTCTACTCATACGGTGCCTTCAAAGTTGAACATTCAGCAAACATTCTCCTATCCAGCAACCAACTGAGCAACTACGGATGGTACGACCTTCGCATTACAAACTCAAGCGTGAACCTACAAAGTACCAGCAATAACGACTGGCTAAACTGCCTCTCAAACGGTAACTCCACAATCAACACAAACGGAACACTGGGCTACGTTGAATTAACCCAAGACTCAAGCCTTCAACTACAAAATGCTCACTATATAGACGCACTCGACATATGCGAGAACGCTGATCTGACAATTTCAAATTCAACGGTTGACGGTCTCTATCTAGCATACTCATCAAGCGCTACCCTCTACGATACCACCGTTGAATTGGTATATCTTTTATCTATTGATTCTAATCTGAGCCTGACCGGTATACCCAGCGACCGCACTGGCAACTTTAACCTCTCAGACTACATCTCAATTGCCTCGGGAGCTACCCCAGATTTAGTCTTAAACAATTCAAGAGTTGATATTCTAAAATTCAACTTTGAAGACTCAACAGTCACCGTAACTGACTGCCAAGATATAATCGTAGAGGCCGATAACTCCAACATCACAGTCCGGGGCCAAAACCCAGGCTCTTATGTTGGAACAAACAGTTACTATGACACTTCAATCCTGACTTTAGAGAACACAACAATAAAAGGCATCGAAGTCTCAGCCACAACCCACACAACCATACATAACTCCAAAATCCAAAGACTAGACCTCGAGTACCAAGCAAGCGTATCAGCCTACGACTCAACCATAGACCGCATAACATGCATAGACTTCAACGGCACCCTAATGCTCTCCAACGTTACAGGCATAAGCTTTGGAGCCTTCGACTCCAATGTTACCCTGCAAGGCAACTTCGCCGGCTATAGACCAAGCGTCTCCAACAGCCAAGTAAACCGCACCTATACAGTAGTCACAAAAGACTTAGCCGGAAACCCAGAACCCAACATCGAATTACAACTATACGACCAGTTCAAGAATCCCATATGGAACGGCTACACCGACAGTAACGGCATCACATACCTAGACGTGGTATTTACAGACACAAACTGCACAAGCATCCTGACCATAAAAGCCATAAAAAACAACCAAACCGAAGCCAACCAAAAAATCAGCTTCCAAGCCCCAACAATAGTACCCCTGACCCTTGAGAACGCCAAAGTTCACAACCTAAACACCGGCCTAAGCTACTTCACCATCCAGGACGCAATCGACGCAAACCAAACCCTAGACGGACACGAGATATTCGTAGAAGAAGGACTCTACCAAGGAAACCTCACCATAGACAAGTCCATTAAACTTCGAGGAGAAAACAACGCATCAACAATCATTGACGGAGCAACCCGCGAAATCACCATCCAAATAACTGCAAATGACGTAGAAGTCAGCGGATTTACAATCCTCAACTCAGAAGACAACGACAATACCGAAGGAATATCAATAATATCACGCTCAGGAGTGAATATTACCAACAACATTTTCAAACAAACCTATGCCGCAATATCCGCCGATAGTAGTTCACATGTGACTATCTCAAGAAATACCTTCTTCATCGACGTAGTGGCGATTATCATGGGTTCATCCTCAGAGTGCCTCATCGACACAAATACCTTGATAGGTACCACTGACGAAAACGGAGGGGTACTTCTAGCAGGTTGTTATAATGTTACCATCTCTAACAACGAATTTGTTACCGCCGCTGAGACCTCATGGGGCCTCAACCTTCTCATGTCCCAGAATTGTTTAGTGAGCGGCAACAGCTTTGCAGACCATGAATCAGGAATCGTCCTAACCTTCAGCCAAAACAACACCATCTACCACAACTACTTCACACAAAATCTCTATAGCGCCGCAGTCTTGTATAGCATGGATAACACCTTCTACCACAACTTTTTCCTAAACAACACCAATGACCCAGCACTTCCAGTAAATAACTCAAACGTCTGGGATAACGGCTACCCCACAGGCGGAAACTACTGGAGCAACTACACAGGCACCGACACAGACCAAGACGGCATAGGCGACACACCCTACATACTCGACGCCAACAACACAGACCGCTACCCCCTCGTCTACAGCCAAACAGAATTTGACGCAGGCCAATTCAACCAAACCCAATGCAACATAAACACCCTATCAAACTCTTCCATCACAAACTTCCAAATAAACCCCCAAACCAAAACCCTAAGCTTCACCCTAACCGGCGAAACCGCAACCACAGGCTTCACATTAATCACCATACCAAACGCCCTCATGGAAACCCTATACCACAACATCTTCACAGTCTATATCGATGGACAACCCTGCAGCTACCGAGCCTGGTCAGACCAAACAAACACCTACCTATACGTCACCTACACCCACTCAACCCACACACTAACAGTAGTCGGAGACACCACGGCCCCAGTTACAACCGACGACTACGATGGCCAGTGGCATACCCAAGACTTCACCATCAACCTCCAAGCACACGACCAAAACGGCATAGCCGAAACCTACTACAAAATCAACAACGGAAACACCCAATCCGTAAGCGCCAACGGCCAACCAAGGATAACCACAGAAGGCCAAAACACGCTCGAGTACTGGAGCGTGGACCTAGCCGGAAACCAAGAAACACACAGAACACTAAATGAGGTCAAGCTGGACAAGACAGCACCCACCGGGTCAATCCTGATAAACAACGGCGTAAGCCACGCAAGCAATGCTCTAGTGACGTTGTCGCTAACGGCCTATGATCAGCACTCGGGCGTTCGTCAGATGCGCTTCAGCGACGACGGCACGTCCTGGAGCAGCTGGGAACCAGCCACGGCTTCTAAGTCTTGGTATCTAACTGGAGATGCAGGCACGAAAACCGTCTATTACCAGGTTCAGGACTACGCCGGCCTCATCTCGGAGACCTACTCTGATAGCATCATCCTCATGTCATCAGGCTCCTCCTCTTCGGACCCGTCGCCAACCACAAAACCCGCCCCAACGCCAACCACAGAACCCACACCAACCCCCACACCCACAACAACACCCACAACGACCCCCCAACCCACACCCACCCAGCAACCCACAAACGAACAACTACCCACCTGGACCATCGCACTCGTCATAGGCGCAGCCCTTTCAGCAATCGCCGCAACCGCAGTAGTTTGGATACAAAAAAGAAAACATTAGCCAGTTAGGGAGAGAACCACTCTCTACTCGGCAACCCCACCATTTTTCGGTTATTTTTGATACGGCGCTCTTTTAGGGCGTTGACTCTTATTTTTTCTCGGTGCTGTGTTCAGTTAGCGGCCTGGAGCTCGAGAATTATTTTGCTATAGTTGCATAGAAGCACAGGCGGGCGGGGTTTATAGGCGGCGGCGTAGCCCTAGTGGATAGCGGGGACACGTTAGGGGTTATGGTAAAACACTTGCACTTCATCATTGAGGTGGATGGTTAGGCGGCTGCAGAGCTCGTGGTGTTGCTGGAGAAGCTGGTCCTGCTGCTGGAGGATTAGGGTGCAGCATTCTGGGATAGGCCATGTTGTAGAATTCGAGACGCAACATTGCCACATAGATACTATGAGATAAAGAAGATTAAATGACAGAACCTAACAATCCTCGAGAAAGAATAACCATCGAAGTTGACTTAAAAGACACATAAAGAATTTGCTTTCAGCATTAAATGACAAAATTGATGTATTGCTTGAAGATAGAGATACCTTGTCATTTATGGTTTAGCGGAGAAATCCCTAAGAGATTTTCTTGAAAAAGAGCCAGACCTGTATTCTATCAAAGACATCAAGGCTAAGGTTAACTGCCGTTGAAGGGCAAATAGTTCTAATTCCATTCCCATTCACAGACCTAACAGCTGTTTTTTTTTTACGAAATCTATCAATATGCCAAAATCTCCCAATCCCAAAAACACCCAAAACACTAACAGGCATGTTTAGGGTCCAACAAATACGACGCTGAATCCGCGGTCTTTTAGCTTCTCCAAAGCCAACGACAAAGCATCCGAATCTTCCCGACCGGGGGATATTACGGTTATGACGGCTTGGCCCTGAAGGCCTTTTACTGCATGATTCAACGCTAACGTGGCAGGATGACTTTCCGCCGAAGCCTCTAAAGCTTCCGCCTCCAACTCAAGGACTTCAGCAAGCCTACGCGCGTCTTCACGCTTCGCTTGGCTTAGTTGAGTGATAGAACGCTTGAGCAACCTTGGCTTAGTTGACTCCAAAACCCGAAGTTTAGGTTCGGCAACAACGATTTTGCCGGTTAACTCTAAGACCCGCTTGAGGGTCTCTCTCGAACTCATCAGGGGAGTCGCAGCTAAAACCTCCGTTTCATTGTAAACCGCTAAGGCAGACGGCAACCCCTCAGACGCCAAAGTCAACGCTGACATCACCAAATTATACGCCAACAAATCCGCCTCATCAGCATCCTTCGCCGTAAGATTAGCAACTATGACGCCACTCTGACCCTGCAAACCCGAAAACTCTTTGATAACCAACTCACCAAGCTTAAACGAGTGCTTCCAATCAATATCCTTCAAGCTATCGCCAACTTGGTAGGCTCGGCTCCCAAAAAACTCTACTCCACGCTTAGAAAACCGCGAACCAAGCGCCGCCACAGGCATCACAGCGCTGCCGCCACCGGAAGTCTGCTCCAAAAACTTGTTCGCAAGCCAAGCCGCATACCGAGCCCGAGGAATAATATGCAAATCCAACGGCTCCAACACCTGCCCCACCTCAACCAAACCCCGCATATCCGCATAGCAAGCATTAATTCGAAGCTTGGAAGGCCCAGCAAGCGGCGCAGTAAACTTTACCGACACCTCAGTCTCCGCCTTTGGAGTAACCAAAAAGTCAGACGGCGCTACACTGACCCAAGCATCAACAGGCCGCAAACTAACCAGAAGCGGCACCCGAACCCTACCCATCAACCGAAACTTCGCCGCCTCAGCATTACCAACCACCACCCGACTCCAAGACCCCTCCTCCCGCAAAGACACCCCAGAAACCCTCCAAACCGTAAACAACACAGCAACACCAACATAACAAAGCAAAACAACCACCCCAAACAGCAAGGCGAGGTTCCAGACCACAACACCAACAACAAAAACCAACAATAACCCAACAACCAAAGCCCTCAAAGCACCACTCGGACTCCGACCCACCCCACGAAAAGCAAGACCCTGACTCGAAGCAAACCCACGCAACCCCTCATCCAAAAGCAACAACGCCGGAACAAGCAACAAAGCCCCATATACCCCAACCAACGCCTCAAAAACTAACGGCGCAAAAACAAGCAAACCCACAACCAAAACAACATTCAAACCCGCCTTCACCGGCTTATAGAACAAATACAACAGCACCCCTATCAAGCCAAGGGCAACCCCAAGCTGATAAACCGACGAAAACAAGGTAGCAAACACAAGCAGGGCTAGAAGGTAAACTCTAGCAAACACCCCTGCCGTCAATTTCTTCATAGTCTTACCCATTCAATCGATACTATATCTTGGGAACCGGAACAGTACTCAAAACCCTATCAACCACAGTCTTGGCAGTCACATCATCCATCTCCGCCTCAGGCTTAACACGTATACGATGCGCCAACACAGGAAACGCCAACCGCTTAACATCATCAGGCAACACAAAATCCCTACCCTTAAGATACGCAAAAGCCCGCGAACTCTTAAACAAACACACACCCGCCCGAGTACTAATCCCCGACAACACATCAGGATCAACACGAGCCGCCCGCACCAAATCAATAATGTAACCCTTCACCTCATCAGAAACATGCACTCGCTTAATCGCCTGCTGAAGAGAAGCAATATCCTCAAGAGATGCAACCGCCTTAATGTCCGACTGCTCGATGTAATCAACCTTCGAAACAATCCGAACCTCATCTTCCCTACTAACATAATCGCTCAATATCCTAAACATGAACCGATCCAATTGCACTTCAGTCAAGGGATAAGTTCCCTCCGAACCAAAAGGCAACTGACTCCCAATAACCATAAAAACACTCGACAACGGATGCGTCACACCCTCAATGGTGACCTGCTTCTCCTGCATCGACTCGATCAAAGCCGCCTGAGTACGCGGAGTCGTACGGTTCAACTCATCAGCCAACACAACATTCGCAAACAAAGGCCCAGCCACAAACCGCGAACGCCCATCAGGAGTATAAACATTAAACCCAGTCACATCAGCAGGCAACATATCAGGCGTAAACTGCACCCGCTTAAACTGCCCAGAAATCACATGCGCAAACGTCTTAGCCAACAACGTCTTAGCCGACCCAGCATAACCCTCAATCAAAACATGCCCATCACTCAACAACGCAACAAGCAACAGCTCCTTTGCATCCTCTTTTCCAATAACCACTTTAGATATCTCATTCAAAATTGCACTAGGAACGCTTGAAGGGACTTCAACGGGTTTTTTCATCGGCTCCACGCCTGTTAAGGAATGATTTTAAAGATAATGCCAATGCAATGGCTATTAAGCTTAACGTTCCAAGCGGCGAAGCCACAACACCATACACAACACCAAGACCCGCCTTAGCCTCATCAAGCGGTGAACTAGGCAAATGATTCTGAGCAACAAACACCTCCACACCACCCTCCCCCAAACCTACAACGCCACGGATAAACAACAAGTTATCATCAAAGCCAACCATGCCATTAATCAACAAACTCGGATCAGCCACCGCAACCACAACCCCCTCACCCACACCAACAAAAGCAACCACCGGAACAGGACCCGCCACATCACCCGCATCAAACTCCCCATCACCATTAACATCCACAAAACTAAAACCCGAAGACAACGCAACCACAAACGCATCAGAAGTCCCACTCAAACCCGTAGCATGATTAAAAACAACACTAGTAACATTACCTACAGCCGACTGATTAGCGAAATTGGTAATTTTTGGCAACAGCGCATTCTTATGATTAAACAAGGGATCCAACAGCGTATCACCCATAAACCGCATCCTCAACCCCAAACCAGACAACACCTCGTTACCAAACCCATAATCATCCAACAACACCAACGTACCACCCGACACCACATAACTTCTAAGCTGCCCCAACTCAACATCAGAAAACCCTGTATAAGGCACCAAAATCAAAGCCGACCCCCTGCCCGACGAAGGCAAATCACCAAAAGAATCTAGCGCATGAATGTTCTCTTGACCACTAAACGCGGAGAGCCCATTCCAAAAAGGGTTATCAACCCGAAAATCACCCGTAGCCGGATAAAACCAGATAACCGCAGACAACACAAGCATAATAACTAAAGTCAAAGACAGCAAAACCCTACGCGGATCCATTCAAAGCTCCTCCAATGTCTACTACTAATTGCTCAGCCACAACCGCTTCCGCCTCAGTTATGACATGCGGTGAGTATAAACTCTTTTCAGCCAAACCAGTCAAAGCAGAAAAAGCTTCAACCGCCCCACCACACTTCGCACCAGCCACCACTAAATACTCATGCAACGTCATATCAGGCATCAAGCTCTCCCCAGTAACAGACTGAACCAAGCTAAGCGCCGACACATATGCCCTAAGCACCCGCCCCTTCAACCCCTCAAACTTTACCTGCACAAGCCCAACCCCACCAACAACCTCCACTGCCGACGCATCACCTTTGGGTGGCAAAACAAAAGCCTGCCCAGACTGCAAAGACACAGGCAAACCCTTCTTGCCCCTGACGCCCGAAAACTTGGAATACATAACAAACACAACCGAAAAAGAACAAACCAACGCCACAGCGATACTGATGGGGTTCAAAACAAGGACACCTTCAGTCCTTTGAACCGTCGCCTGCCAAGGCTGAGCAGGAACAACAGTAACTTTGAGCTCCTGGTTACCCGCAAAAACAGTATTAAATGGCACCTCAACAGTCACATTAAAGCTTCCATCACTAGCCGACTTAACAACCGTAGAACTGTTCGCAAAAACAACATGCACACTGGCACCCCCAAGCGGTCCAGACGCCGACGCCACCGAACCATTGACATACAAGCTAGAGGGCAACACGACAAGAGACGCCGCACTAACCTCTAACTTAGTCACCATCTTTTGAACCAACAAAACCCTAGAGACGCTAACGCCAGCATACAAACCAGACGAATCAACCCTCACCGATAAAGTATGATTACCAAGCGTAGCATTAGCCCCAACCACAGGTCTAACAGCAAAACCGCCTGCTCCATCGGTCAAAACCTGACCAATAACCTGGCCATCAAACACAACCCTAACCTGTCTCCCACCAAGCGGCAACCCATCCTCAGAAGTAACATTACCCTGAATACTCAAAGCTAACCCAGGATAAGCAACAGAAGGCAAAGCCACCTCAAGCAACGTTCTATAAAACAAAACCTCAACCCTCACCATCGGACTCGCCGACGCCAAGTAAACAGTTTTGTCGCCGCCCTGAGGAGTATAGAGCGCATTTACCAAAACATGGTCAACATACTTGTAGGGAACCCGAATCAACGCAGAATATTCCCCATTAGAATCAGTGTTTGCCATAGCAACTCTTTGACCATCAATCTGCAACTCTACAGCACGACCAGCTAACCCTACACCACCAGAAGCCAGCGTCCCTGACACATGCAGATAATCCCCCACAAAGCAACTAGTCGCATTCAACCCTAACGATAACGACGTAGCATCAAGCTGAGCCTCAGCCCTCTGATTAGCCCGCTCCAAAAGCTGATGATACAAATCAATCAACTCCTGAAGCCTCAAAAGCATACGCTGCAAAGTATCATAAGCATCCCGAACCTTACTCGCAACAGCCGACGAAAAAACACCCAAACGCTGACTCATCGTTAACGTCGCAGCCTTAAGATCATCAAGAAGAATCTGCGCCTTGGCAACTAAGACCCCCGCTTGTTGAAGCGCTTTACCCGCCTCCGAAAGCCTGTTCTGATCAAGCAAACTCTCAGCAGTATTCAACGTTGAATCAAGATCACCTAAAACCGTGATTAGCTGCCGAGTCAAATCATTGTACCGATCAATTACATACCTCAAATTTTCAGGCACAGTAATGTGCTTTAGCTGCTCGCTTAACTCAGACGCATTAGAATATTGCCTAGAAGCTACAAGAGCAAAAATCTCTGCATACTGACTTAAAAACGAAAAAGAATCCAATGCGCTCCCCACAGCCTCTGGATCCTCATGGGGAACCTTGGCCGGCTGAGCAGTTACCGATAAAACAGGCATCAAAACCGATGCAAGCAAAAGAAAAATCAAGAACACACCGAGACCCTTCATATTAGACTTGCACCCAAAATTTCAAGAACCTTCAAAGCAACAATTAATATGAAAACCCCAAAAAGACCATACCCAAGAAAGTTTGTAATCCTCTGAGTTTTCGGCTTAAGCGGAGAATTCAACAAGGTTAGGATAAAATATTCAACGATATATACCGAAACATAGAGGTCCAAAGTGCTGCCACTATACAACGATAACAAAACCGTAGTGACAGAATAGGTTACAGTGAGCGAGAGCAGATATCTTTCAGGTACTCTCAATGGTTCTCCCCAACACCCTTAATTCAACAACACATCTACCCCGGCTGTAACGCTCACTCGCTACTGAAACAGGCCTATCTAAAACCTCAGCAGTTACCGACGCAACTATAGATGCAATGGGACTTCCCAACTGCGCATAAATCCACATCTTACCACCATCAAGCCGCGGATTGATAACCTCAACCAAAACCCTCAAATCATCTAACGTAACCCTAGCCCCATCCGCCAAACACACGGTACCAGAAAAAACCGACGAAAGAGCCGACTCAATATCACCCGCAGAATAATCCTCCTTAGGCTTAATTGCACCGCCAATTACAGAACCAGGAGTAACCACAAGCAAACCCATCGATTCAGGCCTTGACCCATACTTAACAATAAGCCGTTTAGGCAAAACCTTGTTGTTATAATCGAAATTCGCATCCAACGGAATCAGCGCTTTAGGTTTATCACCACTAACTGACGACGGTAAATAGATCGCTTTAGCAGTCAACCCCAACTCTTCTACCAAAGCCGAGATATTCTCAACCCCTGACTGCAACAGCACCGCACTAGCCTCAGGAGGAATCTTTGGCTGCCCCCGACTTATCGCAAACGTCACCGAACCAATTATCACAGTGGAAATTCCAAGAGCCGTTAAAGGCGTAGAATTCAAAACCAAAAAAGCAAGAACCGCCATCAAACTACCAGTAACTATGAGACTTGATGCAAGCGTAGAGTATGTATCCTTAAATGAGATTATCATGCGCCTCGTTCACTATAGCCAACTTGCTTCTAAGGGTAGCGTTCTGTAAAATAACAATACATTGATATAACTTTTAAGCAATAAAAATCAAAACTAACTATTCAAACTAAGCTGAAAATACCTAAACCTACGAACTACAACCGCAACAGCCATAGCTTCCGCAAAAACAGCCATAGACACCATAATTGGCTCAAGCCGAATGCCCCAAGGCGTATAATTGAGAACCAAACCTATCAACGGAACTATAGCAAGACTTAACCCAATCGACAAGGCAACTCTCTCAAGAGTATCCATCTCTCCGCTTCTCGGATAAAGCGCCGATATAAGTAGAAAGCCCGGCAAAAACAGCACAAAAACCCCACCTAAAACATAGCGAAGATAGATCAACACTGAAGAATTAACCATAAATACCACAACTAAAGTAAAAGCAACAAGTGCCGTTATCCCCCAAAACCACGCATTCTCCAAATTAACAAAGTAACTTGCAAGGTTTGAAGGTGGATTCGACCCTGAAAGATTCAAGTTTCCCTTCTTGTATTCACTGTAGACTGCTTTTGTGGCAACTTTGAATTCTAAGCCCTTTTGTTTAACTACTTCATCAACTAACTCGGAGACTGTGGGTTGACCCATAGATTGTGCGATTTCCAAAACAGTCTTTCCTAAGTCTTCACCCACCTGTTACTCCTCCCATCAACGATGCTATCACACGTAATCCTATACAATTTTTATATATGTCTTGCGCTAAGTTCCTCTCTGTTTCAGGACGAGAAAAAATGAAAAACAGATCAGCGATAACGATTGCTATTATCTTCACCGTAATTATCGCCTCAACGGCAAGCACAGCATACGGCCAATCCACACAAGTAGCCAACGCCGAGAGCGCAACAATCAATGCCTACAACGCCATCACCGAAGCACACCAAGCAGGCGCAGACACAACCCAATTAATAGAACAACTAAACACAGCCTTAAACCTAACCAGCCAAGCAAAACAAGCCCAAACAAACAACCCCCAAGAAGCAGAAACACTCGCCAATCAAGCCATAGAAATCGCACAAAACGTAACCCAACAAGCCCACACAGCACAACAAACCGCAGAAAACACCCTGCCCATAGCAGCTATCACAACTGCATCAGCCCTCGTTGTGGCAGGCATCGCCATCTATTTCCTTGGACCAAAAATCTACTGGAACATATGGCTCAAACTAAGAAAAAATTACCGCCTAAACACCAAAAAAACCAGCCCAAACAAAAACGCCTTAGTGATAACGGCTGAACAAATATGCGCTATAGCCCTAGCTATCACAGTAATCTTAGCGCTCATATCCGTCTCAGGCCTCATACTCCCCACTAACCGAGGGGAACAATTCTCAGAGCTAGGCATATTAGGTCCAAACATGAAATTAGGCGATTACCCCTCAAAAATAGTCTCATCCGAAACAATTCACCTCTACGGCTACGTTGGCAACCAAATGGGCCAACCCATGTACTACACAGTCATGGTAAAACTCGGTGACAACAACACCGCAGTAAACCCCGCAAATACTGATTCAATAAATCAGTACAGCCAAGTATTAGATAGCAATCAATCCTGGACATTCCCCATCGACTTAACTCTTACAAAAGTTGGCGATAACCAAAGAGTCCTCTTCGAACTCTGGATATATAACCAAACCATCAACCAAAACCAGTATCATGAACGATGGGGCCAAATCTGGCTTAACGTAACCTCCCCCGCAACCTAACGTTAACTCAAAGGCAAAACCTATGCAGCCGATAGCATTCAAAATGCTGTTCCGAAAGAAAGGCACAGCATCAGCCATAATCGTCATCGCCCTTCTAGTCGCCTTACTCGCATCCGTAAATGCCCTAGTAAACAACATCAACTCACAAACAACACTAGTAACAAAACTTGCCGGCACTGGCAACGCCTACCTCCTGACTGACGAAAAATCAACTTCACTATTAGAAAGCAAACTAAGCCCAAATACCATTAACACTCTAAAGGATAACCCCCAAATCTCATATGCCACCGCCCAAATGATAATACAGGCAACCCTAACAACAAACACTGGCGATTACCAAGTTACCATCAAAGGCATAGACGACATACAAACATACCTAAAAAACAATAAAGCAAGCATCAACGGCACCATCAGTAAAGAAAACCAAGCCAACATAGGAATAATATTATCAAAACTAGCATCCATAAACAAAAACGACCTACTCAACCTAACCATAAATGGCAGACAAACACAACTCAAAGTAACATCCATAACCCAGGCAAACCAGCAAACAGACACCCAAATAACAATGCCCCTATCAACACTCCAAACCTTAGCCCAAAACACCAATCAAATCTCACACATAGAATTCACCATAAAAGACACTAACCAAGCAAACACAATCCTAAACAACCTAACTCAAACCCTCCCAGCAAACACAAAAATAACAAGCCTACAGCAGATCACAACCTTTGCAGGAGACATCAACAATCAAACAGCCACCTTCATAACCGTCTGGTCAATAGCCATCTACATGGTGGTAGCGGGAGCCTCCTACATAGTCGTCGCTAGAATAATAAATGAATCCCAACATGACCTCTATATACTCAGAACAATAGGCTCAAAGAAATCCGCTACCTTCAGCTTAATACTAATTTATGCTCTAACACTTGCCTTTTTGGGTGCCTTAATTGGTTTCTCCCTTGGATTAGTAGGCACACAAACCATCTCTACCTTTATCCGCTGGCAATATGGAAACGCATTTCTGGCGCCATCTCTTGAGGTTACTCAAGTGCTTCAGCTATTGCTGCTCACAATAACCGCTGCGCTCATCGGGAGCGTTTATCCCGCAATCAAAGCAGTGCAGACAATTACAAGGGTGAATCACCAATGAGCGTTATAAAATTCCCCTACCTACAAAGAAAACGCACCTTAACCCTCATCATAATATTAACGCTTGCCTCTACCCTTTTCTCAGTAACCGCTTATAGCTTCTTGGGATTCTACAACGGCTTCACAAGCTACGTAGGAGAACAAAAAGACATCATAGCTCTCTATAGCAAAAGCAGTAGCACACCCTACACTGGCGTAATCCCCCTAAGTGTAGCAGACATGGTAGAACCTCAAACAGGCGTAATTGCAATAAGCCCCGAGATAATCGCCCCCTGCACAATAAACAATCAATCGATCTTCATTCGAGGGATAATCCCAAGCGCTGTAGCAGAGCTAAATTCACCAATAATACAAGAAGGCCAATACCTAAACCTCACAGATACCAACGCATGCATCATTGGAAGTAATCTGGCAAACAGGTTACGACTAAAAACAGGTGATAGTTTTCTTGCATTCGCGGTAATAGCAAAAAACTATGTGGAACTCGAAGTCAAAGGCATTTTCACGACCCAAACCGCCCTTGATGACGAAGCATTAGTTCCCCTATATACAGGTCAATGGCTAAGAGGCATAAGCTACAACCATGCCACCCTTATACGAATAAAAATAGATCCAAATCAAACCAGCGCCAACCAAATATACCAACAAATAACCAACCAAACAACTCCAACCAACCCCGCCCCCTCAAGCACCCCAAATCCAACAGAAAAGAGTCAAACAAAGCAACAACTAGAAACACTCATCCCCCTTATTCGAACAAACATCAACATAGGCACCATTGACGCAGCAGAATCAAAAGAATTTATGCAAAGTTACCTTAACCGCTATGGTATAAGCAAAGACACACTAATCGTCCTATCGATAGCTGTATTTATTTTCGCAAGTGGTACAGCGGCGTCAGCAATAACTCTCTTCATAAAACAACATTCCTCAGAATTAGATACAATCAAAAGTATAGGTGCTTCGAATAGAAAAATTAAATTCGATTTAATACTGAGAATGATTACCTGGGCTTTGATTGCCACCTTTGTAGGTACCCTTATCAGCGCCGCTTTCATTGTTGCCTTCCAAAAGTTAGGTTACTTACAGGTTCTATCTCACACTATAACCTTCCAATTAGATCCCCTTATTGCCATTGCCAACTTCATCCTGCTTTCTGTACTGATTGGGTTTAATATCTTCAAAATGGAGCTAAAACAATGAAAAAAGCTCCCTTATTCCTCTTCATTATCCTCCTGTTCGCCCTAACCCTGAGGCTCTACCCCACACTGACAAGTAACATGCCCTTCTCAACCGACGCATGGCCCCTTATACGCAACACCGAACTCATAATCCAAAACACACCCATCCCTCTAAACAATGCCCTATTTGATGCATACAACAATTTCTGGCCAGCAATCCAACTTTTCGGCGCAGCATTCTCCCAAATAACAAACCTACCTCCCATTATTGCAATGGCCATAGGAATCCCCATAGCTGCAGCACTCGCAATTCCGATATTTTATTTACTCGTGAAAAAACTAACCGAAAACACAACCGTAGCATTATTTGCTTCTTTAATGCTGGCCGCAGCTTTCTCCTATACCCTCTACACCTCAGGCGTAACCAAAGAAGCCTTCGCAAGCCCAATCTACATCGCCCTAATACTTCTATTCTTACTCAAACACAACAAAAAAACAGCCCTCTTATTCTCAATCGCCTCGGCTGCACTAGCGCTAACCCACCATTTCACAGCTTTCTTTGCCACCATCATATTGGTCGCCATTTCAATTGCAAACTATTTCGGAAAAAATGACGAGAAGCAAGAAAACTCGAATCTCTCAAATCTATCGTTTACGGCAATACAAGCAACAATTACTATTAGCTACTTTGTCTTGTTTGCCTCTCCAAAGTTTAACTCAAACTTCTCGTCAAGCATGCTGTTAACAGTTGCTGCTTATCAGATTTTGTTTGCCTCATTAACTCTGGGTATGACTTATAGTATAAAAAAAGCCTCAACAAAACGAAGTCTAATGTATTTCATTATTGGCTCCTCGACTGCCATATGGGCAATGTACACAATTCTACACACATGCACGCTGCCGGGCGCTCACTTACTCTACGAATTGCCCCTATTCATAGGTTTACCACTGGCCGTTTTTGGATTAATCGAGCTCTATCAAAGAAAAACTAAACTTACTGCACCCTTCTTTTGGCTAATTTCCGTATTAGCATTCACCTTTTTTGCCGTATTTTCTAACATTGGTGGCGCATCAGACTTTACTTGGCGATCAATGAATTTCATCTTGCCACCTCTGATAATTCTAATCGCAATAGGTATAAGCAAACTCTACTCGACCCCTCCACATGTCAAACTGCAGAAATTGACAAAGCCCCTATCTATCCTATTGGTATTGGCGATTGTATCTGCCAATGCCTATGGTATGTACAAAACAGTATCAGAACAGGATTCCTCCCTTGGCTACTTCTGGCTCTATCGACCCTCAGATTTCGAAGCATCAAAATGGATTGCATCATACGCAAACAACCAAACAACAGGAGGAGATGACAGAGTAGCTTACCTGCTGCAACAATATTTCAACAAATCCGTAAGCACCTCACAGGGATTGCGCTATCTTGAAGGGAACGGCACCGCCCCCGAAATACTATATATTTATGATCAGATGAAAGAAGAGAGTAAAGGCTATGTCATTGCAGGGGTCCCTATTAGTCTTCCAGCCAACTGGACAGAAAAACTCTCCAATTACAACCTTATTTACGCCAACAATGAGGTAACAATCTATGCTAAGCGATAACTATATTGAACTATCAGACGTGCACAAAAGCTTCGGACCCACAAATGTGCTTAAGGGCATTAATCTACAAATTAAGCAAGGCGACTTTATTTGTATACGCGGCAAATCAGGCGTCGGCAAATCCACACTAATCAAAATCCTAGGGTTTCTAGAATCCCCTGACGGGGGCATCGTAAAATTGTTTGGAAAAGATATTACAAAACTAAACGACGCCCAACGCTCAGAATTACGATTAAAAAATATTGGTTTTGCTTTCCAATTCTTCAACCTTCTCCCCACTTTAACAGTACAAGAGAACATAGAACTCCCACTCGCCCTTGCATCCGTTAAAAAAAGTCAAAGGCAACAAAGAATCATGGAACTTCTAAACTATTTCCACCTTGAACATTTAGCCCCACGTTTCCCAGAAAACCTATCCGGGGGAGAAAAACAACGCATAGCCATCATAAGGGCATTGGCAAACAATCCCAAAATACTCATCGCGGACGAACCAACCTCAAGCATTGACGATGAAAACGCAGAATTGCTCATGAATTTACTTACCAGCATTAACAAAAACCAAAATCTAACAGTAATTATGACAACAACCGACTTATATGAAAAATATCCAGCCTCCCAAGACTTGCTGCTCAAAGATGCAAAACTCCAACCAACCCCCCACCAAAAATACTTAACTACCCCCTAGATAACCCCCATAATTCAGCATTTTTGTCAGCTACACAAGGGCAGCACGATAATTACCAAAATCAATAGCTTCTGCCACCAACATTGCGAAAACGCAGAACAACCCTTTCAGAACACTTAAAAAGACAACTAATTACTGCCTCATTATTTACAAAAAATAAAGAAAATATGTGTTTTACTGTTTTTTAGCCCATTTTATCCAAGCCTCAGAACTCAATAAATCAAAAGCTTCCAAGGGATGAATAAGGTCTCTTTTTATCAAACGCTTGCTTTGCAACACTTGCCCCTCTCTCAAGCATATAACGCCACGGGTAAATATTTAAAATTTTGCTAAGTTGGCTAAAAGGTAAGCTCAAAATGCTTATATCCGCTTATTCTACTGTAGTGCTTGTTGGTGGCCAGCAATAAGGATATTTACCGTTTGGTATTCGTGATGATGTCTATTGGAGTTTGGCGTTGGCGGTTTATGCGACTGCAAGTATGGCGCCTGAGCCATCTCTGGTGGTCATACCAAGATAGATCAGTTGATTTTTGTGATTTTTTCTGGTGATGAATATTTGCCTGTGTAAGTTAAAAGGTAATTTCGATAAAAATTATATACTAATTAACTAAAATAAGAGGCGCCAATTACTGAGTAGGTTAAACTATAGGTTAAACTGGTCAGTGCTAGGTCAGCAAAATATGAAGTTGGTGCATATTTGATGCAAACAAAATCATTTGATCTGCAGGATGTTTCATCCATTAGCCAATTGGGAATGAGTAGGATTGAATTGGAGGAGGGCGTAAATGTTCTGGTTGGTTTAGGACTTACAGACCGGCAAGCACGAGTCTATCTCTCGCTGCTCAAAATTGGAGCTGCTAGAGTTAGGGCTATCGCCCAGACTGCTCAATTTAACCGTCAGGAAGTTTATAGCTTGCTAGCGAGTTTGCATCAACTAGGACTGGTACAACAAAGCCTTACTGTGCCAGTAAACTACACAGCCATACCTATTGCCGTAGCCATAAAAATACTACTAAAACAAAAAACTACCCAACTAACCCTCATATCCCAAAAGGCAAAAGAACTTACAAAAAAACTCGACTCCTGGTCCTCCTTCACGTCACTGGCTTCGAAACATTCTTTTGGTGAAATCTGCGGGGCTGATCGAGGTAAAAAATACCAAAAAGCCCTTGAAGAAACCCAGCATACACTTGAAGTAGTTACCGGCTGGTTAAGGTTTAAGCAGCTATGTTTTAAGTTTGAAACGGAGCTAGAGGCTGCGCTAAAGAGGGACATAACTATTCGTGTATTAACCGAAAAACCCGCGAATCATCAACTTCCAAAGTGGGTTGAGGTGGCATTATTAAAATATTCTAATTTTAACCTAAAAACTATACCGACCCCTCCAACTGCTGCAGTCACTATATTCGATCAGTCGCAAGCAGCGATTGCCTTCAACTCTCACGCTGGATTTAATGACGGGCCTATACTATGGACAACTCACCCCGCCCTGATAGCTGTCTGCCAATCTTTTTTTGACAAAGTTTGCGGATAAGGTTGGAAATATGTCCTGAATCCTTCTATTCATTCAGCTTTTTATTTAAAAAAAGGAAACTAACTACGCTCGCTCTTTAACTCTCTCTATTCCACAGTGATATCTGTTGTCAAAAAACCGCACCGCACCTCAATAAATAGCAGAATAGCCCTTGACACTTTTTATAAAAAAATATTTAAAGGAAGGAAAAGAAATGCAAAAACCAAACAAATTATCGGCCAACAAGTTGTCAATAATTGCTATACTTCTAATGCTAAGCCTAGCTATACCAATATTTACGCTGCCAGCAGCGAGTGCATCTGAATACAAAACCGTTGCCTATATCGTAGCCAATCCTAACCCTGTAGGCGTTAATCAACCTATAAATGTCATAATGTGGGCTGGCATTGTCTTGCCAAGCGCAAGTGTTAGCAACGACATTAGATGGCATGACTACAAACTAGTAATAACAGACCCTGACGGAAAAACAGAAACAAAAACTTGGCCCATAGTTGAAGACACAACATCTACACAGTTTCTACAATATATACCCACAAAGGCAGGCACATACAGCTTTGTCTTCAGCTACCCCGACTTGAACTACACTTGGAGCGGGACATACAGAGGCACAATTTTCTTGGGCGCTACTAGCAAAGTATTGAACGTTACCGTGCAGGACGAGCCAGTGCCTGACCCAATCACCAGCTATCCGCTTCCCAATGAGTACTGGACACGACCCATAGAAGGACAAAACACTGACTGGTGGGCGATCTCGTCACACTGGCTAGGTTACAGTCATCCTAAGCACTCAAGCAACATTAGATTCCAACCAGACGGTTTAGCACCTAACAGCGCACACATACTTTGGACAAAATCCATCGATGAAGGCGGGGTAGTCGGAGGAACAGGCGTCGGCATCGATGGCAACATGTACTACTCAGGTATGGCTTATAACGCCCGATTTACCAACCCATTAATTCTCAACGGACGGCTATTCTACCCGCTTCCCAACCAGAACTCTGGTACAGGCGGCGGATACATGGCTGTAGACTTACTCACTGGCGAAGAATTATGGTTCAGTAAAGACATTACCAGTTCACCAACATTCGGCTACCTCTATGGCTTCAACAGCGAAAACCAACACGGCGCAATCCCGCCTGGTCTACTGTTCACAAACAACTTTGCAAGAGGATATCACCCACTCACAGGTGAAAACGTCATTAACGTCACTGGCGTTCCCTCAGGCGTATCTGTTCTTGGACCACAAGGAGAAATCATACGCTACGTACTAACAAACCTCGGTAGTGCCTCAAACCCCAACTATTACCTTGCAGCATGGAACTCATCGAGAGTAGTTTGGCCTGAATCAGGCACCGCTGTTGGTCAATCAGCAACAGCTAACGCCGGTACACCCGACCGATATGACTGGAACGTTTCGCTATCAAAACCTATACCTCAAGGAACCTCAGCACAATTGGCCATATTTGACGACATACTGATCGGCAGCTCATCTTTCGCATCCTTTGGCGGCTTCGGAACGCCCGACCCGTTCACATTCTGGGCCATAAGCCTAAAGCCTGAATCACGAGGAACCCTGCTTTGGAGTAGAAACTATTCCGCACCTGAAGGAAACGTCACAATACGCCTACCGACACTAGACGAAGTGAACCGCCAAATCATCTGGCGTGAAAAAGAAACCATGGTATTCCAAGCTCTCAACATAGACAATGGCGACTTAACTTGGAAAACAAAAACAATCGCCGAAGTATCTGACTGGGAATACTTTGACCCAACTTTCAGCGGTCAATTCTTCATGCCAGCTTATGGCAACCTCTACCACGCAGGAGTAGGCGGAGCAGTCTATTGCTATGACGGAAACGACGGCTCTCTACTATGGGTTAACGGCATCGACAAGAACGATCCTAAGAACTCTACATACAGCGGCTTAGCAACAGCATGGGGAGTTTACCCACAATACATCCACGTTATTGCTGACGGGAAAGTATACGTCGGAACTGGTGAGCACTCACCTGACTCTCCACTATGGAAAGGCGCAAAGGTTCGATGTCTCAACGCTACCAGTGGCGAAGAACTCTGGTCTCTCTCAAGCTACTTAGGCTTCCCAGGACGAGTATACGTTGCCTTAGCAGACGGCGTCTTCGTATACGACGACCTCTACAACCACCAAATAACTGCTATCGGCAAAGGCCCAAGCGCACTAACCGTTGAAGCACCGATGACCTCAAACAAACTCGGCGACTCAGTCGTCATCCGCGGCACAATCATAGATACCTCCGCAGGCACAAAGCAAAACGAGCAGGCAGCACGCTTCCCCAACGGAGTCCCAGCAGTTTCAGACGAAAGCCAAGCAGCATGGATGGAATACGTCTATAAGCAGAAGCCACGCCCAACCGACATAACAGGTGTTGAAGTTATGCTTAGCGTAGTCGACTCTAACGGCAACTACCGACCAATCGGCACCGCCACAAGTGACGCAGACGGTTTCTTTACCTACAGTTGGAAGCCAGACATTGAAGGAACATACATAGTCTATGCAACTTTCGCTGGTAGCGAATCGTATTGGCCCTCCCATGATGTCACATCATTTGTCGTCGATCCTGCACCTGCAACCCCAACCCCGCAACCAACACAGGCACCATCCGCAGCTGATCTATACTTCATCCCAGCAGTCGCAGGCCTATTCGTCGCCATAATCGCAGTTGGTCTGTTGACTATGCTGATGCTCAAAAAGCGCCCATAACACAAAAGCCAAAACCAACCCTCCTTTCTCTTTTTTTAGCTATTTTTATAATATAACCGCATTCAGATTGCCGCACCAACCAAACCAACATAGAAGTCCAACAACAACCAAATCAACCACAACCAAATAACCAACCCAAAAGACAACCCCCCTCAAACCCACAACCACACAAATACCCCAACAAACAACACCAAACCACCAAAACCGATAAAACACACACAGCACACCATACAAAAGCGAAAACAATGGCAAAAGCAACCGAGATGGCTAAAGTTACAGCAAGAGGTGGCTTCCACTTACTTTGGGGATTGGTTGTCTCAACAGCGATATCTGCGTTGGGAACCATCGCCATCGCATACTTCCTAGGCGAGGACAACATGGGCCTCTACTACGTCGCCATAAACGCGCCCGTCCTCATTGCGACTTTTAGAGACTGGGGCGTCAACACCGCCATCGTCAGATACACCGCCCAATACAACCACCAAAACAACACTGCAAAAATCAGAAGCATATTCATCGCAGGCCTAACATTCGAGTTGCTCTTAGGCCTAATCCTAACGGTCCTATCAATCTCCATATCAGGCTTCCTGGCAGCCGGTTTCCAGCGCCCCCAAATAGCTGAACTCATACAAATCAGCTCTATCGTCATCCTAACAGGCGGAATACTAAACGTAGCAACCGCGGCCTTCACAGGCATGGAAAGAATGCATCTCAACAACATCGTGCTTATCGTTCAATCCGTCGTAAAAACAGCCCTCATACTTGGATTAGTAGTGCTTGGTCTTGGCACCGTTGGCGCAGTAACTGGCTATGTCGCTGCCACACTTGTCGCTGGAGTAGTCGGCTTATTCATCATGTACTCCATGTACCGGTCACTACCTAAACCAGAAGACGGCAAACTCTCCCTAATAGAGAACATAAAAATCCAACTAAAATATGGCATGCCAATATCTATCGGTTCAATACTAACGGGTTTCCTCACACAATTCTACATATACATAATTGCAATCTTTGTGGCTAACGATGCCTTAATCGGCAACTATTCAGTCGCGCAGAACTTTGTTGTCCTAATAAGCTTCTTTGCGACCCCCGTTACTACTATGCTGTTGCCTGCCTTTTCAAAACTCGATTACCAGAAAGACAAAAACACCCTCAAGAATGTATTTCAATACTCAGTCAAGTACGCCGCGTTAATTGTAGTGCCCGTTTCAGCGCTAGTCATGGTCTTAGCTGAGCCCGCCATCGGAACTATCTACGGCAACCGTTATCTGGATGCACCCTTATTCCTAGCGTTACTTTCCCTAGGCTACCTGTACGCTGCTTTAGGCAACCTTAGCACCGGCAACCTGATAAACAGTCAAGGCGACACGAAATTCAACCTAAAAATGAGCATACTAACCGTAATAATCGGCTTTCCACTGAGCACTTTACTAATCTCCCAGTTCGCCGTAATTGGCCTCATCGCAACCACCCTAATCGTTGGTATTCCGCCGCTAATTGTCAGTCTAATCTTCATAAAACGACGCTATGGAGTTTCAGTGGATTGGTTGTCATCTGCAAAAATCCTATTCTCTTCTGTTATTGCGGGAGCCGTAACTTATCTTGCTCTGCCTTTGCTGCCTCTTAGCAATCCAATCGAGCTAGTTCTAGGCTGCATAATATTCGTTGTTGTTTTCATTGTTGCTGCGGTTGTTACTCGTACCATCGATAAATCTGATATTGATAATGTCCGTGAAATCATAAGTGGGCTTGGTCCACTCCGAAAACCCCTTACATTCATTATCGATGTAATTGCTAAGATGATGCCAAAATCTAAACCTGATAAACAATAACCTATATCTGCCCATCGTTAGTGGGATAAGGCTATCAGGTTATCGGAGTTTTTTTCTCTGTTTAGTTTTCTATATTTGCCGCAGTAGCTGCCGCCGAAATGTGTGCAGGTATAGCTTGCACCAGTATACAAGTTGCATGCGTCTTTGAATTTGCATTCAACCTGTTTTTTTAGGGGCTCAAAAAGCGGTCTCTTCATTGTTTCACCTTTCAGACGAGAAGTGTACACGCAGTTATCGTTGGTCTGGTTTATACAATTATGTGACTGCAAAAATGAGCCTACAATAGCATATGTCTGTCTAATGGTAACTCATAATACTTAGTTCTCGCCTCTTTGTTTTGGGATATTCATGAAAGCGCTTGTACTTAGCGGCGGTAAGGGAACAAGGCTTAGACCTCTAACCTTCACGTGTGCAAAACAGCTCATACCCGTAGCCAACAAACCCGTCCTAGGATACGTTCTTGACCAAGTTGCAGCTACAAGCATAAAGAAGGTGGGCATAATTACCGCTCACGAAACAGGGCACTTCGTCAAGGACTATGTAGGTGATGGCTCGGATTGGAGCCTAAATGTTTCCTATATTTCTCAAGAGCCGCTAGGTCTTGCGCATGCTGTCAAGACCGCTAAAAGGTTCTTAGGTAACGATTCTTTCGTTATGTGCCTTGGCGATAACGTTACCGGTCAAGGTTTAGCTTCTTTTGTTAAAAAATTCAAGAGTCAGCGCCTTGATGCTCTGATTATTTTAAAAGAGGTAGACAACCCTTCCGCATTCGGAATTGCGCAACTAGACGGGGAGGGGAACATTGTCCGCTTGGTGGAAAAACCCAAGGAACCTATCGGCAGCAACCTTGCAATTATCGGCACTTACTTGTTTTCTAACAAAGTACATGAAGCGATTGAGCGGATTAAACCTTCCTGGCGTGGAGAGTTAGAAATCACGGATGCGATTCAAGAAATGATTAATATGGGCTTTACTGTGAAAGCGGAAATTCTAAATTCCTGGTGGCTTGACACCGGCAAAAAGGATGACATCCTTTCAGCAAACGCCAAGATTCTCGATGAATATATCCAGGCTGATGTGAGGGGTGCTGTAATAAATAGTGCTGTAGATGGGCGGGTCAAGGTAGAACCGGATGCTCGAATAATAAATAGCACTGTTCGGGGCCCCTGTATTATCGGTAAAAACGTTGTTATAGAGAACTCTTTTATTGGGCCTTATACGAGCATTGGTAACGGCACTAAAGTTTGTAATTCCAATCTAGAATACTGTGTTATCCAGGACTGTGTTACTATACTTGATGTTGAGCGTTTGGAAGATAGTTTGATCGGCAAAAACGCTAAGGTAACCCGTAATAATAGGAATAGAACGATAAAGCTGCATGTTGGCGATTACTCGGAGCTTCAAGTATAGCTGGCGAAATGGAATATTATAAATATTCTTAAATGGTAACTGAAGCAGGCAAGGAAAGCCGATGTTAGACGGGATAAGAATAAAATCGATAAAACGGTTACCAGATGAAAGAGGTTTCTTCTGCGAGGTTATGCGTACTGACTGGCAAGACCTCTTTGGCGCAGACAAGGTTACTCAGGTAAATCATTCTTTTACTTATCCCGACGTCATCCGCGCCTGGCACCGTCACCTAAGGGGGCAAGTAGATTATTTCCTGGTTCTCAAGGGTGCAATAAAGATCTGTGCGTTTGATGATGAAACCTCTGAACTGGACGAGATTGTCTCTAGTGGCTCAGATCTTCAGGTTGTGCGGATTCCGGGGCATTATTGGCATGGCTTTAAAGCCGTAGGGAACGAACCTGCGATGTTGATTTATTTCACCACCAACCTCTATAATCCTGCAGATCCAGACGAGGAGAGACGCGCCTGGAATGACCCGACAATAATTCCCAAGAGCATTAACGGAGGAACCCATGATGCTCGGGTTGGTAGAGTGTGGGATTGGAATAGTCCTCCGCATAAGTGAGTGTGACATAAATGAAGGTGTTAGTGACTGGCGGTTTAGGTTTCATCGGTAGCAACTTTTGCAGGTTTATGCTTGCAAGGCACCCTAACTACGAAATTATTAATGTGGACAAGGTTGGGATAGGTGCTAACCCGGCTAATTTACATGATATCGAGAACGACAAACGCTATACCTTCATCAAAGGCGATATATGCAATCCGCAATTAATGAATCGTCTCATCCACCAGGTAGATGCTGTTGTGAACATTGCGGCTGAGACTCATGTGGATAGAAGCATCGCTGACCCGAACCTTTTTTTGCAGAATAATACACTGGGCACTTTTACGATTCTGGAGGCTATCCGCCGCCATAACCATAAAGCCCGACTTTTACAGGTGTCCACAGATGAAGTGTATGGAGAAGCAATCGAGGGCTCATTCACTGAAGAGACCCCGCCGCGGCCATCTAACCCCTATTCTGCCTCCAAAGCCGCCGCCGACATGTTTGCCCTTTCCTACCACCGGACATTTGGGCTAAATGTATCTATCACTCGCTGCACCAACAATTTTGGTCCCTACCAGCTTCCAGAGAAACTGATCCCCAAAACTGTTATCCGTGGCTTACGCGACTTACCCATTCCCATCTACGGCAAAGGCACTAATATACGGGACTGGATATTTGTGACTGATCACTGTGAAGCCATAGACACTGTGCTCGAGAAGGGTAGACCCGGCGAAATATACAACGTCTCTGCAGGTAATGAAAAAACCAACACAGAGATCGTCAACAAAATAGTTGAGCAGCTAAACAAGCCTAAGAGTCTCCTGACTTTTGTTGAGGATCGACCCGGGCACGATACGCGTTATAGCTTAGACTCTTCAAAGCTCCGCAGAGAACTGGGCTGGAAACCTAAAGCCAGCTTTGAACAAGCGCTACAATCCACTGTAGAATGGTACCTGAAAAACGAGCACTGGTGGACTCCGTTTGCTACAGATGTTATCTTGCATCCAACCCCTTGGAAGCTAGGTGTGTCACGTTGAAGCTACTTATCACTGGCGCTAGCGGACTTTATGGGTCAAAACTTGCAAAAATGGCTCTTGATCGGGGCATTGAAGTTTACTCCTCTGATATACAAGACCTAAACGTTGCTGGCCGCTTTCTAAAGTTGGATGTCTCAGCTAAAGCTCAAGTGGATGAAGCGTTTGATACCATAAAACCTGATGTAGTGGTGCACGCTGCTACCTTAACAGATGTTGATAAATGTGAACTCAACAAGGACCTTGCTTGGAAAGTTAATGTTGATGGCACAAAAAACATTGCCCAAGCCGCAAAACGCGTTGAGGCTTTTCTGGTTTACATCTCCACCGATTACATTTTTAGCGGGGAGAAAGGTAACTATGTTGAGACAGATTCTCCTGAACCCGTCAACTATTATGGGTTAACCAAGCTCTTGGCGGAGGAAATTGTGACGTCTCTTTCAGAGCCTGACTTCTTCATTGGCCGCCCTAGTGTGATTTATGGCTCGACTCCTGCGGCTGGAAAATTAAATTTTGCCCTATGGGTAATCGAAGAACTTCGCAAGGGTAACCGAGTGAAAATCGTTACGGATCAGTGGAATACACCTACGCTAAATACTAGCTTGGCTGAGATGACTCTTGAAGTGATCGAGCGACGCTTGACGGGTGTTTATCATACCTGTGGTGCAACACGGGTCAGCCGTTTTGAATTTGCACGCCAAATTGCGGATGTTTTTGGTCTAAATCGAAGTTTGATTGAGAAGGCTGTTTCCTCTCAGTTTTCTTGGGTGGCACAGCGTCCCGTGGATTCTTCGCTTGATACTTCTTTGGCGCAGCGTAACTTTAAATGTAAACCTTTGACTCTGGATAGAGCGCTTACGCAGCTAAAAGCAGAGTTAGACCCAAAAACGCCATAGCAAAGGCACAAATGTTATGTAACTCGGGTGTTCCATTTTGCACTGTTTAGTATGATGAGGCAGGGCAGTATCAAAGACATAGCACGGGAACGCATCGGAATCCTTTTTTGCCAAGCCAAATCCGTAGCTAAGGCAAATCCCAAGTTAGCTTCAGATTATATCAGGCTGGCACGGCGGATTGCTATGGCTGCAAAGGTTCGCTTGCCCCTTGAATTCCGTAGGGGCACCTGTAGATCATGTAATGCGTTGTTTTTGCATGGCATTAACTGCCGTGTTAGGGTAAGACAGAAAAGGGAGCCTCACGTCGTAGTAACATGTTTAAACTGCGGAAAACAAACCCGATATAGACTAAAAGCAAGGTGTAAACGTTGAGTATCAAGATAACCACAAAGATGAAGCGCCATGTTAGGCACGTTCTAAAAGACGAAAACCCTACAATTTGGGTTGGCAAGGACGGTTTAACTGCTCAGTCCGTTGCAGAGATTGAGAAACAGCTTCAGAAAAACAAAATGGTGAAGGTAAGAATCTTACCTGCGGCCCTAAAAGAGCTGACTACTGCCGAGGAAATCGCAAAGAAAGCGGCAGTGGCAACAGAGGCGGCCCTCGTTGAGGTCCGAGGACACGTTTTCATACTGTTTAGAAAACGCCGAACTGACGGACAAGTTTCCCCATCCAATCAACCTGAACCTGCAGATAAGCAGGCATCATCTTAGTTTTTTTTTTTAAAAAAAAATACCCAAACTGTAAGGCATTAACTCAGCATGTAATATAGAGAATTCAGGCTTAACCTTATCGCCACCTTACGTAATTTTACCTTGACTGCTCTTTAGGTATCCGAGAAGCCAGTGCTTCCAGTTCCATAAACGGCATCATAAGTCAAATTCAACTTAGCAGAGGAAGTAGTCAATGTATGCTGGGGTGTAGCCGTGATGGGTTCAAGAGATAATCCCAATTATATCCGTAGAAGAGAAGTCAAGCCGTAGCACGTCAATTGGCATAAATAGCCATTTTCTTCTCTTTCAAGTAGAACTCTTTAGGTGTTATATTTTGGGTTTAGGTGAATCCATTAAACGTGACCATGATGAATATCGACGATTTTTTTCAAAAATGGCTAAATCCTCCCCTGGGGATGGGGCGATACGGCAGAGTGCGTTAAATGATATTATGACTCGGATTTATGCCCATCATGAGGCTGAGGAGTTGACGATTTTTCCGGCCATGATGAAAATAGAGGCGCTACGAGGCTTAGCGTTTGAGTTGGAAGTGGAGCACGTGGATATGAAGCGACTTTTTGAAGCCTTAAAACATGACCGCACCGACACTGAGGTATGGAAATATAAGTTGTCTCCGATTTATGATATTATGCATGCGCACTGGTTAAAAGAGGAGGAGTTATTGACGCCCTTTGGGCTGGACTATTTTGCTGCATCCGATTGGTCTGGGTTTGGGCGACGTTTTGATGAAATTATGACTAATAAGCTGCAATCAAGGCCTGAGTAGGAAGGCTTAAAGCCGATATACCTTCAATAGAGTACAGGTTGATATAGATGCAATTAATGGGTTTACTCTTAGGCTTGTTAAGTATTATATTAATTGTCGCGCCAGTTGGCGCTGTAGTTGTAATGTATCAAGGTAACCTCCAAGAGCTCGTTATCCCCCCAGAAATCAATGGCCTAATAACAGGCGAGGGCAGTAGCCTCTTTTTGGTCAATGATACTTCTGGCGACGGGTCAGCAATAACCAACATAGTTGTTCCCACCTTTGTAAGCGCTGACATCGATAATGATGCAAATACCTTCACCGTAATTATGGATGTAACTAACAATGTCAACTATACCTTCGTGCTAAACACTTTCAGAACTGATGTTAAAACTACTCGTGATAACTACCAGTTAGTCACTGTTAATCTTGTTAATCCCCCTGTTACATTAACTCCTGGCGGTACCTCACGTGTCACCATTGTTGGTGCATGGAACCAAGATGCAGAAAACTACGTTGTACAAAACTATGCGAGTGCTTCCACTATTAACGTACAATTGGAAAACACAACCATCGATGTAAACGGCATAACTGTGACTCTATCTCAACCGATAGCTATTGATGTTCCGTTGTCTTTGGAGGGCTAAGTATGCCACGGCAAATCAACTACGTAGCCTTGGTTGCGGGTATCTTAACCTTAGTCTTGATTGCAATCTCGGCGTTCATTCCATGGTGGCAATTCAATATCGGTAACCCAGTGATTGCTCAGATGAGCCTCTCGCCGGTTACCTACAATATGGCGCTCTTCGGCACTATACTGACTATGCCATTAGTCTACGCTTTAACGTTAGGTAGCATGTTAACACTAATAGCTGGCGGAATCGTAATGCTCATCTATTCAGTTTTTCCGGACAAGAAATATTCCAAGCAACTATTGGGCTTTGGCTACAAAAAACCACTCTACGCTATTATCCTCTTTAGCATCGCATTGCTAAGCGTTTACATCTCAGCAAAATACTTAGGCGGCATGGATGTTCCCATAAGCGGTACCGGCACCATTGGCTTACCAGAAGCCATAGGCGACGTAGGCGTAGGTGTATCAATCGCAGTTTCCTCCTCACTTAATTGGCCATTCTACCTCGCAATAGCTGTAGCAGCCCTTTGCATTGCCGCCCGGATTTACCACCGTAAAATATCCAGACCGAAATAAACTCCACCAACCCCTACTTTTTTAGTTATGTCATAAAAGTAAAAATGGTGAGCGGGTTAAGCAACTACTTCATGTAGCCTTTTCCGCTTGATCGCTTCTTTGAGTTCTAAGGCGATGCGTCTGCCCATATACATGTTCTCGCCATAGCGTAGATAAGC
>JBLNCY010000024.1:0-4806 GCA_050261115.1 Methanocella sp.
ATGCATAATGGCCGCGTGATCACGGTGAATACAACAACTGTTTATGGAGGATCCCCCTTCATTTACTTCGTCGACCCCCAATCGGCTCGACAAGATTATTACCAAAACATCTGATTCTAAATCTCACCGAGCAGAGCTTGCCTACCGCCACGGCTATTAACTTCGATTTCTGAGTATCCTAGTATGAAAATCCTTTTTCCCACAGCATTCCTTATCCTACTTTTGACTCTTACGCCCCCCGTTTTAGGCCAGCAAGACACCTACATCATAGAACTCAATCAATCCACATGGGCTAAATCCACCCTAAATGTTCTCATTATACAAAACCTAACTGCAGAATGGTGGCAACCCTTCTTCCCAAACATGACCGCAAGCGCGGTAGAGCAGTGGAATGATGCCTTCACATACTTTGCAGATGCATATCCCCAGTACAGCTATCTTGCCGATCTAAGGTTAACGACCGCCGTATCTGACACGTCGCTACCCGGCTATGACATCTATATCTATTTTAGCCCCGATGTTCTCATCAGCGGCGTGGATGCACTTGGCGAATCCCTCGTGGAATCCTACAGCAACAGAACCATACGCGCAGCCACCATAACCATAAGCGCAAAATCCGAAGTAATCGACATAACCCGGGAAATCTACCGAGACACCACAACCCACGAGTTAGGCCACGCATTAGGACTAGGACACAGCAACAAATCCGACGATTTGATGTACCCATACCAGGACATCATCGCAAGCAACTACGCAATCTCCACCCTTGAACTCTACGGCGTTGCATTACTCTTCCAGTGGATGACAGGCGAAACACCCAGAGAGTTACCCACCGAAACAACCCTACCAACCCAAATCGAATACGCCTATGCACCCGTAAACAACCCCGCGCCCACCGACTTCCTTGACAGCCCCGTCATAAAAACACTAGACATACTCATTTCAAACCCCATAATACTTGCACTCATGATCACCGCAATAATCGTGTTTATCATGTTAGGAGTAACGGTTCGGCGACGTGCAACACTAAGACGGAAGTACAGGTTAACCCAGCCCAATCGGTAAGCAGATTTCTTGTGGCTTGCAAGAATGCTACAACACACACTTTTAGGCAATAAACAGCCATAATACTTTGGGACCCCCTGCGATGCCAAGTCGCCGGAGCACCTGTAGGCTAAAAGATGACAAACAAAAAAAAGATACTAATTGTCGATGACGACCAAACAATTCTACACGCGTTTCGCCGCATCCTAGAACGCTGCGGATATGAAGTGGAAACAGCACAATCAGGCTCAGAAGCCATCGCCAAAGCAAACACACGCCACTACGATTTAGCACTCCTAGACTTGCGACTACCTGATATGAAGGGCACAGACATACTTACCCGCGCTAAGCATCAACTGGAATCAACAGCTAAAATCATAATCACGGGATATCCCTCACTTGAGAGCGGCGTAGTGGCACTCGAGGAAGGCGCCGACGCATACTTAACAAAACCCGTGCACCCCAATGAACTCTTATTGGTTATTGATGATAAACTGGGGCACCCGGAAGTCTGCCGCTCCTACTAAGAAAATATAATCTCTTGTCAGTTAAACGCCCAATTGGACAGCTATCTCCCTTCCGAACGCCACGCACCGAGGCAATTCCCCATCCACCACAGGCCCCTTGATCCCATTCACCCTCACCGATAAACCAGGCACCACCAATTTGAGGTTAGGCAGTTTTTCCTGCACCAACGCCTCGAGTTTTTTTACCGCCCGATCCGTGAGTCTCACTCGCCCCGAATAAGTGCCAAAAACGGCGACTTTAGTAGCACTCAAATCAGCAGTCGATAAATACTCAACGAAACGCTTCATGGTCATTGACGGTCTGCCCATATGGTTGGGCGCACCGAACAAAACCAAATCAGCACAAACGGCGCCATCAAGCCGGGCCTCTTTTACATAAGCCAAATTTACTTCTACGCCCTTGTCCTGGAGTCCTTGAGCAATTTTTTCAGCGACGAATTTAGTGTTGCCGTGTTTTGAGTCATAATATATTTGTACGTTTACCATGAAGTGTCGCCTACGTCTACAGAGCGGCTGAGAATCACATAAAACTTGACCCTTACCAGTAAGGGATAATTTCTAAACTTGAACACTGCATCGTTTTAGGCGATTAAAAATTTAGTGATTTTTTGGCAATGCTGAAATACCATCGTTTGACTGTCATTACTGAGCAAATGCATGTTTGGACCGGAAGCTCAGGTTTCAGTTTCAGCTAAAAGATGGGTGGCCATAACCGCAATCATAGGATATGCCCTGCTCTTTTTCTTTCTCCTAAACTTCGTCGGCTTAGAAAGCATCACTGCAACCATACAGGGAATCAACATAGGCATCTATCTCTTGGCCCTCTGCGCAGTAATAATTGCCATAACCTTCCACGCTATGGTTTGGTATAAACTCCTGCGTTTTCTAAACATCAAACTAAGCTTTCGCCGCACATACATACTCAGCTGGTTGGGCATCTTTATTGACAATCTGGTACCCAGCGGCTGGTCAGGCGACCTATTCAAGGCTTATTGGGTATCTAGAGACTCAAAGTTCGATAGGGGAAAAGTAGTGGCCTCAGTGGTTGCTAAGAACGTCTTGGAGACTGTTTTTGCCTTATGCAGCATGATCCTGGGACTAGTTTTTCTGCTGCTAAATTACAGCATAGAGGGAATAATTTTCATCGGCATAGGAGGCGTAATGACACTAATCACCCTGCCCCTGATTATTTTGTTAATTATCAGTTTCTACCCAAAACAGGCAAAGAAAGCAGTAACCATGCTCATAGGCGGCATCAAGAAAGCAAGCAGAAACCGACTAAACCTTTCAAAGTTCCAGCCTGAAATCGAAAAACTCTTAGACAACTACCACGAGGGCATAAAGATCCTGGCCTCAAACCCAAAAATGATGATTTCACCTGTAATCTACTCGTTTTTTGCGTTAGCTTTTGAAATCTTAACGCTCTACCTCGTGTTTGCATCATTGGGCTTTTTTGTGCCAGCAGAACAAGTCATCATCGTACGATCAATCGTGGGCAACGTAGAAGGACAAGGCTATGCCTTTGCAGGTTATGCACAGGTTATAACAACAACACTATATTCAGTATTAGGGGTTTTGCCGGCGATAGCAGCATCGGTTGGGCTTTTAGGCGGCATAGCGGTTTTCTGGCTAAAAACCGTTATCGCATACTTTGCCTTCCACTGCACCGTCTTTGCCAGATGCACCAACCGCATCTGTAACTTGATTCAGGACACGCCAACGGACTGCAAAGACGAAGAAAAACAGGTACTATAACACCACTAAAACATAGCCAACCGCCAACATCTCCAAAGCTGGCGCTAAACCAAGAAAAAAGTCAACACTAAAATAATTTGATACAGAAGAAGCTTGCAAAATTGCTGATTTGAGCTTTGACGTATATCCGAGTTCTTCTGTTTCTCCTTGCTCCTCCAGTTAAGCACGAATGCTTATTTCTTAGGAGGTGATCCGGCCGCAGGTTCCCCTACGGCCACCTTGTTACGACTTTTCCCTCCTTGTGAAACTTAGATTCGATACCGCCAATTAGACGGCACCTCACCCAAGAGTCACTCGGATGGAACGACGGGCGGTGTGTGCAAGGAGCAGGGACGTATTCACCGCGCGCTAGTGACACGCGATTACTAGGGATTCCATGTTCACGAGGGTGGGTTTCAACCCTCGATTCCAACTACGGCAAGCTTTCGAGATTGCCTCCCCCTTTCGAGGTCGGAACCCATTGTACTTGCCATTGCAGCTCGCGTGTGGCCCGGGAGATTCGGGGCATACTGACCTGCCGTGGCCCGCTCCTTCCTCCACTTTATCAGTGGCGGTCTCCTCAGTGTGCCCAGCTCAAAGCTGGTTGCAACAGAGGACGCGGGTCTCGATCGTTGCCTGACTTAACAGGACACCTCACGGCACGAACTGGCGACGGCCATGCACCTCCTCTCAGCTTGTCTGGCAAGACCTTTAATCTGGCCTTCACTCTGCTGTCGCTCCCGGTGAGATTTCCGGCGTTGACTCCAATTAAACCGCAAGCTTCACCCCTTGTGGTGCTCCCCCGCCAATTCCTTTAAGTTTCAATCTTGCGATCGTACTCCCCAGGCGGCAGGCTTAACAGCTTCCCTGCGGCACTAGAACGGCACGTGGCCGTCCAAACACCTAGCCTGCATCGTTTACAGCTGGGACTACCCGGGTATCTAATCCGGTTCGCTCCCCCAGCTTTCATCCCTCACCGTCGGGCGCGTTCTAGCAGACAGCCTTCGCCACTGGTGGTCTTCCCGGGATTATAGGATTTCACCCCTACCCCGGAAATACCGTCTGCCTCTCTCGTCCCCTAGCCGAGCAGTATCCCCCGCAATCCAACGATTAATTCGGTGGATTTAACAAGGGACTAACTCAGCCAGCTACGGATGCTTTAGGCCCAATAAACATCCACACCACTCGGAGAGCTGGTATTACCGCGGCGGCTGACACCAGACTTGCCCTCTCCTTATTCCCCCAGCGTTCTAGACTGGGTAAAAGCCTTCCTCAGCGGATGGCACTCGGGATAGCCCTGTCACACTTTCGTGTATTGCAAAGTTTTCGCGACTGCTGCGCCCCGTAGGGCCTGGGCCCTTGTCTCAGTGCCCATCTCCGGGCTCCCGCTCTCACGGCCCGCACCGGTAAAAGGCTTGGTGAGCCATTACCTCACCAACAACCTGATCGGTCGCGGCCTCATCCTTGGGCGACGCCTACGAGCATAACGTAAACGTCTTTT
>JBLNCY010000025.1:0-27934 GCA_050261115.1 Methanocella sp.
AAATCGATTAACTGTGGCGGTTTGTGCATTTAACGAAGGCAAGAACATAGGTCATTTGCTAAATAATATTCTATATAAGCAGGCGCTATCCTGCGATTCGGAAGTGCTCGTTGTCTGCTCAGGCTGTACTGACACAACAAACAATATAGTTCAACAGTACGCCGCCAAAGATTCACGCATACACGCCCACTTTGAAGAGCAAAGAACTGGCAAAACCAGCGCCGTTAACTATATCCTAAAACATGCCAACGGCGATATTCTTCTCTTTGTCTCAGCGGATACGCTACCGAAAAAGGGCACCTTTGCAAAGTTGATTTCCAAGCTGGCGGATCCCCAAGTCGGAGTTGCATGCGGCAATCCTAAACCCGTCAACGAAAAAACATCTTTAGTTGGCAAACTTGTACAGCTTCTCTGGGGTTTTCATGGCTACGTGTTTGAATCGCTTAATGATCATGGGCTCGCTAGGCATGCCACGGAGATTTTTTGTGTAAGGAAAGGGATTGTGGATAAGTTACCGGCTGGCACTATCAATGACGATGCCTACATAGCAATAACAGCGAAAAAGAAAGGCTGGCTGATAAAATACGATCCGCAAGCACAGGTTTTTATTCACGGCCCGGATAGTTTCCAAGAATATTTCCAGCAACGCAGAAGAATTATTTTCGGTCACTATCAAATTAGAAAATTAACCGGGGAATCACCCCAATATTTAGTCCATATGATGCCCACGCACCCCCTTCAAGCATTTCGGCTGCTTCCCTGGTTGTTTATAAAAAATAGTCCATTTGTTACTGCTGCTTTTCTTTTTGCAGAGTTCTGGGTAAACGCCCTAGCAATATCAGACTATATCGTCGGAAAAAATTATGCTCAATGGTCCGCTCTTGAGTCAACTAAAAGCTTGGTAGGTTAACCAAAGTTTACTCCATTTTTAAAAATGCTGGTTGGAAATATGACTTCCAAAAATACAGTTCTCAGCTTGATTGAACAAAACCCCGTTACAGTCAAGCTTGCTTCTCCTTTAGCTGTTAGATTATACCCTGATTGTCGACCCTGTTGTCTTGAAACAAGTATCTTGCAGAAAGGCCTAGTCCTGCTACTAAATGGTGAGGAGGTAGTTGAGGAAGGCGTCGGTTTTGGTCTGCCGATCGTTAAATATGCTGACAAGACCTTTTTTTCCAGCAAAGCCGAAATCTCCATGCAGAGAATCGGCGATCGCTTCAGGTTGACTAAGACTTTTGTGCTCGACACGGTTTCAGTAAAGAAGCTAGGCAACAATGTTCGGATTCACGATAGGCTATACTCCCCGTTGCGAAAAACCTTCCAACTGCTCTACCTAAAACACAAACGCCTAAACCCCCTATTCAACGCAGTCATGGAGACTCGCAACCTATTCGGGGTTAAAACCGAATTCGAAACAGTCAACCCCCGAGGCACCGTAACCGTAACTTACGACTGCCACCCAAACCAAATCAAAATTCACGCCGACCTATCCAATATAAAACTAACAAACTGCCAACAAATCCTAATGCTAAACGAGCAGGGTTCAAACATCTTCCAAACCTACACCGACAATACTAGAACCCTGCTACGGGGCGACCGAATTGGCGCATGGGATCGCGTTGAAACCGACGCGGCAGCTTTACTTAGCAGCCAAAGCACGTTTGGCTTTAGTGTATTTCAAGTTAGGGGCGCCTTGCTTTATCGTGGGTGGGAGAATACCCGTGGGCGTTTTTCTTGGGCTGGTCTTAGTTATTCGCTAAAACCAGGAAAAACCGCTTTTGATTACACGATTGAGCTGCTATGCAGTAATAAGCAGTGAAGAATCAATTTGCTATTAACAATGCATTAGTGTTTGTGTTGGAAAGTTTTTTATGCTAACTATTTTAGATTATCAACGGGGCATAGATAGGTGAAATCAATTGATGTCACTAGACCCGTAGAAGCAAAACAGGTTACTTCTGCAGTAGATTTTATTGAACCCCCATCATATGCTAAGCGGCGTTTTTGCCGTGGCTTGAATCTTTCTGGTTCACAACTTCAGTTGTTACTCAACAATATACCGCAGGGCATGGCACTAAACAAAATAGTTTATAGCCAAACCGGTGAACCCAAAGACTTCATAACCATCGAAGCAAACAAGGCTTACCTCCAAATTCTAGAGTTATCCCGGAAGGCAGTAGTAAACAAAAAAGCCTCCAAAAAATTCCCCCTAAAGATTCTGGGGTCAGGTACATGGCTTGACTTCTATGACAACGCTGTCTCGACTGGTATGCCGCAGATGTTTGAGGCGTTATTCAAAGACAAGTTCTACCTGGTTTACGTTTACCGGATGCTTAAGGGCTTCTGCGTTTCTGTCTTTGTTGATATTACCGCTCAAAAAGAACAAGTAAAACAGCAAACCCAAAGACAACAGCCAGAGCAGCTAAAAGACAACTTTGAGAAATATCAGTACTTCATCAAGTATGCTCCCTTGGGCATCTGTGAAATAGACACAAAAACCAGCAAGTTCCGAATGGCAAACGAGGAAATGTGCAGAATTCTGGGGTACAGCGAGCAGGAACTACTCCTCTTAGAGCCTTTAGACCTCTTGTACCCTGGAAGCAAAAAACGATTCAGGCGCCAAATGAATGAATTGATGGCGGGAAAAGAGGTTGATGAATTCGAAGAGTATCGTATAGAGACAAAGAGTGGCAACAGCTTATGGGTAGTGATACAGGCTAAACTCTTCCACGCACTGCACGGATTAGACGGTGCCCTTGTAGTCGTGCATGATGTAACCAAAAGAAAAAAGTCTGAGCGGGGGTTGCTTTTAGCTGAAAAAAGATACCGGCGACTATACGAGACAACCCACGATGGTATCATGGCTCGCGACTTAGAGGGCAACATGATCGACTGCAACCCGGCCTACGCAAAAATGCTGGGTTACACCCGAAAAGAGCTACGTAAACTATCTGTTAAGGAGTTGCTGCCGGAAAAGTGGCATGAGCAAAGAGAGCGCATAGTAAAAAAAGTCACCCAGACCGGCCGCTCGATCGTGTTTGAGCGCGAATACAAGCGAAAGAACGGCTCTGTTTTTCCTGCTTCTGTTAGGACATGGCGGCTAACAAACGGAAAAGGCAAAGTCATAGGCATATGGTCTATTGTTAGGGACATAAATCAACAGAAACTGCTTCAAAAAAACCTCGAAGAACATGCCGGCATTCTAGAGAAGATTATTGCAGAACGAGAAAAGAGGCTCAAGGATACCGAGCGGCTTGTGGCGATTGGGCAAACTGCAGCCATGGTGGGACATGACCTGCGCAACCCGCTCCAGACCTTAACGGGAGAATTATACCTGGCCAAAATGGAAGTTGACGCCTTACCTGAAGGAGATCAAAAGACGAACCTGCAGGAAAGTATCCACGTAATCGAAGACCAAGTCGCATATATGGATAAAATCGTTTCTGATTTGCAGGCGTTTGTGCGACCGGTAAAGATAGACAAGAAACCCCTCAGCCTCAAAGAACTCCTCTCAACTGTGCTAGAGACAGTATCCATCCCTGGAAACATTTCAGTGCAAATATGCAATAGCGGCGACTCTTTTGAAGTGAAAGCTGACCCGTATCTGTTAAAGCGTGTGCTGATTAACTTGGTCACTAATGCGGTTCAAGCCATGCCTCAGGGCGGCAACCTATCCGTAGCTACCGACATTAACTCGGCTGGTTTGGTCTCGATATCTGTGAAAGACACGGGCTTAGGCATACCTGAAAAGATCCGCAGCCAAATATTTACCCCACTTTTCACCACTAAGCCGCGTGGGCAAGGCTTTGGCTTGGCGGTGTGCAAACGGGTCATCGAGGCTCATGGTGGATCTATACACTATAAAAGCGTCGAAGGCCAAGGAACGGAGTTTGTGATTGTGTTTCCCTCAAGCTAAAGTTCGATGTGGCTTTTTGATTTGCGGTCTGATAGTTTATGCTTTAGGGTGTAGATGAATACGATAAACCAGAATGCCACCGTTGCCCAGGTCAGCGCAAAGCCTAAGACGTTGCCTACTAGGTGATAGGCGAATTCGAAGATAACCAGGGACACAAATGTCAGAAAAGAGCCAACTATGCTGTAGCCTCTCAGTACATTGCGGTTCTTGATGACTGCACGCAGCATCCAGATTAACGCGACAAAGTTGATGAGGCAGCCGACGTCTAGTAGTAGGTTGGCTAATTGTAGCATGTCCATTTTATTGTTGTCCCTTTAGCGAATTCAGTCTGCGTTAACTTAAGGTTATTGCTGTATCAAGCTCTGGGCTGTAAATTACCTTAAATCTGCTGATGAAGGTGTATATGGATAACGTAAGGGAGAGGGGTGAAAGACAAATTGATTTCACGCGATTGTGACGGCTGTGGCCTTCAGAAGCCATGCCTAAAACGCTATAAGAAAGTCAACTTGTATGAGAAGGTTTACTGCCCAGACGGAACCGCTCATCTAGTCGACGAAGCAAGCCTAGCCTAAGGCAGTCTTGTCTTGTGGCTTGTGGAGTAGCCTAAGTGCTCCAGTTTTTTTGCTTTTGATTAAACCGCTATTTTTTCTTTTCCTTAAAAAACGCGTTGGTTACGGTTCTATTTTCTGGTACAGGGGATATTTTGGAAAAATTATATATAGTTTGCATGGCTGAAAGGTGAGGGAAGAGGGATTCGGTGAAAACACTCAAACTCGCATTAGTCGTTTCATTTATAGTCGTTATGTTTGCTTCGGTTAGCATTGTTTCGGCAGCAGCTATGGAGGGTACCGCGGTGGGGTATTGGTCAGTCACTCATCCCACCCCTGGAAGGCAAGTGACCCTAACAGTCACTTTTGACAGTAGCAGCACTCAAACGTTGTATCTTTATGCTATCGGCGTCCATGGCGACTGGATGGAATCCGGTCGCTTCTATGGCCCAGACTTATCCGACGATCCTGTACCTGTTGCACCTGGGCAACCTTACTCTGCAAAAATCATTTTAGACATACCCGTCACGGCAAGTCTCGGTGAACATGAATACTACATCGGCGTCGACGGCGTTAAAGAAAACGGTGAAAGCTTCTCTTGGGACTCCCCCACTTACACAGTAACATTTGACGTATCTAGCGCCCCCACTCCTACAGGCCAACCTAATTCTGGCTCTACAAATCCACCTACAGATGGCGGCTTAAACAACATGCTGGTCTATGTGGCTGTAATTGCGGTCGTTGCCGTCGTTGCAATAGTTCTTGCTATCTTTATTGTCAAAAGATCCGGTAAGAAACCCGATGCTCCTGCTGAATCTTTTCCACCTGAGTCAACCTTTGTTCCGCCCCCAGCATCGCCTAAGCCAGAGCAGAAACCAAAAGCAGAACCCATGCCTGACCCCGAACCAGAACCAGCGCCTGAACTCACAGAGCCTGAAGATACAGAACCCGAAAGTAAAGACTTCACTATCTAACCTTTTTTTCTTACCCTTCTTTTCTTTGCCTGAAAAACCTTATAGCCTTAGATTCTAATATCATATATCTGTTTATGGGAAGGGCTTTGAGGGCTAACAATCGTAGACCAATTCAGACCGGGGTAGCCGGAGTTTTTTTGTTTGCCCTACTATTGTCTTCTTTTAACTCAAACGTTGCTGGACAGGAAGGTACGGCGTTTAATCCCCAAGACCGCTTTGATATTCCACAATTAAACGGTTCCATAAACTTTGCCTACAACGGCTCCTACACTCAAGCTACCCTTGAAGACAACACTTGGCATTTCAGGGGATTAACCCTCAACGGATCTAGGTCGCTGGGTGATTTCTCGGTTTCTGTGCAGGATTCTAACATAACTATCTCTTCGCTTTCAGCCCCAAACTCATCCCAGAGCCGCAGGTTCGTGCGGTATTACGCTGAGGGTGCAGGGCAGCAGATTTTTGATTTGGGCGTTAAAGGCTCCACGCATGTTAGTGAATGGTGGGTTACCTTGCCAGGCGGGGTTTTCTTAGCACCAGGAAGGGACTGGCAGTTGCTAGACGGCAACATCATTTCGGTAACTGGCCAAACTGGGAACGTGTCAGTGGTGCATAATAACTTTGGTCTTGACGAGCGCCGCAGCTTGTCTTTTGTTGAGCAGCACTCTGTTGCCCTTACAGCCGGCGCCATAGTTGCTGTTACTGTTACAGCTGCAGCTTTACTTAGAATTAAACGGGGACGACTAAATGGTTACTGAAAATTCACCCTACCTTGTAGTGCCGCTCTATTTCCTAATCATAGCCATCGGCATAATCCTCATCCTAAAACTATCCAAAGACAAAACACGCAAATACAGTTCCCTGCGACTATTCGTTCAGGTAGCGGCGGTTTTTGGCATATTCATGGGGTTAATTGTTGGCCCCTTCAACGTACCCATCTTTGCCCCTCTGGGTCCATCCCCACGCGATAACCTGCTAGGCGCAGATCTCCTGGGCAACCAGTTCCCCGACGGCATATCTGTGCCCTTCCTAGCCTGCTATTACCCCAACGGTCGCACTGTTACTTGCGCAATCTGGCAGCTGCAAGCCTACATTTTCCCCTTCTGGGATTACCCCCGGGGCTACCAAGTCACCTACTCCACGTCTGGTCTTGAGAAACTAGCCATCGTCGTGGGCTCTTTGGCTGCTGCGTGTATTGTTTTGGGGCGTTCCTTCTGCGGCTGGCTTTGTCCCTTTGGGCTCTATCAGGATCTCCTGACGCGTCTGCGTAAATCTGTGCGGCTCAAGCATTTCAGTACCTCAGTTAAAACAAACAAGAAGCTGGGGCAAGTTAGCTATATCATAATCGCTGTGTTTCTGTTGCTCAGTGTCATTTTTGGATCCTACGCCTTTTTTGGCACCGAAATCATACCGGGAACCATACCCGGCGGCCCCGAGGGTACTGAAGCAGGCATTGTCAGTTACATCAATGAGCCTTTCTGTCTGGTTTGCCCCGCAAGGCCCCTCTGTATAGGCGTAGAGTTACTTGTGGGTTCAATGAATTGGGACTATGTTTCCCAAATTGCATATGGCCCCTTTTGGATAAGTGGTTTCTACTTAACCTCAATCAACGTGACCATTCTAATCATCGTTACGCTTCTGGCTTTGGCGTACCGTCGGGCCTGGTGTCGAATCTGCCCCATGGGCGGCATCACCGCGCTGTTTAGCACTTTCACACCCTTCAAACAAATCGCTCTAACCAAGCTAGAGAAGAACGAGCAAAAATGCACCAAATGCGGCGTCTGCAAACGCGTCTGCCCAACCCAAGCAACCGATATGTACGAGAAGAAAGGCGGCGACGTCACCGAATCCCGATGCATCCTCTGTGCCCGCTGCGTCGAGATTTGCCCCTATGATGACGCCTTAAAGTTGACCTTTGCGGGAAAAACGGTGGCTAAGTCACGGAATTGGCTGGACTCCGATAAATCCGAGGGTGCCTCGGCAGATTAAGCCCCGCCCTTGCGGTGTAGTGCTGGGGTTCCTGGGTAAATTATTCTTTCTTTACTATGCCTGCTCCGCATTGCTTACAGAACAAAGCGTTGTCCACGCTCATAGTTCCGCATGTTCCGCAAGCGATTCCTGTGCTGTTGGTGGTTGGTTTTTCTGTGAGGTGTTGGCCGCAATTAATGCAGCAAACCGCATCTAAATCATTCTCAGCGCCGCATTCATCGCAGCGAACGGCACATAGAATCTTTTGTAGTTCTTTCCAGTTGCCTTCAACCTCCAGTTTATCGCTGGTCGGTTCAAGCGTTGTTAGTAGGTTGAAGAGTTGCATCCACTGTTCTTTGGTGGGTTCTAACTCGGATTCATAGTCCTCGCTTAGAATTCTAAACTTTAGCTCCTCGCCCCATTCTAGTTGGAGCCGCTCAATTTCGTCGTAGGTGTAGTCGCTGTTTTTCTTGCTGAGTTTGAGGATCTGGTCAAGGGGCATGGTGCTAAGTTCTTCTTCTATTGCTTTTATGCGGCTGTCGACGTAGGTTAGGGGTGGGCTGATGGCGTTGGCGGTTGAGGGAATCTGGCGGATATTAGGCATGCTGGGGCTGTAGCGGTCGAGGTTGCCCATGAAAACGATGGCGACACGGTTGTCAGTGAAGTAGAGGTCGTATCTGGCGTTAACGTCTGCGGTTAGCAATACGTCTCGTATTATGTGACGCTGTTCACTATCTGGCATCCTAGGTTCCATGTGTCGTATTGACCTCGGTTAAATTTAGCTTTATCGAAATGAGCCGACTATGTTGAATTAGCGGTTTTTTTATGCTTTCTCAAGAGCACTATACAAGCCAAAGAGATGGATACAACCGAGACGATTACGGCCGTCACAAGCAAGTTTGACAAGGATTTGTTTTCCTCAATTGTGAAACTGACTGTTTCTGAACTACCCTCATTGCCATATTCGTCAATAGCATAGATTGTGATATTATGTGTACCAAGCGACAAATCAGTGAGGGTTAGATTGCCCGATATGGTTTCATTGTTATTTTCGTCTAAACTATAGCCAATCCATGAAACCGGTTTGTTAAGGACAAAATCTACACTTACATTTCTAATCGAATAGGTAACGCTTTCTGGATTGATAATTTCGATAGTTGGCATTATAAGCCAATCGGGAATCACTTCCTCAACTGCGGAAAGATTAACTGGATTTATGAGGGGATACCTGTCGAGATGTGTAGAGTCTAAGTAGAAAGGCGAGTCACCTACACCATCGTTGTTGTTATCCTCTCCTTGATAGGTGTTCCAATAATTACCTTCTATGCCATTGTCCAAATAGTCTGTAATATTGGACATAACCATTGTCCACATTTGATAATACCGATTGTCCACAAAGTTGTTATGGACTAAGAAGCTAAGGTTGCCATATGGATTTATGATAGCGTTACGTGAGTTTATAGTCCACTCATTATTGGCAATATAGTTCGCGTACATTATACTATCTGCACTTGGAGAAATACCTATTCGACAATAAGTGACATTATTCAACATAGCCTTGTTGCCATAACCGATTAAAATTAAACCATCCCCAAAGTGGTCTAAAACATTTTTGCACAAAACATTATTGTTACCATTAACTTTAAACGCACCATACTGTGCATCAACGCAGAAATTACTATAAAAGTAGCTTTCGTCTGAGACTGCAGAAAAAGAACCCCCGAATGTATTGAAAGATACCGTGTTATATTGACCAGCGAAATTAACGTCTCCATTGCTAACTTTATTTAATGTAAAGTTGCAATGATTTCCAGCAATATTTATGGGTCTTGATGATAATGTATTGTTTACTATTTTGTTATTAAACCCCAAAACTGTTAGAGGAGCTGATATGAAGTTGCTCTCTATTTTGTTATTGTTTCCAGTAATGTTAATGTCACCGCCTGTAGTTGAAATTGTGAGACCAGAAAGTACAAAATTATCAGCGTAAACAGCCATAGCTCTGTCATACCAAATTGCTCTGTATATGTCTGGAAATTCTGGGTACAAGGGTTCATCATGTTTTTCAGAATTCAATTTTATTTTCGTTGTTTCAACATTTTCACCTATTAATGATATAGACTTGGTTATGCTAAGCTCATTTTCAGTATAAATTCCGCTTCTAACATAAACGGTGCCTCCGTTGGTAGCATGGTTTATGGCTGATTGGATAGTAGCAAAGTCGTCTGGAACAATTATTGTTTTACTTTGGGCTTTGACGAATATGGGTTGGGCCATAACTAAAGATGATATGAATAATACAGCAAGCAGTAAAGTCAAGGTTTTCCCGATTCTGCCCATACCACCAAAGGCAAATAGTAGCAATTAATAGTTTACTACAAACTGGGTATGGTACAACTCATCGCTGGAAGATGTCCTTTCTTTAAGTTAACGGTTTTTTGATGCCTACTATAAAGCAATATAGCGGTAATAACAACCGCTGTAGCAATCAGAACTGTAGCTAAAACTATTGAGGTTGGGGCAGGATGTGTTTCTGGTTGATGTGCACTCGTATTTATGGTTGGCATTGGCGAACTCGAAGTATGAACGGTTGGAGATGGTGTAGGTGAAGCAGAACTTACTGGTATGGTTACTATTTGGGTGCTGCTCCAATCGCTTTCAGTACCATTGAAAGTCCAGGAGTTAATTATGGGGTATCTATGAACGTAGCCTATTAATGCCTGAACTTGAAACTCAATCTCTGAACCATAAGGGATGCCTGATGGGAAAAGCTGGTCTAATGGGTAACTTGCTATTGTTGAATGACCGGCAGACTGGCTTAGGTATCCATCTGATAGATGGGTAATGAATGCCCAATTTCCTTCTGATTGTTTCATTCTAATATTGTACATCACGCTTACAGTTTGACCCGTATTGTATGGGTCGCTTGAATTATATGGGATAGTATATGGTGCAAAGGCTTGATTTTTAATGGAAAATTCAAACGTCTTATTCTCGACATAGCCCTGTACTACCCGACTATTGCCGTACTGGTCAGTAATTGCGGTAGGAGTTGGAGCATAATATGAGTTATCTGCATACTTCACGGTGAATTCCGGTACTGCTGGTTTAGGTATTGTTTGGGCGTTGGTAGGCTTAGCAACAATCAAAGTTAGACATGACAAAACGATAATGAAAGTTAGGGATAACGCCTGAGTTTCTATTCTACCCATGATAGGTAATAGACACATAAATGGTTATAACGTTAACTTAGCAGTATGAATGCTGTGAGATAGGTTTTCTTCACGCCAAACCCTGCTAAGTTTTAGTTACCACTTATTCGTTTGGTTTATTTTTAAAACCTTGATTTTCTTGCAAACTATACTCATTTTAAGCGTAATGTTTTCAATAAGTAAAGTTCCATACAAATCAGGGCTTAAACCGATGAATCTGAATCTGCAATGATGGAAAAATTTACCAGTTAAGTAGACTTGCTATAGTTCATTTCTATAGTTCATTTCCTATATCTCAAAAAATTATATGGAGTGGTTGATTGGTGGACGAGGCGGGATTTGAACCCGCGGCCTCTGCAATGCCAATGCAGCGTTCATACCAAGCTGGACTACTCGCCCACTTTTTGGTTAGCTTCAGAAATCTACCGTTCCTCATTTAATAAGCATTTCTTATGCTTAATGGGGAAGCCACTTGAAGAGAGGCAAATATACGCTTAACTATTGGAAGAGTTGTGTAGCCAACAATCCCCCCTCCGCCAGCGCCACAGTCCTCACAGCCCAAAGCAGCAACCACCCAGACAAGCCCTCCGACTTCAGCGGGTGTTGAGTCTATATATAAGGGAGGGGGGTTCCTGCGAGAGCAACAGAGGCACTCTAGCAAACTTATGCCGTAGCTACGCCAGATTTTTAAGCATAAACCGCCCATTTACTGACTATGTCCAGCGACGAAGGTTACATACCGCTTCTATCCGAGTCGGAAATCAAAGATGGCGAAAAGAAACTTGTCAGCGCCGAGGGCAAACAAGTCCTATTCATCAAGCACAAGAATAAGCTCTATGTTATTGACGATAGGTGTCCTCATATGGGCTGCAAGTTCTCGGGCGGCACCATAGCGGACGACATGGTGATTTGCCCGTGCCATGACTGGCGATTTAGCCTAGAAACAGGCGAATACGAAAACGACCCCGGTTATGCCTTGACGTTTTATCCTTTTAAAGTTAAGGATGGGAAGGTGTGGGTTAAGTTAGACGAGGACTTTTAGCTCTCAGGGCAGGTTACGGTTTTAGGTTTATACTTGTAGGCTTTGCAGAATTCCCAGAAGGCCTCTGCTGGTTTTAGCATCGGCTTTTTAGGCCGCGCCATGTATAGTTGGCGGCCGCCTGAAATACCCATGATAGGCACCACCGTCACCAAGCCCGCCGCCTGAGCTTTAGAAGCAGCAAGCGAAGAAACCACACTAACGCCTCTGCCCTCAGACACAGCCGTAATCACCGACGAGGTGCTGCCAACCTCCAAGGCAATATCCTCAAACGAGGCATTATGTGCCTCAAGCAGCTTCTCGATTTCCAAACGGGTCCCCGAGGTCTCCTCACGCACTACCACTGGATACTTTGCGGCCTCTTCAAGTCTAACCGATTTACTCCGGGCTAACTCGTGATTACACGCTACGATTAATACCAACTGGTCTTCGCCGATGGGGAGAAAATCAAATTTTTCCTCAAACCCCTCCCTGGTTCCCACAGCTGCAAAATCAACGTCATCTATCTGCAAAGAAGACAAGCTGCTGAGGCTGTCTTGGGCTTTGATTTTGAACTTGACGCCGGGATTCTTTTTATGGAACTCCGCCATCAAGCCCGGTAGTATGTATTCTTCGGGAATGGTGCTTGCCGCAATAGAGATGGTTCCTTGGAGGGTGCGGTTGATTTGGGATATTTTGGCTTTGGCGTCGGTTGCTTGACGGAGCATTTTTTCAGCCGCTTCCTTTAGAATCGCGCCCGCGTCCGTGACGATGACGCCATTAGCTGATCTCTTGAATAGTTCAGCGCCAAAAAAGGCCTCGAGTGCGGCTATGTGGTGGCTGACGGTGCCTTGGCTGGTCTTTAGCTCTTTGGCGGCTATTGAAAAGCTATGTGTTCGTGCAACAGTCAGGAAAGTGTTCAGGTAATCAAATCGTATTGTCTCCATACCGTTATTGTCCCACAACGTGTTTAGTCTAAGTGCCCCGTTTATATATTATTCCTTATACGAATCCTTTAATATTCGCTTTTTTAATAACTACTATTAACCATTCAGGTTTGAACACACATGGCAACATTCACAATAATCATACTCGAAGCCCCATACGCCAAAGAACGCGCACTAACTGCCCTACGCTTCGCATGGACCGCAGACCTAGAAGGACACAAAGTACGCATCTGGCTATTCGAAAACGGCGTCTACCTCGCCAAAAAAAGCCAAAAACCCGCCCAAGGCCTAACTAACTACGGCCAAATGCTTGAGGACATGATCAAAGGCGGCGTAGAAGTAAAATCCTGTGTAGTATGCGCAGATGCACGCGGCTTAACCCAGGCAGACCTATTTGATGGGGTCAAACTTGCTACCGTGCATGACTTAATTGAATGGACGATAGACAGCGATAAAGTCCTAACGTTTTAGTGACCACCCTATGAGTCTTGAAAAAATCGACGTAAAAGGCAAAATGTGCCCTCTACCCGTGGCGTTCACAAAGCGGAAACTCGAATCAATGGCGACTGGGCAGTTGTTGGAGGTTATCGGTGAAGGCGAAGCAGAATTTGATAATATTCAGCGCTGGGCAAAAAATAACGGTCACAGCGTGGTGGAGGCCTCCAAGTCAGACGGCGAATTCAGGATTCTGATTAAAAAAGCATAAACTAGAGTAACTATCAATTTTTTTAATATTCAAATAAACATTTTTTAATAGCGGTAGCTGTCTCCGTTACAACGGCAGTGAAAAATATGTCTGAAAACTATGTTGAACTGTGGAAAAGCATCGGAATAGACATAGAAAAACACGACCACCTACTAAACGCCCTAGGACAATTCTATAGCAGCGTCTACTTAACCCAGAAGAATCGCCCTAAAAAGATGGATTACTTTGACTTTGTCGTCTCAGAAATCCATGGGCTCCGCATCAAAGAGCTAAACGACCAACGCAAAGAAGGAAAAAAAGTCATAGGCGCCTTCTGCGTCTATGCTCCTGAAGAATTGGCTTATGCCGCAGGCGCCTCTATGGTGGGCTTGTGTGGCGGCGCGGACTTTTCTGTTCCAGAAGCAGAAACAGTTCTACCTCGTAGCCTCTGTCCCCTCATCAAATCCTTCTACGGTTTCAAACTCAGCAAGACTTGCCCCTATTTCCAAGTGAGCGACTTAGTGGTAGGCGAAACCACCTGCGATGGCAAAAAGAAAGTCTATGAACTCTTAAACGAGCTTGTTCCAACATACGTGTTAGAGATCCCACATAAACCTGACACGCAGCAAGGCAAAGAGTTCTGGCTAAAAGAACTTGAAGCCTTCAAAGCCAAACTCGAGGAGCTTACAGGAAACAAAATAACGGCTGAGAAGCTAAAAGAATCCATAGAGCTAATTAACAATAAGCGCAAAGCCCTAAAACGCCTCTCAGACCTCAGAGCAAATTCTCCCTCTCCAATCAGCGGCTTAGACGCTCTGTTAATCTACCAGATTAGCTTCAACGATGATCCCAAACGCTTTACCGCAAAAGTGAACGAATTATGCGATGAACTCGAAGAGCGGGTACGAAACGGCGTCGGAGTTGCACCCAAAGATGCCCCACGACTGCTTGTCTCGGGCTGTCCGATGGCGATTCCAAACTGGAAAGTTCACAGCATCGCTCAATCAGTAGGCGCAACAATAGTCGCTGAGGAAAGCTGTGTCGGCACACGCTTATTCATGGACTTGGTAGAACCCAAAGGAGACCGCATCGATGACCTGTTATGGGCTATAGTGGAGAAATACAGCAAGATTCCCTGTGCATGCTTCACCCCCAATGAGCGGCGCATAAAGAGCGTAACTGACCTCGCTAAGCAATTCAAAGCGGATGGTGTAATTTACTATACGCTCCAGAACTGCCATGACTATAATGTGGAAGCAGTCAAGGTTGATCGTGCACTCAAAGCTCAAGAGGTACCGATGCTGAAAATCGAAACCGACTATTCCATGGGGGACGCTCCACAGATTCAAACACGCCTAGAAGCCTTCCTTGAGATAATCGCGGGTAAAAAACAACCTTAACCAGCTTCTACCCATTTTTAGATTATACCTTTTTATTTATTCCCAGATTAAGTCTAACATGGAGCGTCCTGTATGAGTTACCGTTTAACCAAAGCTGTTCCGGTCCATGGCTGCAGCTGTAAACTGCCCCAATACCAACTGGATAAGCTGCTAGATCAAGCGGGCATGACCGAAGAGTTTGGACCCGACGTGCTCGCAGGCCCATGGGAAAATAGCAGTGTTGTCAAAGTAGCTGACGACATAGCTATCCTGAATACGCTGGACTTTTTTACGCCAATGGTTGACGAACCCGAAATTCAAGGCAGAATTGCTGGGAGCAACGTAACAAGCGATATCTACACGTTGGGCGTAACCAAAATCGCAAGTGTACTCACGATTATGGCTTTCCCCGAGAAAATGCCCACCGAGATAGCGGTCGGTATGCTTAAGGGGTTTGGTGATTTCTGCCGCGAAATGGATGCGCCCGTGGTGGGTGGACACACTATTCGTAATCCTTGGCCAATTATTGGAGGCGCCGCTACTGGAGTGGGTAAGCCTGAGAGTATTGTTTATACTAAAGGCGCTAAACCAGGCGACCGCCTGTTTCTAACTAAACCCCTTGGCATCGCTCCAGCTATGGCGGCGTATCGACTGCGCAAGGACGAGGCGGATTGCGAGTTACTTGAAGACATACCTAAAGACCTCATAGATACCGCTGTTGACAGCGCCATAAACGGCATGATAACCTCCAATAAGCCAGTGGCTGAAGTAATGCAAAAAGTCCCCGTTCATGCCGCCACAGACGTCACCGGTTTTGGCTTGAAAGGGCATGCAGCTAACATGGCCATGCTCAGCAGGGTAGACATAGTGATTGACACGCTCTGGGTGATCAAGGGTACCCCGCAATTAGCAGACGTATTTGGCTACCCACTTTTGACTGGCGAATCCAAAGAGACAGCAGGCGGCATACTGATGGCAGTAGCCAAAGAGCACAGCAATCAACTGCAAAGTGAGCTAGATAAACGGCACATTCGATTCTGTGAAGTCGGCTACGTCAAAGAGGGTGTAGGAAACGTTACTGTCCTGAAAGATGCAAAAGTGGTAGAGGCATAGGAATGCCGCTTTAAGCTATGGCTATCTCTTAGCGCTTCTTGAATTTCAGGAACCTATCTGCTGCTCGAATACCATGCATCGATTAGGCGGCAGCTTGACGCATCAACTTTTTCTTGTCCATACCGTCTGAGCGGCTTAGTCAAATGCCTCTGAGACCGCGGGGAAGTCACATATAGCCCCAAACCAACCGCCCGAGGCAAAGCCACCTCTTTCTTTTTTAGGTCAGGGTATTTCCCGCCGCATTTCTCGCAGCGGAACCCTTGGTTTTTACCCATGGATTTGAGGCGTTTGTTACAGTTGGGGCAATATGGGTTTTCGGTTTGAGTTTGTAGGGCTAATTTGAGGGCCTCGATTTTTTCTAGATTGATTGTTAGGGGCTTGTTTTCGGCGGCTTTATGGGTGGCTCCGTAGACTTTGACTTCGTCGCCGACTATTAGCTGTCTAGCGACCTTGTTTAAGTCGCCTGTCGGTTCGTAGGCGGCGCAGTCTACTTCGCCGGATTCATCCTTAATCGAGAAAATTACGTGCCTAACAGGAACTAAGCGTGGCGCTTTAGAAACTGTGCCCCTAACGATAACCGAACAGTAAGGTTCCAACTCGGTTAGCTTCGCTACCGGCTTTAGGTGTGCATCCGTGCCTTGGTTACTGCGGAAGATTAGCCAACGCTCAACCGGTTCCAAGGTTTTTACTATGCTGAAGGCTTTTCTAACGATTTCGGGAGACTCACCCCTAATGCCAAACAAGATCGGGTCGGGACCTCGGGGTGTAATAATGACTCGACCCTTCTCGGTGTCTACGTTGTTAAAAGTATAGGGCTGGGTTTGCTTATCCATCTCAAAAATTGACGCCGCATCTACCTGTCGCTTTGTACCCAAGTTTTCGGGTGCGCGATAGGCGATGAGTTCGTAGGTGTGGTCGCAGTTGAGGGTTTCACCGATGGCTGCGAGTGCACCGATGATGCCTCGGCAGGTGTTGTAGCCGAATGCTTCAGCGTGGAACTTTTTAATCAGTGATAAAGCTTCTTCGAGGGTTACGATTGTTGTTTCCGCCTTCTTTGAAAAAGCGGTAAACTCTTCTGGTATCTCCTGTGAGTTGTAGAAGACTATGCCGGGATTGGTGCCTGCTTCGTTGGTCCGTGAATGTTCTTCCCAGAGCTCGATGGCGGTTTCCTTTATTGTCTGCTCGAACTCTGTATTGTAATTGAATCTTAGGCAGAGTGCACCGTTGCCACGGGTTTTCCATGGCACGTTAGGGTTCAACCTAATTAAGCCAGGGTAATCTATGTAGTTAACGTTGTATTTTTTTAGTTTGTCAATTAGGATTGCGGTGAGGTATGTGGTGCAGCCACCCTTGGTTGAGTCCGTATCATCTAAGCCGATGTGCATGGTGGCCTGTGTAGTCAAGGGTGGTGCCTCAATTGGAAAGTAGAAGAAAGAGGTTGAAGGTAAAAAATATTGTTAAAAGACTATGCGAGAACTTGTACTGGTTCAAACTCTATGATGTCGGTTTTCTCGTCTGTTTTCTTTAATGGGAAGACGACTGGTGCCTTATCTGAGATAATCATTGTCAGTTTGGAATGAATCCGACCGACTTCATCAATACGATGTGTGACGATGTCTTTGAGTTCATCCATGGTCTTTGCTGCAACGTTGACAATGATGTCATAGACTCCCCATAGCTTGTAGGCTTCTTCTACCCCATCTAACTCTTTGAGCGCTTTTAGAACCTGCTTTTCTGAACCTATTTCGGTATTTAGAAGGACATAGGCTGTTGGCATAACTTTTTTCTCCAAAATTTAATGGCGGTTGGTTTAGAGGAAAGAGTGCTCTGTGTCTAAGGGGAACACATTAAAAATCATTGACTTCTCAAACCTCATAAACCAACCAGTTAAAAATTCCGTGCATCCGCTAGCCGCTTCTGTTAGCGTTTCTTGGGATTGCAAGGTTAATTGCATCATGTCACCTTCTGGACGCACAGGTAGGATTGTGCAGCTGTGAATAATTTAAAAATTTGTGATTGTGTCGATACAGTCACAAACGCTAACTTGGCGCAGTATTTTTGTAAGTGACATAGTGCCCTCTGGCATGATGCTGCAAATCGGTGGAGCTTTCGAAATATTCTCCACACCAGGGACACTTAAACTTGAATTCTAATTTCACAATTACCAAATCTATCTGTTATTTTATTGTTTAAGAGGATATGCGAGTAACAAAACTATCGAATGATTGGAAAAGAAGGAATGGTTACTTGTCTTCGACCACAATCATGGTGAGCGTCGAACGGACTTTGTCGAGTCTGCGTATGCGCCAAGTAACGATTTCTTTGAGTTTATCCATCGTGTCTGCTTTTACTCTTGCTACGATGTCATAAACTCCATACACGGCGGATGCTTCCTCAACGCCTTCAACCTTCTTCAGCTCCTTTAAAACATCTGATTCAGAGCCTATCTCGGTATTAATCAACACAAACGCTGTAGGCATATCTATCCTCAAAGTAAAGAATGGTGCCGTGACATTAAAAATGTTTCCTAGCAAATAGCTAAGCTCTAAGATGATAAGTGCCTAAGCCGTTAGTGCACTTTTGGTTTTTGTTCCCTGTTTTGGCGTATAATCTTTAGTCCCGACCATTGCAGTGCCACATAAGACACACAGAGGCGGAACCATAACGTGACGATGCGGGTAAGTAATGCTACTGCGATTGCCACTTCAGGGTTTATACTAAGCGCCTGCAGGGTGAACGCCATCACTACCTCGGGGAAACCAAAAAACGCCACTCCCACCGTCTGCAAAACTCCTGTCAGGGTGAAAACGATGAAGATAGCGTCTATACGTATGGGCTGCCCCAACGCGGCAAACGCTAAAAAGAACACTGAGACTTCACAGGCAAAACTTGCTGCTGAGTACAGTAGAGGCAGGGCTAGAGTTTTGGGTTTGGCTCTTAGGTGTGCAACGCCTGAGTGGAAATTCCCCAGCGCCGATTCGATTTTAGCGATGAAGCTTGTTGGGTTCCAATTTTTTCGAAAGAACTGCACGATTCTAACCGCCCAACCCACAAGCGTTTTGGTGGCGGAGGGCTTGAAGCTGATATAGTAAACTACGCCTAGTACCGTTATTGAGAGAAACAGTACAACTGTAATTAGTAACGCGGCTGAAAGGGGCAGAGCACTGTTGAAAAGTACCAGCCCCAATCCAGCACTTAGGGTAACGACTGTTAGGGTCATGTTGAAGATTTTCTGCCAGATAACTGAGGCGCCGATTTTTCCTGCATCAATATTGGAGTCTTTGGAGAGCATGTATGTTTTGGAGATCTCCGCTGACCAGCCTAGCTGCGGTACAGTTGCTTCGAAGAATAGACCAACCCAGGTGTATAGAAAGGCTTTGTTGCGTGAGACTTTAACGTTTACTTCGTTTAGGAGGCGATACCACGCTAACGAGGAAAAGACCGTGTTTAATGTGTACATGAAGAAGGCTGCGGCGTAGATGGCGAGGTTAGTATGGGTGAGAATTTGCGCTACCTCTTGGGGGTTAACGTAGAAGAAGAAGTAAAGGAAAAATGCGATTAAGCCTGCTACGAGGATGATTAGGATTGGTTTGGATTTAAGAGGTTTAGCTGCGTTGGATTCCATAAATCGCCTAAGGCCTCGCTTAACGTTTGGTAGCTAACCATTTAAGCTTAACACAAACAACTAGGCTACCGCCGCTTTGCGTTGCAGGTTCTTCTTCGCAGGTAATGCACAAGCCAGGCCACAAACGCAGATAACACAACCACGATGACACCGCCCACCAATACCAACGACGCAAAATCAAACACTAACCCAGATTCTGCTCGCCACATATTAGTAGCGGAGGCTACCGAGTGAATAGCGTACTCTGGCGTCTGTGTGTTTCCTTCGACGCTTACGCCGGTGGCTTTATCCCAGTAGTAGGTGTTGTTGCCCATGGTGGCATAGAGTACCGTTCTTTGGACGCCCACATAGGTTCTTTCTTCTGATCCAGTGATGGTTATGCTGCCGTAGTGTTCGTCTTTGAAGCTGTCGCCGACGTTTAGGTTGGCGGGAATTATGAAGTCGTCGATTAAGTGTCCAGTTTCTAGGTTGATGGTTGCGGTGATTGTGTCGGTTATGCCGTCGGTGAATCTTGAGGTTAGGGTTACGGTTATGTTGGGGGATTGGGCGGCTATTACTTCCATTCTTGCCCATTCCACATCGTGACCTTGCATGGGTGCTCCTGAGGAGGTTACGTTATATTCTATCCAGTCGCCGCTTTTCACTCCCACAGAAATCCCCTCGGATGAAGCTGCGGTGGCTACGCTTAACAGGATTACTGTTGTGAGTAGGGCAGCAAGTTTATGTCTCATAAAATCTCTGTTGACTGTTTAACTTAATAAGAAATGCGTTAAAGATAAAATAAGGTGAAGCGTTTATTCTTCCATCATAATCAGAGTTAGGGTGGACCGGACTCGGTTAAGCGTTCTTATTTTACGGGTTACTAAGTCCTTGAGTTTCTCCATGGTTTCCGCTCTAACTCTGCTGATTATGTCATAAACGCCGTAAGAGTAGTAGGCTTCTTCTACGCCTGCCACTGTTTTTAGTTGATTGACAACTTCTTCTTCTGAGCCTGATTCAACGTTGATGAGTACATAGGCTTGTGGCATTTATTTTATCGCTCCACGTATGCTATTGCAACTGTGATTAATAGTTGTTATGCAAAAAGACCCTCTGTACTATCCAAGATTTTAGGTTACCAAAAGTCTTATCAGTACACAACTCACTGAATAAATACGGTGAAACCGATGGTTTATTGCACAAGATGCGGAACTTATAATCCAGAGAATGCACAGAACTGCTCTAACTGCGGCGCACCCCTCTACAGCACAGAGTCACGCTCCTACGCTCGCCAAGGGTATACCCGTTACGGCGAAGAGCCTTTTTGGGGAAGCGGCGTCAGGCTTTTAATTGCAGGGTTATTTGTTATACTCATCGGTTTAGGCGCTCTTTTTGGCTGGAACATATGGTCGTTGATTTGGCCCATGATACTGATTCTTATAGGCCTCTGGATTATTGTGTTGGGCTTGCGACGTAATCGCAGATACCGACAAGCAACATCTTCCTAGTTTGCTCTTTTCTCATGCTATTTTACGTGTGATTGCTTATTTTTATGCACCTTGCACAAAAAGAGTTAATAGGACTTAGCATGAAAGGTGTAGGCTAATGCGGGGAAACTAATGGTTAAGTATATTTTCGTAACTGGCGGTGTCCTGAGCTCTGTTGGAAAGGGAATTTTAACTTCCTCCATTGGCAAAATGTTACAAGCAAGAGGACTAAAACCAACCGTAGTAAAAATCGATCCATACGTTAACATTGATGCGGGTACAATGAACCCGTACATGCACGGCGAAGTTTTCGTTACCGATGACGGCGGCGAAACCGACCTTGACTTGGGCTGGTATGAACGCTTTTTGGATTTAAGCCTCAAACAGGATAATAACTTAACCACTGGTACCATCTATCGAAGTGTAATCGAGAAGGAACGCCATGGCGATTACCTTGGCAGATGCGTCCAGATTGTTCCACATATCACTAATGAGATTAAGAACCGCATAAGAAACGCCGGCAAATCCGTCAATGCTGACATCGTATTGACTGAAGTCGGCGGAACAGTCGGCGACATCGAAGGCTTACCTTTTCTTGAAGCCATTCGTCAAATGCGTCTAGAAGAGGGATATGAAAACACACTATACGTTCACGTTGCGCTTGTGCCCGTCCTAGATGTTACAGGCGAGATGAAAACAAAACCCTTACAGCACAGCGTCAACGAGTTGCGTCGCATAGGCATCCAGCCTGACACAATTGTTGCAAGAAGCCCCCAGATGATAGATGCTGAAGCGCTAAGAAAAATAGCTGTGTTTGGCACTATACCGGAGAGCTCGGTTTTCTGTTCCTATAACGCTGAAACCGTCTATGAGGTGCCTCTGCTGCTTGACAAGCAGGGTATGGGTGACTTTATCTGTCAACGCCTCGGATTAAAATGCGACTCTAAAGACTTCAGCCAATGGCAAACATTTGTCGAAAGCATGCTTCACCCCGATTATGAAGTCAAAATAGCGCTAGTCGGGAAATATGCAGGTTTATCGGATAGCTACGTGAGTATGACTGAAGCGCTCCGCCACGGCGGCGCAGCTTGCAAAGCCAAAGTTTGTATAAGTTATCTGGAGGCAGAAAAATTCGAGCGGGAACCTGAATGCCTCAAAGACCTCTCAAATTACGATGGCGTCTTCGTTTCATATGGGTTTGGTCCAAGGGGCACCGAGGGTATGATTGCCGCTACAAAGTACGCCCGAGAAAACGACATTCCATTCTTAGGTATCTGCTATGGCTTCCAGCTTGCCGTTATCGAGTTCGCACGTAACGTCGCGGGCTTAACGGATGCTAACAGCACTGAAATAAACCCCGATACACCCTACCCTGTCATCGATCTCATGCCTGAGCAGCGAGGCATCGAAATTAAGGGTGCAACTATGCGTCTTGGTGCACACAAAATTGTACTCCAAAAAGACAGCTTAGCTGAGAAACTCTATGGCGCAGAGGAAATTCAGGAGCGTCACCGCCACCGCTTCGAAGTTAACCTTGACTATATCGAGGCGCTTAAGAACAAAGGCTTGTTCTTTACTGGTAAAAGTACAGACGGCCGGAGGATGGAGACGTTAGAGTTGCCTGACAGATACTTCTACTTTGCATCGCAGTTCCATGGGGAATTTAAGAGTCGGCCCGCTAGGCCCTCGCCGGAATACTTTGGTTTCATCCAAGCTTGCGTTAACAAGAAGCTGGGTAAACCTAAAGCCTAATCCCTAAATTTTTTCTGTTCTTTTAGCGTTTTAAGTAAACGTTATAATGCACAGTTTACATGACTCCCTGAAGGATTGATGTATAATGAGCATGGAACCAACTGGCGAAAGAGATTCAGATGCTTACAGTAAGAAAATGGTCGAAGCTAAAGACGAATTAGGCCGTCTTCAAGAAGAACTAAAAAACGTTCTTGTAAAATTCTGCTTACGTGCACTTCGTGTCTTTCAGACAACAAGAACCGAGCCCCTTAGACCAGGCGAAATTGCCCTAATTATAAACAATGAGCTTGTTAAAGGTGTTTTATACGATTTGAATCTCCAACCAAGCATTGACGAGATAGTCAAGGCTGCTAAGGAAGCTTGGGCAGAAGAGCAGAAGCAAATATCTGCCTAAACATTTTTTATTTTTGTTCACTCTAACCCGAAGTTTTCTGTTTTTAGCATTGGGGATAGCGTTTATTAATCTCGAAATTTATAGTTAGAAACACCAAAAATGAATTTGGCGTTCTTTGCAATATCAACCACATAATCGGTATGTGTTGGTTTTGCAGAGAAAATCGAGGTTCCCGAATGTTTCGAGGAGCCAGTTGTTATAAGAAGGGAATTTGAGAAGTGGCAGCAAACAAAAAAACCATACTAGTTGTCGACGATGATAAATCTATACTTCGTACCTTCACACGAATCTTACAAAAAAGTGGCTATGAAATAGATACGGCAGAAACCGGCAAAGAAGCAATGGAGAAAACTGAGAACCGCCACTATGACTTGGCATTGGTTGACATTAGGTTACCGGACATGGATGGGACCGATTTGTTGGCTAAACTAAAACCTCAACTCCAACACACCGTCAAAATCATGATCACGGGTTTTCCCTCTCTTGAGACGGGCGTAAAAGCGCTCGATGAGGGTGCTGATGCTTACTTGGTTAAGCCAGTTAAGCCGCAAGAGCTTTTGGTTTTACTCGATGAGAAGCTTAAGAATCGTGAAGAAACCACCGAAGTAAGCCATTAAACTACCAACCAACTGCAGCCTAAACCCTGCAGCTTCGCCTTTTTTTGTTAAACAGTATGGGGTAAACTTGAAGAATTATTGGCTAATCACTATTTCCGTTATTGTGGCACTGCTTTTTCTCACTTTGGCCCCTGAAATTACCGACACCGTAAATGGGCAAATAGCTGACCCGTATATTGTAACAGTAGCGTTTCCAAATTTGTCTTTCAACCAGCCGACCGGATTAATCGCAGACCCAGTCAGCAGTAACAGGCTTTTCGTACTTGAACAAACCGGAACCATCAGGGTCTTCCAAAACATAAAAAATGCAAGCGACGCCGTAACTTTCCTTGACATAAGTAGTCAAGTGCTCTATGGCGGCGAACAAGGTATTCTCGGCTTAGCCTTCCACCCCAACTGCACAACCAATCCCTATTTCTACATCAACTACGTAGCAGACAATCCGCGTCGAACCGTAATCGCCCGCTACACGATAGACCCAAATAACCCTGACCAAGCCGATCCAGATAGCCAGCGGATAATACTTGAAATTCCTCAGCCACCCTTCAGTAACCATAAAGGTGGGCAATTAGCTTTCGGCTCAGATGGCTACCTCTACATAGGCGTTGGCGATGGCGGTTCAGCAGGTGATCCACTTGGAAATGGGCAAAACAGGCAGACGCTCCTCGGTAAAATTCTGCGCATAGATATTACCCAAACACCAGCAGAGCGTAATTATGGTATTCCCCCAGACAATCCTTATGCGGGCAACAGTTTGGGTTATCGAGAGGAAATTTATGCCTATGGCTTTCGTAATCCCTGGCGATTTAGCTTCGATTCAGCAACTGGTCAGCTTTGGGTGGCGGATGTGGGGCAGAGTAGCCTTGAAGAAATCGACTTAGTGGAAAACGGTAAGAACTATGGCTGGAACATCATGGAGGGAACTGCCTGTTTTAATCCGCCCGGTGACTGTGATCAGACAGGGCTCACCTTGCCTGTGTATAATTATACGCATGATGATGGTAACGCAATCATAGGTGGCTATGTTTACCATGGCCAAACCCACCCCGGCCTGCAGGGTGCATACATCTATGGCGATTTTGGCTCGGGCAGAATCTGGGCACTTTGCTTAAACGGTACTGAACTAAACAATGAGGAACTTGTAGATTCAGGGTTAAGTATAACCTCATTTGGGGTTGATCAAGACGGGGAATTGTACTTCACTGCATATGACGGCAGAATCTATGAGCTAATGGTTAATCCTATTCCGGAGTTCCCGAGCATGTGGGTCTTCTTTGGTCTTCTGGGCGTCTTATCGATAATCTTTACAGTGGCAATAATAATTAGAAAACGCTTTGCCCATCTCAGGGTAACCAAGACCCGATTATGCTGAAGGCTTATAGTGCTTTTAAGCTGGTTTTATTTGAAGAATTGTTCGACTTTGAACAAAGATATATAATCGCCCGCTCGTACCTTCTCGGCGACAGGTGCAAACACCATAGTGCAGCCACCCAAAATGAAATTCACATGGAAGACCGTGCTGCTCCCACTACTTGGTATAGTAGGGTTCTTTCTCTATTTGTACCTCTTCAACGTAGATGTCGTCGGCATCATTGCAACGGCACAGCGCGCCAATCCGCTTATCTACTCAGTCGCTGTCCTCTGTGGGTTTATCGAAATCTTTTTCTTTACAGCTTCTTGGCATGCACTAACAAGCCATATAAACATCAAACTTTCGATAAAGAAAGCGTTTCTCTACGTTTGGTATGGAATCTACGTAGACACTATTGTGCCAGCGGAGTCGATAAGCGGTGAAGTAGTGAGAGCCTATCTGGTTGTTCGTGACAAATGCAGCTCATTTGGTAAAGCGATGGCGTCATTGTTTATGCATCGAGTTTTGGGCATGACAATGAACGTGGTTATACTCATCTTAGGTATTGTGTTAATAAATATCGATGGCAATATCGCAAAACCCATTTTTGACATTATAGTTTTTGTGGCTGTAGGGATCACCGTCAGCATTGCCGGCTTGATGGTGCTGGCCTTCAAGAAAGCATGGATGTTAAAAGTCCTCGATTGGTCTACAAGACTTCTCTCAAAAATCACTCTGGGCCGATGGAACTTGGAGAAATACCGGGAAGGCGCCGTCGAAATCGCCAACCACTTCCACGACTCAATGATCGAGTACCGACATGACCTCAAACCTGTCGTTGAATCCTTCCTCTACTTGGGTGTAACATGGTTCTTTAGTTTAGTTATTCCCTACCTTGTCTTTTATTCGCTTGGTCAACCCATACACTGGGGAATAATCCTCATTACTGCCGCGATAGTTTTAGCGGTAAAATCTATTCCGGTCGGCATTCCTTTTGAGGTAGGTATTCCCGAGGCTACGATGACCACGCTATACATTGCAATGGGTGTTAACGGCGCCTTTGCCGCAACAGTTACCATACTTACCCGTGTCATAACGCTTTGGCTCCGCTTCTTTACCGGCTTTGCCGCTCAGCAATACCTTGAACTGCAACCCTGTATAGTCAAAGCAGAGAACGGAAAAAACTAAAAACAAACTCAGAGTATTACACTATTAAGACCGAACTTTGGAAATTAAAATCGAGACAGCAACCCCCCGAATGCTGGATACTTTTTTTAAAATTGAGCGACAGTGCTTCAACGAGGAAGCCTTTACTAGACAACAAATCGCGTATCTACTAGTCGACTATAACACGGTTGCATTAACGGCAAAAATAGCTGGTGAGGTTGCTGGTTTTGTTATCGCCCAGATAGATACGGATAGCTGCACAGAGTTTGGTCATATAGTCACACTTAACGTTGCTCCCAGTTTCCGTCGCAGGGGCGTTGCGACAAGGCTTCTTTGTGAGATGGAAAACCTGCTAAGGGGCAGAGGTATAAGTGAGTGCCGTCTTGAAGTCCGTGAAGATAACCATTCGGCGATCAAGCTTTATTATAAGCTAGGCTATGGGGCGATTGGTAAATTGGAGCGTTATTATGGCAGAAAACACGGATTATACCTTAAAAAAGTCCTATAGGCTGTTCAACGTAGGTTTTAATCATTTTTTGAATGATCGAGGATGGAATAAAGATTTAAATCCTTTTTTGGGGTTAAAAAGGGCTTAGCTGGGAGAAAAATGGGGGAACCACACCAACAAACAGCTGACCCAGGTTACGGGCACCCGATTGTTGTACTTCTACGGAACACTACCTGGCGCTGTGGAAAGCTGGAGAAATCAATCGTTAAGCACCTCTACCGAAAGCATGAACGCTTCGGAAAACCCGAAGGCACAATTGGAGACATAATGGCGAACCTAAACATAACAGGCGAAAAGAAAGACGAATGCATTGATGCCATACGAAGGCTAGAAAAAAGAAATATTGTCAAAATACTCTCAATTCAGTCCCCAACATAGGCTTCGCGGCTTGAAAGGGCACACTGCTTGTCAGTCACTTTTAGACGCTGATTAACCTACAGTGCATAAACAGATTAGCAGTAAGATATGAATAGGCGCGTCTAGCTGTCTTTTTTTATTATAGAGCACAATCCCTATCGGTAATTCATTAACGCGCCAAGTTTAAGGGACCGCTGATTTTTGATTGTTGATTCAGAATTTGTTGGTGCGGTAACCGGGATTTGAACCCGGGTCCTAGACTTGGCAAGCCTATGTACTAACCAAGCTGTACTATTACCGCATATCGTAACGCAACAATCTCAAAACTCCCTAATAAACCCTATTTCTTAATCTCGGTTACTATTTTGACCAACTGTCTACTTTACGAGGTGTATCTTTATACGAGATAATAAGCGAGTATCAACCCTCTCAACAGTTACCGGAATGAAAAACCAATAGAAACTGAAAAAGTCACAACCCTTAGCTATAGTAATCAAGAAAAATACTTGCTAGGCTGTCTGAGTATTATGTGATTATTTTCAGCGGAAGCTTACACGCGGTTGGGGGTTTCTTGACTAAAACTAATACCTACACGGGCCCGCCACCCCCCAAACGAATTTATCCTGCACAACAAACCTTCCCTTTTCTTTTAGTCGGAAGGTTAATGTTTCCAAGGTGCAGAATTTATTAAAAAATTTTTTATTCCAGCGTATGCGCGATATTTTCTCAGCGCTTAAGTTGCTTATCCTCATGCTAAACAGAGGGATGTTTCTGTTGAACTATTCCTCTCTTTAATGCTAAAAAGATAAAGAACTGAGCACACGCCGCTATAGCCGCCGCCTTCATGGCAGATACTCCCTCAAGTCCAGCAACAGAACTGCCACCCAAAGTACTAAAGAAGGTTAACCCACTAATGATTGCCGCATCCACAAGTGCATCA
>JBLNCY010000026.1:0-5389 GCA_050261115.1 Methanocella sp.
TTACAACTCGGGTGCCTGCGAGGGTGGCTTTGCATATTTTTGCTTCGATCTGGCCCAGGGGGGTTAGGCTGTAAAGACCGCCGGATTTTTTTATGAATGCTAATGTTTCAAATTCTTTTAAAATATGTGATATTGTTGTTTGTCTTGTGTCTATCTTTTGGGCTAACTCGGCTAGTTTTTTTTCTCCTTCGAGTAGTTCAGCTATTACGGCGAGTTTTATTTCCGACCGAAGAGGGGCTAGATAGTCCACTTAATACACCAATTGTACACGTTTTTCCCTTTCTTTAAGAACTTAAAGCTTTTGTTTGGTAGTTGACTGTTTGCTTTGGTTTGCACGACTTGCAAGGTTAGTTTTTATAGTTTTTTTTTGTGCATTATTTAGAGATGTTATACATTTTTTTCCTATTTATACCTATAAAGGTTTTAATCTTTTCGGGCGTGCTGGTTTGTCCTTCTATATTTGGACTACACCGGTTAACCAACCAGCAGTCCATTGCTTTTCTATGGCAATATTGCTAAAAAAAAGCAAAATATTTATAAAAAAGCAGGATATCACGATTTGCTTCAAGCAATGAACTTAAGGCTTACTTGCCATACGCAGACGGCATCAAGCGTGTTGTGTCTGGCGGGTTAGTTTAAGGCATTACTGGTTAATAAAGGAGAATATCACTTGAAAAGCAGAACCGGGTTAGCGGTAGCTATAACAGTGTTAATGGCAGCGTCAGTTCTGTCTTTCAAAACTTTTCTCCATACAAGGCGATAATAATGAAAAGCAGAAAATTCGCAATAGCAATGATTGCATTAATTGCACTTGGATTAGCAATTACCTCAACATCAACTGTGCAAGCACAAAGCACAGTCCAAGTTATTTTCAAGGTCAACAGCTTAGAAGACGGGCTAACCTACAGTGGTAACATTTTAAATATTAATGGCACAACCTTCACGAGGTGGTCAGCACAGGGCGATTATAGAACAACCTATAATTGTAATCCTGGAGACGTCCTTATTGTCACCGCTCTAACGCCGGTAAAGGAGACCTGGTGGGGTGCAACGTCGTATAGGTTTAGTCATTGGAGTAACGGAAACGGGTTAGTCGGAGCAAGCGGCACCTTCATCACCCCAAGCACTCCGACAACCGTAACTGTAACTGCAAACTATATAATATCTGAAACAGTGCTGCCGACCGAAATCACAGTCGCCTGCACCCCTACCACTGTAAATAAATATGGTAATACAACCACAACCATCACTGGAACCCTAACAAGCAACGGCACCGGAGTTATTCGTGAAGTTGAGCTATCCTACTTTGATGGTGCAGAATGGCTCCCAATACAGACCATTGCAACATCTGATACGGGCGTTTATTCCTATCCGTGGGATGTACCTGAAACTGTGGCTAATGGGCAATACGCGATAAAGGCCGAATTTCTTGGTGACAGCACTTTTGTTGGTAGCAGTGCGACTACGGGGAGCGGTTCGTCGTTGTTTGTTGTGCCCGAGTACAGCTGGGGCGGTTTATCAGTGGTGCTTGTTTGCTTTGGTGCATTCTTAGTGGTTAAAGCGAGAAGAAGACCCACTCCTAAAGCATAGTCATGTGATGGATGGGAAAGTTTGGTTCTTAGCAATCGCCGCGTTTTTCAAGGGTTGGCTATATCGCTGACTCAGCATCGGGTAGCGTTAGCCCTAAAAATCTCTGTGATAGCAGGGGCGATTATTGCATTCTATTTCCAAGACCTTACCATAGTCTTCCGGAATGCCCTGAGTGACCAAACCAGCTACCACATTCTAGCGATACCTTTCCTTTTCGCATACATGCTCTATCGGAAGCGGGCGATGGTGCGCGCGACGTTTTCTGAGCCAACTCGGCAGGGATCGTTTGTGCAGCGGAATTTTTCGTTGCTGTGCGGTGTGCTTTTATGTGCTGCATCGATTTTTGTTTATTGGTTTGGGTCTAACACTTTTACGCCGATTGAGTATCATATGTTGACTTTGCCGTTTTTTACGGCAGGTTTAGTATTGGTATTCTTTAGTGGGCAGACACTTCGGCAGGTCTGGTTTCCGATTGCTTTTTTGGCGTTTTTGACTCCGCCGCCAATTGAGACGCTATATAGTGCTGGTTCATGGCTTTCTGATTTGAGTGCACATGCAGCCAATGCGTTAGCGAACTTGTTAGGCATAGACTCGACGATTCTGGTGCAGTTTGGCAACCCCCTGATCGTGTTGACTCGAGCGGATTTGTCTGTGATGAACCTCAGTATTGACGTTGCCTGTTCAGGGGTTTACAGTTTAATCGGGTTTGCTTTGTTTGCCGTTTTTATGGCGTACATTACTCGGGGTAAGCTTTGGAAGAAGGTCGCGGTGCTTGGGTTGGGGGTGCCTCTTTTGATTTGCCTCAACATTATCCGTTTAACGATCATCGTTGCCATGGGTTACTATCAGGGCGCTGGGCCTGCGCTTGAGATGTTTCATACTGCTGGGGCATCATCGTTAACGTTTATTGGATCACTTATTCTCTTTGGGGTGACAGAGAAAGTAAACAAAAAAACGTCAACCGAGCCATGCCCTGTGTGTAGCTCAGGATCTCGATTTGGCACTGAAGAGTTTTGTTCTGCATGCGGGAGACTGCTCCGTTTCCCTAAAAGACGGCTCGGTAGCCCAGATTTAGTAAAGATACTAGGGGTCATATTAGTTGTCGGGACGCTGTTGACGATTCAGGTGCCCGTGTTTGCGTTAACTGAGGGCCCAGCTGAAGTGCTAAATTACACACCTATGGGATCTCAGCCTAGTGCTGATGCTCTTCCGTTGCCCCAGATAGAGGGTTACAATTTGACGTATGTTTTCCGAGATACTGCCTTTGAGAAGCGGTCGGGACAGGAGGTTTCGTCTGCTTACGCATATGGATCAGCAGATAGGTCGAAGCCTACTGTTTGGGTATCGGTGGAGATCGCTGCAACTAAGGGGCCGCTGCACCGTTGGGAAACCTGCTTGGTCAATTGGCCTCTGAGCCATGGGCAGGAGCCGACGGTAACTCAGTTGGATTCTAAGGATGTGGAGACGCAGACAAACCCCCCAAAGGTTGCGCGGTATTTTGCTTTCCAGCGACATAGTAACAATCAAACGCAGGCTGTTCTCTACTGGTATGAAACGGCTTCTTTCCATGTAAATGGGAGCGTGCAGCAAAAGAATGTGAAAATTAGCTTGAGCATGTATCCCAAGACAAGCTCTGAGCTTTCCGAAACTGAAGATTTGCTTATGCCATTTGCGGCAGCAATTAATAATCACTGGCAGTCCATCAAAACTTGGACACCTGTTGCTTTAGCTCTTAGTGAAAACGGGTTAGCTTTATCGGGGGTAGCTTTGGGGGTTTTGGTTGTGCTTTTGATTTACAAGGGTTTGCTAGATTATCAGGAGAAAAAAGCCTCTCTGATAGTTTACAATAAAGTCTCCTCTGACATCCAATGTTTAACGCAGGCAACGCTAAAGGCTCAGGCGCAAAAGAAGTCCACAGTTCAAAAGATAGCTGAAGAGCTGCGAAACTTCACTAGAGCGTCCGTGAGTCTGACTGGACTGCGTCGGGAGCTTGAGGGTATCGAGAATGTGGGTTTAGTTAAGAGAAAAATTGTTAACTATGACGATGAGCCAGCAGTGCAGTGGAAAAATCAACTCCCACGCAGACACCGTTGGCTAGGTTCTGTTAGGTCGCTCTTCTTCAGTTCATCCAGCGGTTGAGGCTTCTGGTCGATAGGTCTTGGGTTATGCGAGTATCTGAATTATTTTAATGGGCAACGTAACAATAAACAGCAGAATCAGCACGTAAGATACCTTCTTTAGCCTTTGTCTTCTCAGAGTCAGGTTCGTGTGCCCATTAGTAGGCGAAGACAACTCGAGCGTTATCAAAGTAATAATCGCACCAATAGCGATCAGCAAAAGAATATCGTCAAAAGCTAACGGTGGTAACTGCATATTTACGCCTCCTCCATGACGTGGTACTCAATTTTTGTCTGTTTCTTGTCTTCTTGGTGCTCCTCGCGTTCTATAGTCACAGGTTTCCCAATTGCCTTTGCCAGCACGCATGCCAAAGAGCTGCTAAGTAGACAGCCGACAGCATAATGCGCTTGTGGACATTTTTGTGACTCGCGGCAGTCGTCTTGGAAAATGTTGCCAGTTATGTCAATGATTATTTTGTTGTTTTCTTTTTGGATTTCTACCTTTTCCGCTATCTCTAGTTTCTCGGTAAGTAGTTCGGGGATTTTTGTTTGGATGTACGTGAAGTCTGCTTTTAGGAATGAGGTGCCGGCGGTTTGTTCGTAGAGTTTTGTTAATGCAGCGCCGGGTGGTGTGAGAAGTAAGCCCTTATCTTCCTCACAAAAGAGTATTGTTTGCGGTTCTCTATTTTGGGGCAAGTCTTGTTTGGACATCTTAGGGAGGTATACTATAGAGGATTCTATGTCTTGGAGGTTTTTGGGGGCCAGATAAATCCCTTTTTTGGTTGTTTGCAGCTGAGTAAGTAATCGTTCGATGTTGCCCATGGCTGTAGCGGTTGAGGTTATCAGATACGTTATGGGAATTAGTCTGGTGGGCCTTATGTAGAGCAGAATACTACTCCAAAACAGCAGACTCGTACCGATAATCGCAAAACTGGAGAGACTGTTGTATATCGACAAAGCAATAAAGAACAAGCCCACAGCCAGCAATGGAAATGCAGACAAATGAATCAAAGAGGTCTGTCTCTTCAAGCGATTACTTCCTTTCTGGCGATGTATTAGAGCTGGTCAAGTATAATTCTTTTAGGGGCTGCTGTACTGCAACTGTATAATAAAAAGAGGGGGTGTCCCCTTTTGGTTGTTTTCTTATGGTCGTTTGCGTATCATTACTGCCAGCAAAGCGCCTACGATTGCGATGGCAATTATGATGGCTGCTACGGCACCTGCAAAGTACATAGCGATTGGTTCTCGCTCCAGCACTGGTTGCGGCGTAGGTGTTGCGGTTTGGGGGTCGACTGCAAAGGATGTCACGGCATGTGAGGGCCAGTAGGCCTTGCTTCCTGCAAACGATGCGTAGAGTGTGTATGCGCCTTCGATGTCAGGTGTCCATTGGAAGCTAAAGTATCCGTCGGCGTCGCTTGTTACTGAGCCGATTGTGCGATAGTTGCCGTTGGCGTCTACCACGCTTAGTTCTATGGGTACGCCGGTTGCGTTTAGGGGTCGTTCAAAATTCTTGTATACGTAGCGCATCCAGGGGGTTTGGGAGTCGTCTGAGACTGCTGGGACGCCGTTGGGGAATCTGGCTGCAATGGCGTAGTCTTTGGTTCCTGCGGAGATGTCGGTTATTGATCCTTTGATGACTACTGACTTGCCGTAGTCGATGGAGACGTCGGGTGCCGTTACTG
>JBLNCY010000027.1:0-22391 GCA_050261115.1 Methanocella sp.
AAAAAAAAAGAGAAGAGAGGAAAGTTGTTTATGGATGTATTTTGCGTTTTGCCAAGAGCACTGTAAGCGCTGCCACTATAACTAAGAGTGCGATGACTATACCAGTAATTGCCAGTAGATACGCAGTTGTGTTTTCTTCCTGTTGGATCGGTGTTGGAGACGGAGTGGGGGCGTTGATTACAAATGCGGTTGTTGCTGAAGATGACCCATATGATTGGGTGCCCTCAAAGTTTGCTATGACTTTGTATTCACCTGCTTCTGGTGCGGTCCATACATAGTGATATGTGCCGCTTGAATCGCTTGTTACTGTGGCCTTGTGAACTACTGTGCCGTCTTGTGCTTTGATCTGGATTTGCACGGGTACTCCTGTGACTTCTGGTTCAGCAATGGTGTGTTGTATGATGTAATTTGTCCATGTTCCTTGGTCTGCGTCGGAAATGGCTGGTGTACCTTTGAGTGCAGGTGACTGGTCTGTTACGGTTCCCCTGATCACAAGTGCATCACCTAAGGTTACACCAGCATCAGGAGCAGATACGGTTGTGGCGCTTGGGCCAGGTCCAGTTACATAAATGGTTTGTGAGTTTTGGTTAAACCACACATAGTATCCATCTGCAACGGCTTGTTCTTCCCATAGGCTTGTTCCATAGACCTTCCAGAGTTGCTTTCCTGTTTGGGCATCAATGGCGATTGTTGAGGCGCCCTGATAGGAAGGTGACGACGGGCTGTAGTCCCCTGTGATAAGGAATACTTTGTTGTCTGCGACTACACCTACTGATAATCCGTATTGACCGTAGGGGGATTCAGAGCTTGCTGTACTGTTGTTGGGGTCGCTTGGGTCGTTCCCATAGGTAAAGATTGTTTTACCTGTCTTTAGGTCATAGGCGTAGACTGTTCCGCTGTAGCCTGTTGAGTACAGGATACCGTTGCCGACTGCATAGGGGTAGAGGTGTGAGCTAACTCCGCCGTAGTAGTTTAATGGGCTCTCGGATTCTGTTGGGCCCCAGAGTTCTTCGCCTGTGAGCAAGCTGTAGCCGCTCCATTGTAGGGTTTCACGGTAGTATATTGTGAATACATCGTTTTTGCTGTCTGTGGGTCCGATGAGTGCTGTTACGTTGCCTGCGGGTGCAGAGTAGGTTTTCTCCCATAGTACTTGGCCGATTGGTCCACGGGTTGCGTTGATGTTGATTACCCATAGCGTGTAAGGGTCAGGGGTTCCATAATTCCGGGCAGTTGAAGCGGTTTGATCAAGTCCTGAACTTTGACCGAAGATTAGGTCGCCAGGAAGGACCCGAATAATTGTGGGTGAATAGTTTCCGAATTGGTTGCTGGTACCATATAGTGGTTTGGATAGTGTTACATTCCAGTCGTATGCAGTGCTTAAGTTCCAGTTAGTGGTTCCGGGGCTCCAAACGGGGAATGCGCCAGTGCGGTCTCTTCCCGGTAGTTTAGTGTTGTTCCATTGCCAAAGGTAAGTGTAGGGTTCATTAGAGTTTGCTCTGCCGATATTGTGTATTAGCCATTCACCATTTTCTCCGTAAGATTGTACTCCAGTTGGAACATCTGTTATGTTGAATAGAACTCTGCCTGTTTGTGGGTCAATTGCTATCCAAGAGTTTGCAGCGTTGACTTTTGCTGTGTTGTCTGTTACTGCTGGAATTTGGGCGAGGTTAATTGTTCCAGGTTCATAACTAGAGTTAAGTGCGGCTACTGCTGCGGTGCCAGGGTTGTTTATGCCTGTGCCTATGGCGGTTCCGGTTATCCAAAGGTAACCAGTTTCCACACCGTGTTCGTTTGAGGTTTCAACATCGTAGAGTTGGCCAAAGGATATTGCGGTTAGGTCATTGTTTGTCCAAAGGGTTTCGCCTGTGCGTAGATTGACTGCTGTGACGCCTCCTCCAGTAGCGGCGTTGGCCAATGGAAGGCTATAGTAGAGAATTCCGTTTATGATGATTGGGTTGTTGAATTTTGTTTTCCCACTTGCTTCTCCTTGGTAGTAAGCTACTGCAGGATTATTGGTACTGGAACCTCCGCCGATGATACCACCAGGGTTTAGAAGTATTGTTAGAAGGGTGTGTGCCGTGTTTGGGGCCCTTCCGTATGGTTGATACTTCAAGTAGGTGGCGCCGTTTAGGTTTTGTCCAAGCCAGTTAGATGCTATGACGTGCCAGTTTTGGTTGTTTGAGTCGATTGGGCGTTCCCAGTAACTGACTGGAAGCGGAGGTTCAGTGAAAGAAGTGTCAGGTACGGTATTTTGTACTGTGAAGGCTGTTGTCGCGTATGCAGCTAGGTAAGTGTCGTTTACGAAGGCGCTATTGGAGGCTGTGTTTGTGCCTTTGGTTAGAACCTGTTCTGGGAAGTACACTGTTACGGTGTAAGTGCCCAGTTCGGTAGGTGTGTATTTAACGTTTCCTCCTGAGGAGTAATCGGCTGTTAGGGGTCCGAAGCTATGGTTGGTGCTGTCTGGTTTGGTGATGTCTATTTTGATGTTCTGCCATTGGTAGCCTATGTTGTTGGCGGCCGCAGTGGGTGGGGGAATGTCTATCCAGTAAATGACCGTGACGCTGTCGCCGAGTGCTACAGGGTCAGGTGTAGCTACGGTGTAGATGTAGATGGGGATGTTCCAGGGTGGTGTGTGCGCGGAGGTATAGCTGAATGCGGAGAGGAAAGCTGCTCCGGTAACAATTAGGAGCAGGGTTAGTGTGATTGTTGTTGTTCTGTTTAGATGTGGCTTCATTATTAGTGCTCCGTTTTTTTAGTGAACACTTTGACCGATTCGTTTGTGGATTTTTGATTTTTGGGGATTTTTTTATTTGACATTTGATTTCACCATATTGTATTTTACCCCCTGTAAAGTATAACGCCGTTATAGGCATTTTTGCAAGTAAAATTCACAAACGAATACCGACGGATAACACCTCAAAAAATTGTTTACAAAACGGCAAAATAAGAAACGCCCAGAACTTAACGAGAATGTCTACGCCCGAGTCGCCCACGGAGAGAATAGCTAGTGGTTTCTCAGCCAATCCTTAATGATGCCCACAAAATTCTCTCTACTCGCCGAGCTAATTTTCTCTCGGGGCGGCGCCGGACTTAACGCATCATAGAGCCAGTGGCCTGCGTCAGCAAAAAACGCCAAGCGTTTATCTACCGATCCGAGTTTATTGTAAAGCTGCTGAGCCCCCTCTGGCTGCACAGTGACATCCGCTCGTCCCTGCAAAATAAGCGTTGGCACCTCAATCCTTGCGGCGTTACGCCAAACTTCCTGCAGAAGGTGCTTCTTTATACTTGAGAGGTAACTGATTGTTAATTGCAAGGTCTCAAGGGGGTCGTCAAGCATGATTTTTATTTCCTCTGGATCACGGCCCTGCGTCTCAGGTGAAGGAAATGGATTATCCGTCTTCTTTGGGGCAAAGATGTTGCCTAAGGAAAGTTTAACTCTGTTCTTAGAATTGTTCAAAGCTGAAGCCACAGCGGGCGCTGCAAGAATAACTCCGCTGACATTGCTGCCGTGGTTAGCTGAATACCAGACGCTGTATATGCCGCCTAAACTATGTCCAAACAAGTACAATTTTTTACCGGAATGCCGTTTACCCACATATGTCACAAATTCGTCAATATCTTGTAAGTGACGCCCAAAATCGCTTACGAAACCTCTCGGTCGGCCTTCTTCCAGTGATTGGCCAAAACCTCGAAGATCAAGCGCATAAACTTCATTGCCATCAGACGCTAATCCAGGAGCGATGTTTCTAAACCAGCCAGAGTAATCGCCAATGCCATGAATGCAAACAACCAGACGTTTTGGTTTTTTAGCGCTCCAGTATCGATACGTTAGGTTAAAGCCATCGGTGGCTTGGAATTTTTGGGTTAAGCTAGCATCCGTCATTTTATCTGTGCTCCAACGCTTCAAGAAAAATGTATGTGGGCAGTATAGCGTGATAATGGAGGGTTTTCTACGCTCTTCTTGACTGAATCAATTGCGGCGGCACGTCTGCCATGGCTGTGGGCATTGGAGTGGGTTCTTGTTTCTGAGGGTATTTGGGGTTCCTCCATATCTTTCACATATCTTCCAATAACGGCGTTATATTACTTGTTGATTGACGTATTCTAAATGGAATTTGGGTATAATAAGGGTTAAATGTGCAGCCTTGGCCATCTATGGAAAAGCTTTCGCCATAATTTTTTCCGTCGGGACCTTAGATTTCCTCAATGTCTTGCCCGTGTTTTTTCATTTTTTCACAGATAGCCGTGCATCAATTCAGTTTATAGTTCTCTATTGATGGAACATATAATTAACCGCCTGTTCCAAAGCTGGAGCACTAACGAAAGGTCATACACATTATCGCTGGATACGGTCATTGCATGGATTTGCGGTTTTTCTGATGACTTCTAAAAGATAGTACCGATAGAGCCACAATAACTGTAGCAATTACTGCAACAATTACAACAAAGGTATCCAATGGTAAAGTGATGGAAATTGCTTCTCTGTCTGGTACAGTTGGGGTTGGAGTAGGTGATGAAGTGATTGTTGGTGATGGAGTTATTGGTGATTCTGGATTGGATGTGTCAGAGGTGGAAGCCTCACCAACGGTTATTGTTTGGGTTGGACTCCAATCACTTGACTCACCAGTAAACTCAAAACTACCTTCATTGTAAAAGCCAGACCGCAGAGGGTCTCGAACAAACGTCATAAAGCCTATATGGGCACACACTCTGAAGTCAACTTTGCCACCAGACTGAATATTCCAAGAATAACTATCAAGCATTATTGTTATAACAGTACTTGATGATTCAGAAGCAGGAATAAAATTTGAAAAAGGACCTTGTTGAACATTGTTAATCCAATCAACATAATGACCTTTTGAACGAACAGAATAGTATAATCCTGTAACATTACCATCAGAAAGCTTTGCGGATGTGAAGGGTTGATTCTTGATAATGATATCAACTGTGTAGTTCTGAACAAGGTAGCCTTCATAAGTCATTACCGTATCTCCAGTCAAAGGGTCTTTCGAGTAAACAGGTGGTACGTCATATGAGCGGTCCACATATTTTAGAGAAAATTCAGGCACAGATGGCTTAGGTATTGATTGAGCATTTGCTGGGTTGATGATCAGCAGAGTTAGGCATGAACTGCCAATGATTAGTGTTAAGAATACTGCGAAAGTTTTGCTGATTCTACCCATATTAATCTGTTGAGAATTATATGTGATTAATAGTTTACTCTAAAGCTTATTTTTTTAAAAGAGCATTAGGCGGAGAAGGGACACTTAAACGCTGGAAAAGGGGTTAAGCCTTCACTCTTCAGCTTCAAAATCACAGAGCAAAACAAATGCGATGGGGTCTTGATTTGGCGCAGGGGGTGGGATTCGAACCCCTCTGGAAGTATCTATGTCGCCTACACAACAAACAAACCTCCTTCTTTTTCAAAGTCACGAAGGACAAGAATGGTTGGTTCTTTGAACCAGTAAGCTTTTAGTCGATAACCACTGTAAGAAGGAAATAAAGATGTGAATCATGGCATGAAAATTACAAAAGTATGTGACACAAATTGCTTCCAAAATCCACATGGAGTAGACGCAAAAGAAATCTATGATTCGGAAAATGCACAAGTAATCCATATGGCATTAGCAAACGGTCAGTCCCTAAAGAAACATGTAACTCCTGTTGATGTCTTCTTCTACATTCTTGAAGGCAAAGGAATCGTTGAGATTGGGGAAGAAACTCAAGAGGTAGAAAAAGACACAATAATCGACAGTCCTAAAGGCATCCCACACCTACTTCGAAATAGTGGAGAAGGAATCTTTCGATTTCTAGTAGTCAAACTACCCAAGTCAAAATAGCTCAAGCAAAGGTGCCAGTATCGCGTTACCTGTTGATCTGTTAGTAAATGAACACAAACTAATCAATCAAGCAGTCGATGCAATCAAGAAGAGAATCAAGTTATCTCACCTCTGCACCGCTCATTCACTTGACCATTTAGCTTATAAGTGGAAACCGATGAGCGCATAGATGGGTGTCAAGCGATAAGTTCTTGGAGGAGATTGCTCGAAAAACCAAGAACGAGCAATCAAGAGAAGCAAGCGCGCCAATCTCAAGTTGATAGGGCATTTGATGCTTGTCTTCTTCTCATCACAGTTATAGCGGCAGCAGAGTTAGGCTATGCCAGTTCTCTTGACGAGCACCAGTTAATAATGAATGTTTTTCGTTGGACAACTATTCCCCTTTTTGTTTTAATCCCTCTTTGGATATTTCTCATGCTTTTGCCCGCTGGTCAATTAAGGTTTAAAGGGATAGAAATTTACTTCAGTAGACGATATCTTAAAGAGTTTTGTTGGGGCTTATTCGCTAACATTTTCACATTAGAAGTAGGCTAGCCGAGTTACCTCTTAATTAACGCATCGAAAAAGTAAAGATAACTCTTAAATTTTGACGACTTAATTAGCGCTATCATGTCACCATTAATCGAATACATAAAAAATATCTTTGGCATTATACTTGCGTTTGTAATAGGGACAGGGGCATATGATGCCATCTTTTACAGTCTAAAGGGCGATAACAGTACGGCAATAATTGCAATCATAGCATTGGAAATCGTAGTTCTTCTTACCCTCGGAGCTATCCTCATTCTGGCGCTTCTACAGAAGACGAATTACCTTTGTATAAATGCTATTACCGTAAACAACAACGATTATCGAACGGAAAAGTGCTAACATAGATGCTTGCCAGAGAGTGGCTAGGGTATGCCTAGGTGAGAGTTAAAATAAGGTAAAGCCTTCAGTATTACGTATTTTTTGCGCAGGGTTCCCTGCGACAAGGGTGTTAGGCTCTACGTCTTTAGTTACTACTGCTCCAGCACCTACTATAGAGTTGTCTCCAATTATGACCCCTTTGAGAACAGTAGCTCTTGTACCTATCCATACATGATTGCCAATTTTGATTGGCTCACTTATAGGAGGGTGACCATCCAACCCGAAGCCATTATGGTCGAGAATCAACGCATCTTGACTAATTACAACGTTATTCCCAATTTCGACTTTAGCAGTAGAAGAAACAATTCCCCTATTGAAATAAATGTTATTTCCCAATTTAATTAACCCATTATCAGAGGCGAACAAAAATGAATTGGGTTCAAAAACTACTCCATTGCCAACAACAACTTTTCCCAATACAGTAATCTTTCCCTTGACCAGCAACCGCTTGCCAGCATAATAAAAGCGCCTTCTGTAATAAGGTGTAAAAGCTCGTCTTTGCAATAAAGCTTGAAGGCTATTCATTTAAAAATCTCGCCATTTTTTGACCTAAAAGGACACTCAAACGGTAAGTGGGATGGCCATAATAAGCGTTGTGATTTCGTGTCACCTCAACAACCTTAACTTGTTTTAGTGGTTGCTTGTGTGGAAATCTAATGAGGTGTTCAAGCCGCCTTTGGTTTTTGTTTGTTAAACATCTTCTCTTATAACCCATCTTTCTTGCAATAATCGTCTTAACTTTGTCTAGCTGTTCCAAGTTCGCTATTTTTTCAAGACGCCTAACTCGATTAACATATATTTATGCTGTTACGGCTCGGACGTTTCCTAAAAGGTATTTGTAGAAACCATCGCGGTCAAAAGGCGGAGGTGGACGTTGGAGTGCAGGGGGTGGGATTCGGAGCCCCGACAAGCTGGCGACCTAACCAGTTCCGCGTTTTCTCCGCAGCTTCTCTCCCTTTTTTACTTTTCAAGGAGGTTTCTAAGTGAAGGATCGGCGATTAAAAGTTGTTCACCGCCGTGGAGAAAATGGTCAACTCTATGTTTTGATGTATCGTGGAAAGCTCCACATTGGCACGGTTGAGGTTAACTCGCATAATTGCATGAAGGTTTTCCGAGGCGTAGAAAACAAGGCGCCAGTTTTGGTGCAGTATCTGCCAAAGGCGCAGGAGGTGGTGATTTAAGATGGGGCAAATTATCTGTGGCTATCCAGGTAATCTTTGCCCTAATAACCGCAAGGGTAGCGGTTGTGATTGGAAGCGGGAGGCGTAAACATGCCGCCACTTTCTGCTCAAGTTTTCTATTGCATGGATTGCGTCTTTTGGTGCGGGCGCTGCACCGAACCCATCATGCAGGGCAAAAATGCTGTTGGTCGTATAGCGTTAAGCGAAGCCTGCTCTAAATTTCGAGGAAAAAAGCAAGTCAACTCAGTGCAGGAGGCTTATGCTTGAGGAAATACCGGACATGGGCATGCTTGAACGCTGATGGCAAAGCTTTTTTCGGCGACATTTTCCCAGACGGCGAAGTACCAATACAGAGCATTATGCCTCAGCACGCAAGGTTAGAAGGCGTCGACGGAATCGATAAGGTGTTTCTTGTAGATTGGAAGGAACTCTCCACTCAGCAACAAGATGCCATCCTCGAGAAGATAAGCATGAAATTTGGCGCCAGCAAAGAAGCGATCCTTAAAGAAATTCTTAAAGTGGGTTTGCCGCTGCGTGAAAAGCTCACTGAGGGCGGCGGCACAATCAGGCTGGAGCTTTTCGATTAGGAGGCAAACTTTCTGGCGGATGGTAAGTGTGGAAGTCAAAATTTTTCTAATTCAAAGTCAAAAGTCAAATTTGACTTTACTACCGTCCGCACCCGCATCATACCCATACTCAAACGAGTCCAAGTTGGCGACTACCCCGCAAAGATTGGGCGCACGTATGGCTGGAGCAAACAACACGTATCATACTACCTAAACAAGCTCCAAAAAGCAGGCTTAGTCTGCCGAAAAAGGCGCAGCAGTGCAGTGTTTTATGAGTTGACGCTTAGAGGTCAAAATTTTCTCGGGTCATGTGAGGGCGTCCTCTTCGGGTCAGGCGTGTTCCGTCTGGAGAAGGTGCAGTATCGTTATCCTATTGTGGCTGAGGGTTTGTTGCCGTCGGATTTTCGGCGGGTTGAGATGCAGAATTGGACGGCTCTTTTGGGGTTGGAACAAGGTGTTAAGGTTAGGCATACTTCTAGAAGCTGGATTGTTCATGTGGAGACATTGTATGGGCGTAGTCCGGGAGAGTTGTTTACACTTTCCAAGAATTTAGCCGACAGGGTAGCTAAGGGGTTGATGGTTAAGTATGGCTGCCGACTTGCTGAGGGCGAAATCTGCAGAGGGCATGAAGTAGCCATAGACGACCCAGTGGCTCAGCTGCTTAGCAGATATTTCACGGTGAGTATTCCTGGGAAAGCTCGCATGGACCACAGCCCAGGAGAATTAGAAGGGGAGATTGATTTTACGCAAAGAGACATGGCTATAGAGTATTTGCTGATGCCTGAGCGGGTTAAGAAGCTGGAAGGCCAGCTTGCGGCTTTGAATTGTGATTTAGAAAGAATTGGCGGATGTTTGGACAAGCTGACGGCTGTTTTGGGAAAGCTGTGTGAGGGTCAAACTGAAAGCGAAACAGAAAATAGTGCACCTAAAAGCGGTGGGGAAAACGAGTATGTGGCTTAAAGGCAGCAGTCTAATGGCAGTTAAAACCTGTTCAAAAGCACTTTTAGCACGATACCTTAGGCATGGGAAAAGTCCATGCTTTTTACAAGTTGCGTTTCTGTGGTTGCTTGGTCCTGATTACCCAGTGTCAATTTTGCCCTGTGTTGATGGAGCAGAAAACATGGAGTGAGCATTCTGGCATGGAGACAAGCGAAAAACCTGTTCAGAAACCCAAAAAGAAGCGCACCCAAAGCGACAAAATAGACCGCCTAAAGTATAACCAGCAGCTCCTTAAACAAACGCTAGCCGAAACACAGGAAATCAAGCTAATGCTTCGCACTATTTTCGCTGGGTTGAAGGGTTCCTTCAATTTTGAGCAGCCATTAATCGAGCATATAGCTTGCAGGGATGAAGTGGACCGGGAGATTTTACAGTTGCTCTATGAGGCTGGGTCATCAGGTTTACTGCCAAAAGACCTAGCGATTAAATTAGCGCAGTTTAAAGTTACTCGGCATCAAATAAGTCGAAGAATTATCAGAATGAATAAACGTTTGGAAAAAGGGATCGGTGAACAAATAGCTGAGAAACATGGATGGCATTGGGCATTAACGAGTTTTGCTGCAGGTGCTTGGAATGAAACAGGTCAAGCGACAAAAAGCTAAGTGTATAGCCAAGTGAACAAAAGAATGCCTACGGTACTGCATTATGCTGTAGCTTCTCTTGATTGTACAATACCTCTTTTTAGTGCTAAAAGATAAAGAACTGTGCACACGCCGCAATAGCTGCAGCCTTCAGTGCAGACAAACCCTCAAGACCCGCAACAGAGCCGCCACCAAGTGTGCTAAAGAAAGTTAGTCCACTAATGATTGCCGCATCTACAAGCGCATCTACCCAATCAAACTTTTTCAGTTGGATATTCGATATACTGTTTGCACAATAGATGATCAAGCCTTTAACAGTTAGTCTAGGGACATATTTTCTCCCTTTTAAGTGATTTGTACACTTCTTAACTATAGACACCCATTTACTCCTCTTTCAACAGCGGTATTATAAAAAAAGAAAAAAGAAAATGTTTGTTTCCATTTTAGGTTTTGCTTGTCTTTTCTTGTTTAGATTTCAGATCAGCATTCTCTTTCTTTAGAGCGACGTTTTCTTCCATCATTGTATTCATCACAGCGTTGAGTTGCATCATCATATCATTTATGCGTAAGTTTAACAGGCCGATTTGTTGCATGAAAGACGTAGCTTCTGGGCTTTTATGTTCAGTCAATTCGGAGTCACCTGTATTTTTGATTGCGATTGTGTTAAGCTGCTGCTTGGTCTTTGAGTTGATTTTCTAGCGTTTCTATGCGGTGTACGAGTGCTTTAATGCAACCTAGTAGAAAGCCTGTTGTTTTGCCGTTGTCAAAGAAGGGCTCTTTTGACTCCGCCTTAAGGAAGGGCAGTGACTCAGGGTCGATTACTTCTTTTTCGATGCCTTCTTCTGTTATTGTCATTGTTTTGTAATTCTTTGCTAAGGTTAAGTCGTCATATGCGTCAAACGTACTGATGTTCTTATAGCGCAAATAGTTAGTCCACATACTTCCCCAATATTGAGTGTTGGTTCCAATGTTACCCTGATTTGCGGATGATGGTAGGATGTTGCCGTTGTTGATTTGAAGGGTGCCGTTATTGCCGAACATGTATTTTTCGGTTGAGCCAAAGTTGATTCTTAGGTTGTGGTAGGATGCTAACTGTATGCTTTCATAGGGTCAACTTAAGCTGCCGAAGGGTGCACAGCCAATGGCAACTCCGTTGCCGACCACACCATCTGAACCGGTGATTCTTCCATTAGCACCTATAGTAGTTCCTACAGCTAAGGCGTTGCTCCAAAGGTTCTGTTCAACAATTAAGCCGCCAGCACTGGGCGTCTGCACTCGTATGCTGTTAACATCGCGATACAATCTAGCGTTGATGTCATTGAAATTTACTGCTCCATTTGCAGTCAAATCCCTGAGTTTCATATTTGCAAGCACACTATCGATGGTATTAGGGGGAAGTGAAGACCCGGCAGTTATGTATAGCGTATTAAATCCTGGATCGGTCAAGTTAATTCGTGGAGGGTCAGCAGGAGGATTCCAAGTTTCACTTCTTTGAAAACCATGACCTATTTGTACGCATCCTCCGCCCGTACCATAGTCTACACTGGGATTGCTAGCGGTCATAAAAGCACCACCATAAGCTGCAACGTCTTTTCGGCAGAATATTCCATTGCTTATTTCTACAAGTCCTCTAGCATATGGAAGAGGGTCGCCGGTAATAGGATGATTACTAAGGCATACAAAGTTAACCCAATGTTGCGGATTGATTAGTGCATCTTGTAGCTTTAACTGATCGGGTGCAACAATAACTACATCGGCCATGCTCTCACCTCCAAGATATTTATGACATTGTTTCCGATTGTTTCAGGCGAAACCTCGAAGCTCATAGCTTGTTTGGAATCACCATTTGGTTGGAACTGATCAGTCCCATTGTTCCTTTTTTCTTTTTCAGGGTTTTGGTCTTTCATTTTTTATCCCTGACTATAACTTCGCTTGTTTTAGATTTAAGATAAGAAGACCTGTTACGGTAAGTGGGTAACCGACTTATAGTAAGTGGGTAACCCAGTTACGGTAAGTGGGAGGTAAGTAAAAGTGAACGTTTTTATGGAAAAGCCAGTGAAAGTAAACAGCTTTTCACCTATAAACGACTTGATACTCACATGTATGAGGCTGCACAGCCATAATTCTAAACAAGGATCAAAAGCAGTACCTTAAGGCGAGCACAAACCAATAACACAATATGATTTATCCAAAGAATTAGCGCCATCCTGATTGCAGCAGAAGGAAAGAACAGCCACAAATAACAAAAAAGGTTTGCCAAGTCGTATTAGCGGTATTGCATTGGCGAACGGTTATCCAAATAGGAAACGACAGGTTAAAAGACTGCCCAGACAAGGATAGCCAGCTAAATATGCACGTGCCAACAGACTCAAAATAGTAGGTCGTATGCCGGCCGATCAATCAAAACCCATTGGACTCTTAGAGGAGCTATAGCCAATTGGCTGAATGAACCTTGATCTGGAGAGCTTCCTTTTAATTCAGGCAAAGGTTGGGTAGTGGCCCAGTGTAGAATAGTTATTGCTCAACACCACCCTTTCATGTTTAAAAGCGGCCTAAATTATGTTTTTCCGAGTTAACTATCTTAAACTGGCACACTACCAAAGGTTGTTGGAATTATGATTGTTTCTTTATTGTTGCTTTGTGCTTAACAATAATTATAATAACCGCAAGCAATAGAGCTATAACGCCTAGCGCGGTAAACAAGCTAATTTCCATCCAGTCTGAGCTTGGTTGAGTTACGGCAGATTGTGCGCCTGATTGATTAGATACCGAGTTTTCATTTGGGCTTGGTTGAGTCTGCTGTTGAACTTCACTATTTGAAGCTATAGTAATAGTTTGAGTGTTGCTCCAATCGCTTGTTTCACCATCAAAGACCCATGGAAACATATCCAATTGGTTTGTTGCATTGGGATCATAACCTCTATGGGTAAACCCTATGAGAGCTTGAACTTGGAAATCCACTTGACCGCCTGGAATATTCCTGATTATGGGGCGATCAGCATGTTCGCCTATGGTGTAGGACACAACCGTGTAGGCAGAGTTTGATCTCTTTATAAAGCCGGTATCTGGACTGTAAAGTTGTCCCCACTCGTCTTCAAAGTGCCCCTTCATGCGGATATTGTAATAGAATGTAGCAGTTCCATTACTATCAGTATACGGTACATATGGTTGATTAGTAATAGTTATTTCAATAGTTTTATTTTCGACACGGTATCCAGGATGCATTAAACTTTGCCCAGTATACGGGTCTATCGAATATGTTGTGGGTACATCATACGAATTATCCACCAACCTCACGGTAAATTCTGGTACAGACGGCTTAGGTATCGCCGCAAAAGAGGGTTTAAACACTACTAAGCTCGAAATAGCTAATATAACGATAAGCGTCAAGGCATAGCTTTTACGCATAGTTACCATCTATTAATACTCTGTAAGCCTCTTGTAAAGTTTACTATAAGTTAGGTATAAGCTCACTGTAATCCTTATCGCTAATAATATCATTTCTGTGATCTTCATCGACTTTCAACAGTATTTAGCAAGCAATAAGGCATGCAGATCTTATTTAAGTTAGATCATTCAGGTTTTTTTCTCTCTCGGTTTTTATCCCTCTCCTTGCCACTATTAAGTAATTTTAGTGCCTGAATCACAAGACCCGTGTTGGGGTTTTCTTTGTTAAGCTTAATGATACGCATCCGACCAGTACGCTGATCGATAATTATGTTTTCCTTCTGCAGGATTTGCAGTTCAGCGTTTGTCTGCGGATACTTCCCTCGAATGCTCAGGATTAGCTGCATTATGTTGGTTGAACCATTCTCAGCTATGTACTTGATTATTTTTCGCCTGCAAGAAGAAGACAACAACTCTTCCAAATCCATAGGTATGTCACTTCCGTAGGGATTTACTGTCATAGGGATTTTTACATATAAATCCCTTAGTTGAAACTGTCTTTTGGATAAAGGGAGGGGTGAGTGAAAGTAAACACTAAGTTAAAAGCTGAAAATTTAACGCTTTTTCTGAATAATTACATGCGTTTAAGCCCTCGATTGACTATGAGGCGTTGATTTTGACATATAAAGCTCCGTATGAACCGACATTTTTAAGCAGGAGAGGGGTAAGTGAAAGTGTTTTTCTTGCAAAGTCAAAGGAAAAAACTGTAGCTATCACGTTTGCCAACAATCATTGGTGAGTATAGCTCAGAAACGCTTATACCTATTCTCGATGCCCATTCAATGTCTGATAGCGATCCAATGAGTTTATTGCAGGCATTTTTGCGTGAGCGAGTTATGCTTGGGGGGTCGCTGTTGATTTTTCGTGCTATGCGGTAATCGCTTAGTCCTTGTTGGGCGAGTTGTATGATTGTGCGTTCTTTTTCTGTTAGGTTCATCTTAAGGCTTATTCAGCTAATCATTGCCCTAAATAGGTTATTATCGTAAATGCGCTAATAAGCTATTTCAGTTTTGACTGTGCAACGTATTTCTTGGCGTAACTATGTCTAAACCTGAAACAGATAAGCAAGACGGCATCCAAAAGAAATGTGAAGGCTGCAAACATGCCGTGGAGCACCTTTCGGCTGTGTTGCCTTTTAGTGTTCTTGAAAAGATGGCGGATAAGCCCCTGAAGATTCGGGGCGTAGCCATGACGGCTGGCATGAGCCGAAACTTTAACATTTACACGCCTGAAGAGCTGAATGCTTTTTCTTCAAAGCTGGCTAATGCGCCCGTCTACATAGAGCACGTTTCAGTCGACAACGCTGTCGGAAAGGTTACCAAAACGGATTGGGATGGACACAACCTCTGGTATGAAGCAGAAATCTATGAGAGCAATGTTGCCGACAAGATACGCAAAGGGCTAGTCCAGCACGTTAGCGTAGGTGCAGACTATGAAGCCATAGACGTTGTAGACGGCAAGGTTCCCCATGGACTACATAACGCAGAATTAAGCCTTGTAGCCGTTCCAGGTATTCCAGACACCAATGTTCAAGTTTTAGAGAAGCTCGTTGACACCAAAGTCACTGAAGCCCTCAAAAAAGCAGGCATTCGAGAGGCAGAATGGGACACCGAGTACATCAACAACCTGCCTGACGACTGCTTTGCCTATATCGAGGCTGGCGGTCAAAAAGATGAGCAGGGAAAAACTACGCCAAGAAGCCTCCGTCACCTACCGTACAAGAATGCTCAGGGCAACTTGGACGCTGACCATGTCCGAAACGCCCTATCACGTTTAGACCAAACAGAAATTTCTACCGAAGCAAAAGCCCAAGCCATCAAAAAGCTGTGCTCGGCAGCAGGAGAACTCAAAATCGAAAGCGCCGTCTGTAACCTACAAGGAAACGCCGAAAACCTCCAAACCCAACTAACTGAGACACAAAGAACCCTTGAAGATTTGCGCAAGCAGTTGCCCGGTGACGGTTTACTCAAGAATCCGCCTAAAATGGTAGCGGTCTCTGAAGCCGCTCAAATGATTGAGGCAGTTTTGCCTTCGCCTATGGTTCAGCGCAGTTGGAGCTTAGGACCGCAGCGCATGTGCCAAGAACTTCGAAGAGTAGTTCAACAGCTAGAGCAGAAAGCGGGAGGCAGCTAGCTGTGTTTATGCTCATTTCTATGAGGGAGAGTACCAAAGGACGAACTTTGGGAAATTCAAGAAGATTTGATTTGACTTTTTATGGCTGATAAAACTGGCAAAAGCTGGATGGCTGTAGGAGAAACCGACGATCCCAATGCTGTCATAGAGTCTTTTGAGGCAGAAGCCGCCATCACCAAAGGTTCACCCGTTTACCTGAGCTCCGATGACAAGGTGTCGTCTAGCCCAGGTGGAGACATGGCCATAGGCGTAGCCACAAAAACTGTTGCAGTTGGTGGCATATGTTCGGTGCTAACAAAGGGCAGAATCAAAGTCACAGCAAACGGCGCCATCGCCCGTGGATATGGCGTGTGCAGTGCAGGCAGCAACAAAGTAACACAGCTAGTAGACCAACCTGTCAACGAAGGTGGAGCAGCAACCTACACCATATTCTACAACCGCAAACTCGGAACCGCTCTGGAATCCGCAACCGCAGACGGCGACCTCATCTTCATCGAAGTGGAGAAGTGATAGCGGTGAAACCAAGACTTTTCGAAGCATTGATGGCAAAGCCAAACGAGCAACATGAACTCTATGAAAAGCTTAAGCAGAAAACCGAACATCCGTTTGTAAAGCGCTATGTGCAGACAGGTGTTAAAGAGAGCTTTTTCAGTGACCTGGCAGGCGCATTGGGCAGAATGCACGACACAATGGTTGATGCTGCATGGCCAGAACTGATCGGTAGAAACATCATCACCGTCATGCCAACAAATGAAGCGATGGAACGTTTCCCAATTGACGAAGGAGCGGTCGGTTACCGCTATGCAGAAGGCGCCATAGCAAGAATCAGCGCCAAAAAACCCACAACAGTTGACATCTACACTAACCAATTAGCACAAGCATCCGATCAATGGACCAGAGAGTATCTAGAAGACGCCACTTGGAACGTGATGAGCAAAGCTGTTGATAACGTCGGTATGGCGCTTGGACAACATGAGACGGAGACTATTCTTGGATTATACGCTGCGGTTCAAGCAGGCGATTTGGCTACAGGTGCCGAGTTAGCAGGTGGCGGCGCTGTTGCAAGCTGGGCTTCGCTTCTAAGTTTGCATGAGGCTGTCCGAAGAGAGAAATGGCGTCCTACGGTGTTGGCTGTTAACGAGATGCAATTGCATCAGCTGCTAAACGATGACAAGTTTGTGAAAGCTGTCTATCTGCCGAGTAGTGAAACTGACATTGTACAGGGCACTATCGGTAGCGTATTGGGCATGAAGGTACAGTCTAGCACTCTTGTACCCAATGGAACGATGTATGCGATTGACACTCGTGTCGCCTCAGTTATGCTTCTGCGTCGAGACGTAACTGTGGAAGACTGGGAAGACGTCAAAACTGGAACCTACGGTGTACGTGGTACCACACGGTTTGGCGCTGGCATTCTCCGATCGAAAGCTATTGCCCGAATGACTAACGTAAAGCAGACCATGACATAGACTGCTCTAAACCAACAATTTCTTTCCCCATTTTTTGGGAACCAAAAAACCGTTTGAGGTAACGCAATGAGTTCCGTCTTAAGAAAAATCCGTGAAGTGCTCTCCTATGCCCCTGCTTCGGGCGTGGCATCGCCAAAGGATAGAGTATTCTTTGACACCACATGCATCCCATTAGCAGACGTCATGAAGCTCTATGAGCGTGACCCAACCTGCAAAAGTAGCGTTGACCTCTTGGCAGCTTCAACGGTTGGCATGGGCTTCTATACCACAGTTGACGAGAAATACGACAAAGCCGCAGAGGCTAAAGCGGCGGTGGATAGGTTCTGTGAAGACATCAACCTTGACGGCCTACTAAACGATATGGCTAAGCCCCTGATTGCTTGTGGTAATGATTTCTGGCTAAAACTCGCACCTGACCGGCTAGCCGATGTGTTGCGTATGCCGATTGATGCAGTCCAACGCATAGGGCTAAGCTCTGTTCCTACCCTAAAAATTCCCTATAAAGTCACAGGGTACCAGCTCCAAGCCACCTACAGCGGAAACGCTGGAAACGAGCTAAAGCCCGAAGCTGTCATTCACTGGCGCTTAAACGGTGATGTTCCGTCTGGGTTCGGCGTTGGCTTGCTGCAGGTTCTACTGCATACTTTGACTGTTGACACGGATAAGCGCCCCTCCTATGCTTGGATGAAAGCCAAAATAGAGAAAATTCTGCCAAACATTTTCGTTAAATATGCTGGGCCTGACGTCGTTGTCCAACTTGAAGGCCAGAAAGAGGACACCATCAAAAAGTATGAGTCTGCGATTAAAAACCGACCTGAAGAGGGGCAGTGGCTTTTCAGCGGCGCTAAATCCGTCGGCGTCTATCCAGTGTCTATTGACCCGAGGGCACGTTTTGAGTATTACATCGACCACATGGTAAACCAGTTCTACCTCGGATGTGAAACACCGCTCCCACGGCTTTTTAGTACTCCAGGTTTCACTGAAGCATCGGCGAGGGCAGCCTTAGACCTTCAGGACATGCTCATAAAACCAGTCCAGCGGTACATCAAACGGCAAGTTGAGAAAGAAATCTTCGCTGTCACAGTATCGCAAGCTGGTTTAGATGCTGCTAAGGCTAAGGTTAGATTGAATTTTGGAAGTCCCGAAACGCCTGAACTGGTGCCCTCCGACCTGATTAAAGCCGCTGAGCTTGGGCTGGTAAGAGCGGAAGAATTCCGCAAGAATGCTGTCAAGTTCGGCTGGGAACTCTGGGAAGAGAACCCAACCACATCAACAGGGAAAAGCCAGACGTCATAGTTATTCTTGGGCATCGAAAAACCAGTAGGTCAAGAAACGCTGACTTGCTTAGTCAAGAACTCTGGACAAGAATGCTTTTAACTTAATTTATCCAAGAATGGATTATGCGAAAAACAGGTAAAGCCTTTGCTATACTGATGATAATAGCATTCTTGTTATCAATACTAACCCTTCAACCGTTACCGACTAAAGCTCAAGACATCAGCAGTATAACCATCGAAGCGGACGGAAGCATTAAACCTTCAGCAGCACCAATCCGACAAGAAGGAGATACCTACACTCTAATGGGTGATTTTGAAGGAAGTATCAATATACAGAAAAGCAACATTATTTTCAATGGAAATAACAACACTCTTTTTGGCGGTATTATCGTATTAAGCGACTACACCACCATCGCAAACACCACAATTATGTATGCAAATTCCCCCATCGAAGCATTCGGGCAAACAACTGCAATTATGTTGTTTAGTTCTCATAATAACATAACTGGCAACTATCTTAGTAACAACACTATCGGAATAAACTTTGCAAGTGAAATAATATACGCCATTGAACATCCAGCAAGTGAATGCAAAAAAAACTATGTCGTCGGAAACACCATCACGAATTGTTACACCGCTCTAAAATTTTATTCCAGCCAAGACAACCATATCTACCACAACAACTTCATCAACAACAACTACACTGTGGGAGATTCAGGTTTCATCTACTACTATCCCAGTAAACCTTCAATTAATGTTTGGGATGACGGCTACGGCTCAGGCAATTTCTGGGATGATTATCTCACAAGATACCCAAACGCAACCGAATCCAACACCCCAAGCGTGGGTGATACACCATACTTGATTCGACCAGCTGCCTATATTGACCCAGCTGGCCTGTCTACTCAGGAATCAAAAGAATACTGGACCAACATGAACGCTTTATATGCCCAAAACGTTGACCACTATCCTCTCATGGTACCTTTTGGTAGCGAAAACAAGACTTCAGGGTTACCATCAGACATCGAAAGTTTTCTTTTTGCTATTATTGGGATTACAGTTGCTATTTTAGCGGTTGCGTTTACCTTATTGTTTTTTAGAAGGCACCAAACAACCGCTAAATCGAAACAATAGAGCTTTTCTAACTTTGGATACATTGAGTTGAGGTTTAGTTACTGCGGCTAGTGTGATACATTGTCACGTTTACGATATTATCGTGTTTTGGCTCTCAAGCTATTTGAACTCTCAGCTGCAAGGGTTCATGGGATTGTAGCTTGGCCGTTACCTCTATTGAGGACGTTAGGGATGTTCTCCATCTAAGTGATTCGGATATTTCTGATACTAAAGTTCTGAAGATGATTAAGCGTGCTGAAGTCACTTTAGAGCTTGAATTATCCACTGATATCGACTATCAAAACTGCACTGAAGCCCAAAAAGAAGTCATCACTGTTTTGGCGGCCATTTACGCTGTTTGTTATTTGACTGGCGGCTCAGCAATCGGCTTAAACTTTAGCCTCGGCGATTTGAACAGTTCCAACTCTTCACTGCCAAGCTTAACGGTGCTGCAATCTGAGTTTGAGCGGCTTCTTTCTGGCCTAAAAACGCCTTATGTGGGGAGCGCTTAGCTATGGGAACCGTTCCTGAAGCCTATTACCAGTTCGTCATGGACTGCGCACCCAACGTTTACGTTATCCCGCCAGATACGCCCGACCCAGCTTTTGGCAAAGGCGTTTTAGCGGCTAGCTTCGCAATCGATTTTCTCTGCGACGCATACTCTGCACCACAATTTGAGAACAGAAAAGCAGAAATTTACGCCAAAATTGCGAGTTTAGCCGATTGGGTTCTAACCCAGCAGTGTCTCGACCCAGCAAGAAAGGCCTACGGGGGATTCCAAAGTAACGAAACAAGCACCTACTATTACAGTGTCGATGCTTGCCGAGTTATTCCATCACTTCTTAGAGCCCATGAACTTACTGGCAACTCAAACTATTTGGATGCTGCTAAGTTAGCTGGCGGAACTTTTCTCAAAATCATGCAGGACCAGCAGGCCTACGGCGGCTTTGTAAGAGCGGTGACGATTGGGGATGCATGGCTTATGCAACTTGATGTGGAGTGCCTCTATGGCCTAATCGGCTTAAAGATGCTAGCCGAAACCTACGACCTCCCAAACGCTTCAGTCTACCAAAACATTATGAGCAAAGCAATAGGCTTTCTGAGAGCGGGCTTTGAAAACCTCTGGTTAGACTTTGACCCTGCAGATGGCAAATGGCACAGAGTTGGCTTAACGGAAAATGAGGTTTACGATGACCCATTCGCATATGCCCTATTAGGTTTGTATGCGGTTGAGGGTTGGAGCGTCAGCTGCCAAAAAGTCTACAATGCCCTAAACAACATTCGAGCTAGCGCCAAGTATCCAGCTTATGACCCTGCAGTCTGTTGGGCTGGCTACATAGATGTTGTCAGCCGTTTTAGCGCCTGCGATTACTACGATGCGGTCACAAGCGGGATCCTTTGGAAAATCCGCAACAACCATGACAAACCAAGCCTGAAATTCAGCGTAGAAATCATCGGCAAGCACGTGGCGGAATTCATGTTTTGGGGCGCCAAACACACAGACTACAGCTATGTGGAAAATAAGCAGGCCATTGTTACGGTTTGCTGGCTAGCCGAGCTTTTCCTCCATTACGAAGAGCCAGTAACCCAGTTCACAAAGATTCTGAAGACTAAGGGCGAAACAGTCACGCTCTTCCCTGTCAGAGAAGCGGCTGCCACAGTGGCTTATGGCGAATCTTTGGATTTGCTAGCCGTTGTTTCCTCACTCAAAGCCGAGCAAGTCATGTTGGAAGCGGGCTATTACCTGAACGACTACTTGGCATTCTATACTTTCCTTCCCGTCCGAGTGCACGACAAGATTAGGCGCCAGGGCGAAGACTACGAAATTCAAACAGTGACGCCCTTCACGTTTGCCAATCAGCGGTTCTACTTCAAAAGCGTCGCAAGGAGGTTAATCGCAAGTTGAGCGAAGTAGAAAACCCAGTCATAACCGTTCTGCGCCTAATCGAGTCCCGAATAAGAGTTGTCAAGGATGACGGAGGCTTAGCGCGTATCCTTTGTTCTCAGGCGAATTATGATCGGGAGCTGCTCAAGGATTACGACGCCCAAATCACTGTCTCAAAGACCTCAGAGCCTTGCCAAGCGCAGAAACACACGTTGGATGGCAAGCTGAGAAGGCGCATTTACTCCCTTAGAGCAACTATAGTGACCATCGACAAGCCGTCAAGCTCAGACGCTGGCAGAGTCATGCGGGATAAAGTCCTTGAGCAGTTTCTGGTGATTGTTCCCGAAAACCGTAACCTGCCCGGCAGAACAGTCTACAACTTTTACCCAATCGACTCGACGTCTACAACTCACAAGGCCTATGATGCGGCAGCCACAACCGAACCCGTGCCTTCTAATCCAGTCTGGGCAGAATTGACTAATCCCGAGTATGCGAACCTTTGGGCAAGCGACGACCTAAGACACTCAAAAAGTACAACTGGCAACGGTGAGTTTGCATTTATGCTTTTCCGCTTCAAAATAGGCTCTAAAACGGGAGAGAGCCGAAATGAAACCCGGAAGCAGTGCTTAAAGCGCGCGGTTTTGGCGTTTGAAGGTTTTGGGCTATCTCCAACGGGAAACGGAGTTACCATTAAAGTTTGGGATAACTTGGCGGGCGCTTGGAGCAATGCACAAACTGGCGTTTTAGGAACAGATGAAACCCTCACTATCACTTTAACGTCTAACCTGACGAACTACGTCAATGATGACGGCTTTCTATACGTGATGGCACGGACAACCAACCCATCAAACGGGGTTTCGCCAGCCACACTATACTGCGATTTTGTCCAAGCAACCATTGACGTGCGGGGCATAACGTTCTGCGACATTCACAGTTACCGAGACGTCGATGTAACCGACGTAAAGCCGTTCCTCTACAAAGAAGAAATCGT
>JBLNCY010000028.1:0-31080 GCA_050261115.1 Methanocella sp.
GGTGTTGTTTATGAATTGGCAGTTATCGATTTTGTTGTATTCGCTCCAGGTGTTGGTGTTTGCGAACTCTATGCCGATGGATGCGTTGATAAACTTGGAGTTTAGGATTGTTGTTCCCAGAGAGTTTTCTATGCGTAGGGTGGTGTTTATGAAGGTTAATCCGGAGACGGTTGCGTATTGGGATTGGGTGTAGTTGTCGCCGTAGATGACGATCCTGCGTCCGTTGCTGGCTATGACTGCATTCTCGCCCTCGATTTTGGCGTTAATTTTGTTAGTTATATAAACATCCTCGGTGAGCGTGTATGTTCCACCGTTTAAGAAAATTGATTTTCCTTCTGATAGGGCTGTGTTGAGTGGGGTGGAGGCGCTTTGGGCTTGGCTGGTGACATGGCCTGTGCGTGTGTTTTTTAGGAGGTAATTGTTGCCGTCTTGTGTTAGGACGTAATCGTAGCCGACAGCGCTGGTGCGGTTTGCCTGCTCGATGCCCTCTAAGATGAGGTAAGTATTCAAGCTGGTCATGCTGAGTAAAATTACGAGTACTATTCCGATTACATGTTTAGAAAGAACACGTTTTAGGGCAGCTTTCATGGGGCTCAGCAGGTTAAAGTACCTTGTATGGTTAAAGCTAATTAAATTTACTGACCCAGCTCTAATCCAGAGTCTGTTGAGCGAGAACCAAGATCAATTCGGTTAGTTGATTTGGGCTTCAAAATACTACTATTTCCTTGATTTTCGGCGAAAATAAGGGCTATTTACGATTATGCTTAAATACAGATATGGTGCAAACAATCCGTTGAGTGGATTAAACATGAGTGGTATTCCCGCAGTAGAACTAATCAACGTAACCAAACGCTATGGTGAACTAGTAGCGGTAAACAAAGCCAACCTAACAATAGAAACAGGCGAAATATTCGCCCTGCTAGGGCCTAACGGGTCAGGAAAATCCACCACACTAAAAATGCTGATGGGTCTACTACAGCCCACCGAAGGCTCAGTCCAAGTTTTAGGCCTCGATGTCCAGAAAGATCCCATCGCCGTAAAAAAGCAAGTAGGCTACGTACCTGAATCGCCAGATGTCTATGAATTTCTCACTGGCATAGAGTACTTAGACTTTATCGGCGACATTTACGGTGTTCCAGCCGCCGAAAAGAAGCAACGCATAACAGAATACCTCAAAGCCCTCCAGCTAGAAGGCCGAGAAGGCGACATGATAAACAGCTACTCCGACGGTATGAAAAAGAAAATCAGCCTCATCTCCGCTTTCCTCCACAAACCCCGCCTCTTAATCCTCGACGAGCCCCTAAATGCCCTTGACCCCCGAAGTGCACGAATAGTAAAAGACTATCTCCACTCACTCAAAACTCAAGGCGTCACCACAATCCTGTCCACACACGTCCTAGAAATAGCAGAAGCTGTCTGTGATCGCATAGGCATCATGTACCAGGGCAGCATATTAGCACTTGGCAGCATGGCCGAGCTAAGAGAAGAAGCAAGCTTGCCCAGTTCAGGATTAGAAGAGATATTCCTCAAATTAACCGGTACCGGTGACTTAAAACCCGTAGTTGAGGAACTCTTGAAATGAATTGGAAAAACGTCCTCTACCTTTTACGTGTGGAACGTAAATCGGGTAGATTAGTCCGTGGCGTCAATAAGGTTCGCTACCGTGAAAATAAAGTCGTGGCTTATTGGCCCTACTGGGTAGCTGCATTAATTGGTATAGTTGGCGGTTACTTAGCTAACCTACTGGCTCAATCCGTTTATTCAGACCCGCAGGCTAGCGTTCTTCTTCCGCCGCTTGCTGATTCAGCTCTGGGCTTCTATGTTTCAATGCCTACTCTCATCTTACTTCTTAGCATAATATTCACAATGTTCCAGCAGATACAGATAAGCGGCATCAAGAAAACCTCTCAAGTCATGTACTGGCTGCCAGTAACCTGGCAAGAAAACACTCTGGCTTCGATATTGTCAAACTTGATGGGGCTACCAATTGCCCTAGCAACTGGATTCGCTGCGGGCGCAATTACTTTTGGGGTTATAAACGGCTTAATCCTTGAATCGCTGATAGCAACAGTGGGCATGCTTGCCGCCGCCTTCATCGGAAGCAGCCTCACGGAGATCATCCGAATTCTGCAAGTACGCTTTACAGGCGCAGTCTACAAGTCAAGCGGAAGAGCAGCCATCTATATCCGATTAATCGGTTCATTGGTATTTTTCATCGCTTTCTACATAATCTACCTGGCGCTCGTAACAGGCAATGGTGCAATCAATTTCGTCCAAACATTATCTGCCTTCCAGACCTCAATCTGGTATGTTCCTTTTGTGTGGGCTGGCATCGCGTTATTCTACATCTATAGCAGCGAATTTCTGTTAGGTATAGTATTTTCTGTTGCCACTGTGCTGTTCACTGCTGGTCTATACTATTTGGCGGTATATCTAAACATGCGCTTTGGGCTATACGAGCCCCCTGCAATCAGGGTACAAGCAAGCGGCGTATATACACCTAAAACAGGCTTCCTAGGAAGACTTGGGTTTAGCAGCCTTGAAGCAGCATTGATAAGCAAAGACATCAAATCGTTTACTCGCCGCCGCGAACTCATGGGCATCTTTATCATACCCATAGTCTTTGTCGTCGTATCCATCTTTAACTCGATAAACCTCCAAAACGTCAGTGGAACCCAAGAGGTCAACTTCTTCTTCCAAGTAATGATTTTCCTTCTCCCATCAGGCATCATGGCTATGTCAGTGGGAAACATGCTTATCGGGCAAGAAGGCCAAGCCGTCTGGAGAATCTATGTCTCGCCGGTTTCAGCTAAAAGCCTAGTTAAAAGCAAATACGCCTTCCTAGTATTGATGTCACTGATTGCTTTGATCGCGACTGGAATAGTCGGGGTCGTCTTCTTCCAGCCATCGTTAAACTTCATTATAGCTGGCTTTGCGGAAGGGGTCTTTTTGGTTTTTGCCTTAGGCGCAATCGGGCTGTCTTTTGGCTTTAAGGGCGCTGACTTTACCGTTACCAGAAGACCTAGAATGATACGGCAAGAGTGGTCACTGATAAGCTTGGTTGTTTGCACCGTTGCTGGCTTGGTTATTCTTTTGCCACTGATACCCTTTGTGATAGCAAAACTCGCAGGATCCTTCTTTAGCTTGCCACCTCTGGGCGTAGTTGAGTTAGCGATTTGCTTGACAATTAGCGGTGTCTTTGCAGCCATATTCACAGCAGTTTTCTATAAAATCAACCTCAACAGCGCAAAGGAGCTGCTGCGCAAAGCTGAATCCTAAACAGGGCCCTGCAATTAAACGCCGCTAAAAAACTCTTTTTTTACATTTTTTGTATACGCCACCATTAAACTTAAATGTCAATACGTGTTTTCGGTAACTTGCTTAGTGATCAAAATGGGGAATGAGGGAAAAGGAACAATCTTTAGACGAAAAGACGACAGATACCTACTATACCTGCCAGTTCGTGTGGTTGACGACAGCATGTTCCCCCTAAAATGCGAGGGATCCATGCCTGTCAAAGTTAAATTCAACCCAAGCGAGGGCACACTAATAGTAGAAAAATGGCAGCAGACATAAACCTGCAACCCTTCAATATTTTAAGTCTCCTTGTTGTCTTTTTGCACCCACAAATTTATTTTAACCTAAAATAGCAATTGCTGGGCAAAGAGGACCCCGATATGTACGAAACCTACAAGTGCTCCATATGCAAACTGGAATTCCAAAACCCCGAAGAACTACGCCAACACCGAATGAACGTACACAAGGGCCAAAGCAGCCAAGCCAAAACCGGCATCACACCCTAACAGGACATGCTACAACCAACACACCCAACCTTTTGATTACCCATTGCGTTTTTTCGCTTTCCTGAGTTATAATTCATTGGCTATGCCTGAGGATAACTAAACTCTGTTCCATCCTTGATTAGTTCGGTCACTGTTTACTTCGGAATATAATTTTTTTATGAGGCAAGCTTAAAACGCCGTACAATACGTGAAATAAGGTGTTTCCGCGCTCCTTTGTCGTGCGGTTTTGACGGATTTCCGTTTAACCCGTTTTTTGGATTACATAAATCTTATTTAGGTGTTAAAATGTAACAGTAATTGTATCCAGAAAAGGTAGATGTAAAAAATGTTGCCCAAACCAATTCCTGCTCTTGATTCGGAACAGTGGGAAGCTATTGAGAAGGAAATCAAGCGGAAGCCAACAAAAGCTGACGAGGCTCGGTACAAGCGGGCAACGGAAACTTTTAAGAATTGTCCGCTTTAATTAAAATAATTAATGCCTGCTAAGCGCTCGCTTAATCCTAAAGACCTATCTTTTCCTAAAATTTTAGATGAGAGCGATGATACTAGCAAGTTCAGTTGTGGCAAAAAAGAAATTGACGAATTTATCCAGAAACAGGCTCTTTCTTTTCAGGCACAAAGTCTTGGAGTCACCTATCTGTTCCATCAGGGAGCAGACTTGGTGGGGTTTGCAACTTTATGCATGGGGCACATTAACAAGCACAAAATAGCATCCCAAGACAGACTAACCCAACAGGTTAACAGCTATCCTGCTCTTTTAATTGGGCAATTAGCCGTTTGTGAGGCGCATCAAGGCGAAGGCGTGGGTACCTACATCTGCGATTTCTGCTTTGACAGGGCTATACGGTTATCCCAACGAGTCGGCTGCAGGTTTCTAGTTGTAGATGCCTTAGAATCAGCCGTTGAATTCTATCTCAAGATAGGCGTATGGATAGCTGAAGAATTTAATGAACAACATCTATCTGCACTTGCTTACCTGAACGAAAATATGAACGCTGAAGGACCTAGCTTTTTCGGTATAAAAATCGAATTAAAGAAAATCGGCAATTCTCTGCCTGCCCCCGAGCTTGTGGTTTTAGTCAAGCCAAATAGTTTTCAGAGAAACTTGTCCAGAGAAGTTGAAAGCGAAAGTGATCGTAAGAGGCATGCACTAAGAGTTGAATTTTTCTCTAAATTGGCTGACGCATATAAAATACTTAATCCTTCATGGAATAAAGTAAAAGCACAGCCTCAACACTGGCTATCTTTTGGAGCAGGTAGAAGCGGCTTCTCAAATAGCTGGTCCTTTAGGGCTAGAAATGGCTGGCGTTTTGCAATAGAACTATATATTGACCAGCAGGACCAAGAAGATAACAAGCGGGCTCTAAAGGAGTTGGGACAAATGCGACCACAAATAGAGCAAGAGTTAGGTTTCTCATTAGACTTTCAAGAATTACCAGAACGAAGAGCATGCAGAATAGAAGTTTCAAAACAAACGAGTGGACCTATAACAAAACTAAGTGACGACGAGATGAAGGAATTAATCCAATGGGGGCTCAGAAAAAATGACGAGATTCACTAAGGTTATGACCCAATATATCAAGAGACTGGAGTAGAGCCTTGTTAAAAAACCCAGTATTGATTATTAAAACTAAAATGTTTTGACTTGATTCTAAAGTTGCAAGTTTGCGCAGAATTCTCCTAATGCGGTCTGCATTTACCGCTAAGTATGCCTCCTAACTTAATACCATCAAATTTTTATTTCAAAACCAGAAATAACAACTGGTGAAAGCAAATGAAAACACTCACAGTCACAAGCTCCGCCTTTCAATATAACCAGAAAATTCCCGGAGACTATGCATGTGACTACGAAAACAAAAATCCGCCCCTAACAATAGAGGGCGTCCCCGAAGGCACAAAAAGTCTAGCACTAATCTTCGATGACCCCGACGCGGTAGGCGGCACATTTGATCACTGGGTCGTCTGGAATATACCGCCAACCCAGACTAAAATCGGAGAAAACACTGTTCCAGGAGTAGAAGGTTTAAACAGTGACCAACAAACCGGCTACGTCGGTCCCTGTCCGCCGCCGGGCAAAATACACAGGTACGTCTTTAGAGTATTTGCGCTTGATACACTGCTGAATCTGGGCGCCAATTCGGGTAAAGAAGATCTCGAGAAGGCGATGGAGGGCCATATTTTAGCAAAGGGTGAACTCGTCGGGTTATTCGGCCGACCCCAATAGGTCACTGCTTGGTCTATCGCTAATTGAATCGTGCAAAAATCAGTTGGGCGGTTAATAATTACAATGGAAGCAGAGAAAAAACCGTTAAAGATGTTATTTGTTTGTGGACGTAATGTTGATCGAAGCACGACTGCTGAAGCCATGTTCAAGGGTTTTGAGGGGCTTGATGTTAAGTCAGCTGGTGTGTCTGTAGGTGCAACAGTTCCTATAACCAAGGAACTCATTGATTGGGCTGACGCGATTTTTGTTATGGAGTTTAAGCACCAAAAAGCTGTTCTGAAAATCGAGCCCAAGGCTTGGAGAAAAGTAGAGTCACTGGAGATCGCTGATAAGTATTACAGAGACCAGCCTGAATTAAAACAGCTTATTACTGATAAAATGAGACCATATGTGAAAAAACAATTCAACTTGTCCCTTTAGCCATTCTTGGTCTTTATTTAAGATTAAATAGTCTATGCTGATAATTGTATTGAGAGAAATTGAACCGCAAACTAATCCTAGCCAGCGCCACAGCAATAGTCCTAATTGTTTTGTTGTCGCTTTTTTTGATTCAGAACTGGCCAAGCAGCCAAACACAAACCCGCCAATTCTATATAGGCGTAATGTTTGCCTATGACGGCAGCATAGACAACGTAAAAGCGCTGGTGGATAAGGTCCAAAACTACACTAACCTCTTTGTGTTGGGCTCGGTGGATTTATTCCACAACGAGGCAAAACTCGACGAGGCATGCGACTACATAGCCGCCGCTAACCTTAGCTTCATCGTACAATTCAGAGGGCTAATGGAATACAACTATAGCATCACCGACTGGATGCTCAACGCCCAAGAAAAATACGGCAGCCAATTCCTAGGCGTCTACCGCTATGACGAACCCGGCGGACGCCAAATCGACGGCGGACCCGATATACAACTCATAAATCAAACCGCAGCTGGCTCCAACCCAACTTATGCCAGCGTCGCAGACGCCTACGTGGGAAACCTCTCAGCCTTCCCAAACTACTACCTACTGTTCACACCCAAAATCTTCACCGCCGACTATGCCCTCTACTGGTTCACCTACCAAGCGGGCTACAGCACAGTTTTAGGTGAATTCGTAGGAAACGCCAGCAGAGCACATCACATAGCCCTCTGCCGCGGCCCCGCCACCGCCTTTAACCGCGACTGGGGCGCCATCGTCACATGGAAATACAATCAGCCCCCCTACCTTGAAAGCGGCGAAGAACTCTACAACGACTTAGCCTTAGCCTACAGCGCCGGCGCCAAGCACGCGGTAGTTTTTAGTTACCCTGAAGTGGGAGAATTTGGAACCCTAACCGAGGAGCATTTTGAAGCGTTGGAACGATTCTGGACTACACTTCACACCGACCCAGATAGTTTTGGAGTAAACAAAGCGGAAGCAGCGTATGTGGTGCCCGCGGATTACGGGTTTAGCTTTGGAAACCCCACAAGCCCCATCTGGGGGCTATTCCCCGCCGATGAGCTCACGGCCAAATTGTATGGCGACATCGAAAGGCTTGCGGACATGTATGGGGCAAGGTTTGACGTACTCTACGACGGATTCGAAACGGCTGCGGTAATCGGGAACTATTCAAGAGTGTACTATTGGAATCAGACCATCAGTTAGCCTCAAAAACCCAGCTTTTCGACCATTACTATGGCAAATTAAATAAACAAACAGCTCCGTTACAGAGAGGCTAGAGAGAGGGAAAAAGCAGTTGGACTTAATGGTAATCATAAATGTGATTGCTTTCGGCGTGTTCCTATCGTTTAGTTCCTATCTAACCTATCGACGCAGAACAAAGTATGTTAAAAAAATCAGGGCTAACCAAGCGGTTCTACTATAGGGGTAGTACCGAAAAATCTAAAACATGCTTGGTATGTCATGTGGTGGGAAGGAAACATTGGATCTTGCAGTAGAAGCAAATCAATTAACAAAACAATTCGGCCAAGTACGAGCGCTTGATGGCCTAAGCTTCCGCATTAAGTGTGGCGAAATTTTCGGTTTAATCGGTCCAAACGGAGCCGGTAAAACAACAACCATCCGTACCGTCTGCACACTAATCAAGCCAACTTCAGGCGACATAACCATATTTGGTCGAGATGCAGTCAAAGAACCCGAGAAGACCCGGGAAATACTAACTTATCTGCCGGAGGAGTCAGGCGCGTATCCTAACCTTACAGGTTGGGAGTATCTGCGGTTTATGGCTAAACTCCAAGCAGCCCCCGGAACCAACATAACTGGCATCGTGGATGAAGCCGCCCAGATTTGCGGTTTAGGTGACCGATTAAAGGATAAAGCCAAAACCTACAGTAAGGGCATGAAGCGTCGTCTTCTTGTTGCCCGCGCGTTGATGACTAAGCCCAAACTGGCTGTGCTAGATGAGCCTGCAAGCGGCTTAGACGTAATGCAAGCCTACCACATCCGAGAAATAATAAAGCGATACGTCAAAGAACACGGTGTAACGGTGATGCTTAGCAGTCATAACATGCTTGAAGTGGACTTCCTATGTGACCGCGTGGCCTTCATCAACAAAGGCAAGTTAGTCATGGAGGGGCAACCCCGAGAACTCAAAGCGAAATACAACAGCGAGAACCTAGAAGAGGTTTTTGCGAAGGTGGTTGGCTATGCTTAAAGGCTTTTCCACAATATTGCTAAAAGAGCTCAAAGAGTTGGTTCGGGATCCCAAGATTCTTGTCGGCATGATTGTGCTACCCTTGGTGATGTTTCCTGTTTTGGGTTTAGTTATGGGTTACGCGGTACAGTCTGCGCAGGAGGAAGCCCTCAAAGCCAACTTACTAATCGTCAACAACGACACTGACAGCAGCGGCTGGACCACCAATTTCGTAGCATACATGAACTCCAGTATGAACGTAATAGTCATCGATGACTTAACACCCCAGCAGGTAGTCGATCAAGATTTACTGGCACAGAACAACGCCACAATGTTCCTCTACATACCCGAAGGGTTCAGCGCTAACCTAACAAGGCACGCAGCAGGCGAATACAACATAACAGGCACAATCACCGCCTATGGCATCTTCAACGCCGGCGGAGGCCTGTTCAGCGGACTTGGAGGTTCAAGCGTAACCTACCTAGTCGAGATGTTTAACCGAGCAGTCGCACCCGACATGGTAGTAACCACCCAATCCAGCATTATCAAAGGCCAAATCGAGGAAGGCGTTGACTCAAGCACACTAGCCAGCCTTACGATGACACAAGCCATCGCCCTACCCATAACCATCATGATCATGCTGACATATGCAATGCAAATCGCCGCCACAAGCGTCGCCATGGAAAAAGAAGAAAAAACCCTCGAAACTCTCCTAACCACACCAGTAGATCGCTTTGCGGTACTGATGGGCAAAGTCGCAAGCACCATCATCGTTGCCGGCGTCGCAGCAGTAACAGTGCTAATCGGCTACAATTACATGATTGGCTCAATGACATTCAACATAACCGGGGCAATCGGCACAGGCATAGACCTGGTAGCATTGGGTTTAGTGCCATCCATGGGCGGCTACGCACTTTTAGGTGTGAGCCTCTTCTGTACGCTGCTTTCGGCGTTGGCGCTTGCAGTTGTTATGTCAGCGTTTAGCGAGAACGTTCGCGGCGCACAAGCACTAGTTGGCTACATTTACCCGTTGATCTTCATTCCCTCAATGGCACTGATGTATCTCGACTTCAACTCGCTACCCATGGCGCTCAAGGCCGTCTTCTATGCGATTCCCTACAGTCACCCAATCATTGCCTCTAGAGCTGTAATTGCAGGCGATTATCTTACTGTAGTGCTGGGCATAGTCTACGTTGCTGCATTCACGGTCTTCATAATGTACGTTGCTTCACGCCTATTTGCCACAGAAAAGATCCTAACAGCTAAGCTCAATGTAGGCAAGAAAAACAATAAAACCCCAAGCGAATAACTGCTTGGTTTTTTCCTCTATTTTCTGTTAGAGTTTTGCGTAGCTTGTTTATAGTTAGTAAGCGATGGTTGCCGTTAACTTAGTTTTATTGTGTTATATTCCAATACCTAACTCGACGAGGACAACCTGCAGTAAGGCCAAGGGAAGCAGATACTTCCACATGCCAGCTATGGATTGGTCAAGCCGTAAACGGGCAAAAATCGCACGCATAAAGGAGACCAGAAGTACCACCGCTATAGTCTTCACCAAAAATACCCCTACTGCCGGGACAAAGTAGAAGTCATGTATACCCCCAAAGTATAGCGCGGCTATCAAGGCTGAGGCTAAAACAAGTTCCAAGTTTTTACCCAGCCGAATCATGGCGAGTTTGCGTCCGCTGAATTCTGTGCGCCAGCCAGCAACTACCTCTGATTCGGATTCGGGGATATTGAAAGGTGAAGCCTCCAACTCTGCTAATATGCAGATCAACAGGACCCCGAAACCTATCGGTTGAAGGAGAATCAGCCAAGTTGCCTGACTCTGCCACATCGAAATCGTGCTGATAGAGAGGCTTTGGGCTGCGATTGCAGGGCCGCTCAATGCCAGGGCCATAGGAATTTCAAAGCTCATCATCTGCAAAATAGCTCGGGAGCCACCCATCATGCCGTATCTATTCATGGAGCTCCACCCACCCAAAAACACGGTGATAATCAGTAACGCAAAGATGAACATCACAAAGACTAAGTCGCCCTCAAAAGCAGCTAATCCTGTATTGCTGGCGATTGGCATAACAAATAGCGCTGTTAAAGGCAGCGTCAAATAGATGATCGGTGTAGCCGTGAACAGGAGCTTGTCGCATACTGCGGGTGTGATGTCTTCTTTAGAGAGTAGCTTTATGAAGTCGGCAAAGGGCTGGAGGATTCCTGCGGGTCCTGCACTTGAGGGTCCTCGTCTGTTCTGTATTTTCGCAAACGTCTTCCTGTCGATCCATTCGTAGAAGAATGCTAAGGCTAAAAGGAAAAATACGCCTGGAAAAATTATGATTTGTAAGATGCCCAGCGCGACCAAATCTAAGCCTCTCAAAGAGCAACATTATGCTAACTTGGCTTTTAACACTATTGATTAAAAACAAAATTTTGCTATTGCTTCTTTATCACTAATATCAGCATTCCAACGGCTGTTAGAACTATAAGCGAATAGATGACTGGGAGAAAACCGGAGGCGTAAAAGGAAGTCATGGTTACAAACGCTAAAATGTCAAAGATGAGAAAGTACACGGCATACGTAAGAAACCGTTCAAGATCCATTTTGACGTCTTTGGTTGGTCCCTGCTCGCCGCAACTGTACGCGGCGGTTTTACCCTCGCTCTGGTTGCCTTTGGCGGAGATTCGTCCGCCGACTCGATAGATAATCACTGCTGCCGCAAGCGAAACCCCAAAGACAAGTGGGAGAATAAACGGGATATCAGTTGTCATGCGGATTCTCAGTACCAAACGGGGCTTGATGTTGCTAATTAACTTTTCTTATACAACCCCTCACCTCATGGCAGAACAAAAATAATGTAATTCATTGTTTGTGACAATTAAACTGCAATATTTAGGGGCAAAACTTGATAGGTACAAAGCGCATCTCATAAGCAACATACACGTCATCGGGTCAGGGGCTAATCATGACAGAAAACACCGATATACTAACAAAGTTACAGACCGCTTTTCAAGGTAACCCTCATGTTCAGTTTCAACCCGGAGAGCTAGGATTAGCCGCCATACAAACAAGCAGCGATCTACACAGGGACGTAATCAAAGCCCTGCTTGATGCAGACGAAAAAACGTGTCTCTCAACCATAACCTGCCTCGACTTAGGCGAAACGTTTGGCGTCTACCACCACATGCGAACCTCCCAAGGGTACTTCACGATTAAAACAGACGTCCCTCGAGAAAACCCAAGCATAGCCTCCATTACAGACCTAATCCCGGGAGCAGCGTTCACCGAGCTGGAAGGCGCCGACCTTTTGGGCATAACCTTTGAAGGCAACCCCTTATCTGGTCACTTCATTCTACCTGAGAACTGGCCCCAAGGGATCTATCCACTGCGCAAAGACTGCAAGATAGACGAAATCAAACTCGAACCCTTACCTCTAAAAGAGGAAACAGAAGACAGCAATGTGTTCAAAGTTATAATCGGCCCACAGCACCCCGCATTGATTGAACCCGAAAAGTTATCCGTTACAGTTGCTGGCGAACGAGTAGTGAAGGTGGAGCCCCGCTTGGGCTATGTGCATCGCGGAATAGAAAAAGCAGCGGAATCTCGAAGCTATGTACAAGACATCTATCTGGTTGAGCGCATCTGCGGCATCTGCAACGCAATTCATGCCACAACCTTCGCTGAGGCAGTAGAAAAAATCCTCAAAGCCGAAATTCCAGAGAGAGCTAAGTACATACGTACCATAGGCTTAGAGCTCAATCGACTGCACAGTCACCTCTTAACCTTGGGTCATGCCTGTCTCGAAATGGGATATGATACCCTTTTCCAGTACCTATGGCGAGACCGAGAACCCATCATGGACCTTATCGAATTAACAAGCGGCAACCGTGTATACTCCTCCAACATAACCATCGGCGGAGTCCGCAGAGACCTAAACGAAGCCGATCTGCCAAAAATAAAATCCACCCTACAAGACCTAAAAAAGAAGCTCCCAGGCTTTAGAGAAACCTACCAGAACAGCCAATCGATTCAGCTTCGCATGCAGGGCGTAGGGGTGCTCTCTAGGGAGGACGCTATAAAACTCTGTGTCGTTGGACCCGTTGCCCGCGCCTCAGGCTTAGACATTGACGTACGCAAGGATACTCCTTATGAAGCCTATGCTGGGATTCCATTCAAGAAGGTAGTTTACACGGAAGGCGACGCCTGGGCCAGAATGAACGTGCGACTAGACGAAGTTGACGAAAGTATTAACATCATCCTCTATGCGCTGGATCATTTACCGACTGGCCCCATAAAAGTAAAAACCCCAAGAGCGGTGCCGGCCGGCGAAGCCATCGTCGCCACAGAAGCCCCCCGAGGCGAACTATTCTATTACCTAAAAAGCAACGGAACAATGAACCCTGACCGAGTAAAAGTACGCACCCCCACCTTCGCCAACCTGCCCTCATTTCTCAAAACCGCCATTGGCCAAAACTTCGCAGATTGCCCCGTCAACTTTGTAAGCTTGGATCCCTGCTTCTCATGCACAGACAGATAGGTGACCAAATGAAAAAACGCAAGATATCACTACAACTACCCAAAGATGCCTTATCTAACCTCTTTAAAAAGGCAGCAACCCAAAGATACCCTGAACAACCCGCCGATGTCGCCGAAAACTTCAGGGGCAAACAGATACTAAACATAGAAAACTGCATAGGCTGCACCCTCTGTGCAAGGGATTGCCCTGCCCAAGCCATAGACTTTGTCATGGTCGATGGCAAAAAACGCCCCCGCATACACCTAGACCGTTGTGTTTTCTGTTACCAATGTGCGGACACCTGCCCAAGGAACGTTTTCCAAAAATCCAAGGTCTTCGAATTAGCCACCACCGAAAAGAGCACCCTTGTTATGCAGCCGCCCCAACCAACAGTTAAATCCGAACAAGCCACGGCTGCTCCGTCTGCTTCTGAGAACAAACCGCCCTCATAGGCTCCAGCCGCATATTCTAAAACTTTTTATCGCTATATCGGCTATTTTTCCGATAAGTCTTGAACCAAATTCAAGTTTTATCTATAAATTTATATATTGACTCAAGCGCTAAAACTACATCCCATCAAGATGGGAGGGGTCGGTTGGATGATTGAAGAGATAATCCAAATTGTACTCATGGTTTTAACGGTGCTTCTCGCTCTGTGCGCCATCGAAGCTAAAACTGTCCTCCATGGAGTCATCTACTTCTGCGGCATGTGCATCAGTATAGGCGGCATATTCTGGCTCCTCAACGCGCCCTATGTAGCTGTCTTCCAAGTGCTCATCTACGCGGGCGCAGTCGTTGCGATTTTTCTGGCAGCAGTGATGCTGACAACACGCAAGGAGACCCTAAAATAATGAAACCCGACCCGCTGGTAGTTGCATGCATTATTTGCGCTGCCTTAGCAATCGTTTTGTTTTCGCTGCTTGCATTCGAGCATTCCTTTCCCGTCTTCAGCGGCGATCAAACCTCAAACCTTGTCGACATCACAGCAGACGTCGGCGGGGAAGATAGCCGTTTCCTCTGGACAAACACCGGATTAGCGCTAATCGCTCAAGCCTTTGTGCTATTTGCAGCGGCAGCGGCGACCCTTGGGCTATTAAAAGTAAACGAAGAGAAACAGCATGCTTGACCTAACAATATACCTAATCTTCACCGTTACTCTCTTCATAATCGGCATATACTGCCTAGCGACTAAGCGTAACCTCATCCGTCTCCTAATAGGCATAGAGATACTGGTAAACGCGGCAAACATTAACTTCATCGTATTTGCCGCCTATGCTGTGCCGGGGTTTGTGGATTCGCTGGGCCACTCGTTTGTAGCAATCTCAATCGGGCTGGCGGGGGCAGTTAGCGCTGTGGCTTTGGCAGTTGCAGTGCTGATTTATCGGCATTATGGCACGCTGGATGCTGATGAGCTAAAAAAGTTGAGGGGATAAAAAGGTATGTTTTCGTTACCGCTTGATCTGCTGCTTATATTCACGGTCGCTTCACCCATTCTCGGCTACTTAATGCCTAAGCAGTACCGCGGCAAACTATTGGGAATTTACGCTGCCGTTGCATTGCTAATCACGGGCGTCGCCCTCTACGACCTATACCTCAGCTTAGCTGAAAACACAGTGATTTACCTTCCCAGCAACGATATAGCTTGGGCAACTCTGCGCATCGATGCCTTAAGCGTCTTTATGGCGTTCACATTTATAGGCTTAGGATTTGCCGCAACCATCTACTCCATCGCCTACATAAAAAACAAACCTGAAACATCCTTCTACTACACCCTAATCCTCGCCTTAATCGGCGGCATGATGGGCATCGTCTTTGCCGGCGACTTACTCGTACTCTATGCGTTTTGGGAGGTTATGTCTATTAGCTCCTACGCGCTGGTAGCTCTCTTTAAAGAAGAGAAAATTTCCATAGAAGCAAGCTTCAAATTCTTAATCATGAGCGCCGCTGGCTCCGCCACCGCCCTTTTCGGCATATCCCTCCTATATGGATTAGCGGGCACCGTCAACTTCGAGGGTCTCGCTACCGCTTTAATGGGTGCATCAAACGTTTGGGTTTTTGTTGCGGCGGTGTTTGTCTTTTTAGGGTTCGGAGTTAAGCTCGCCGTTTTTCCCCTGCATACTTGGCTTCCGGACACCTATCAAGCTGCGCCCTCGCCAGTGTCTGCCTTGCTTGCAGGCATCGTGATTGGCCCAGGCGTCTTCGTGGTTGCTAAGGTTTTCTTTTCGGCTTTTCTTTCCATACAGGCAATGTGGGCGCCAACCCTTGCCGTACTAAGCGTAGTTACCATGCTGGTTGGTAACATAACCGCGTTAAGGCAAACTGATGTTAAGCGTATCTTGGCTTACTCGAGCATAGGGCAGGTCGGATACATGCTAATCGGGTTGGCTGTGGGGTCTGAGCTTGGTTTAATGGGGACTTTCCTGCAGTTCTTCAATCATGCCTTGATGAAGGGTTCTGCTTTTCTGTGTGTCGGCGCAATCATCTATCGCTTGGGCTCCAGGGACCTTGGTGACATGCAGGGGGTCGGCAGAAAAATGCCCCTCACCGCATTTGCCCTGGCAATCTCTGTTGCGGCATTGATTGGGCTGCCTCCGCTTGCTGGGTTCCCAGGCGAGCTCACCCTGTTTGTTGCAGCAGTCCAAGACTGCTTAACCTGGCTAGGCGTGGCACTGCTACTTAACAGCGTAATCTCCGCTGGTTTCTATTTGCGCATTATCTATACCCTAATCCAACCCGTTTCTTCACCTAAAGCTGAAGCCGTAACAGAGGCGCCGCTTCTAATGCTCATCCCCCTCATCGCCCTCACCGTCTTAATCGTGCTCTTTGGCATCTGGCCCGACCCGACCATTAGCTTCGCCGGCGACGCTGCGAAGGCGCTGTTATCTTTGGGAGGTGGCGTCTAGTTGCAGGTAATTGATATTGCCCCTTGGCTTTGCTGGATAATACCCGCCCTTGGCGCATTAATCTCATTAGCGTTAAGAAAAACCAATCGCCGAACCCAAAACATACTCGTACTCACAACAACATTGCTGAGCTGGATACTAACGCTTCTGATGGTTCCGACTCTGTTTGACGGCGGCGTCGTTGACCGGCCGCTTTTCTGGTTTAGCATCGCAGGCGCACAAGTCAACGCTGGCCTACTAATCGATACCCTCAGCGTCATAGTAGCCAACGTCGTCTCCTTCCTAAGCTTCCTAATCATCGTGTACTCCACCAAGTACATGGCCGAAGATCCCTCCATCGCCCGCTTCTGGTTCTTCATGCAACTCTTCGTCTCATCCATGCTACTGCTGGTGTTAGCGGACAACCTTATCCTGATGTTTGTCGGCTGGAAAATGGTAAGCATCTGCAGCTTCGGCTTAATCGGCTACTACTACCGCGACGAAAAAGAACACTGCATCGGCGGCCCCGCACCTTTTCCCTTCCAGAAACCAAGCCGCAACGGCCTAAAAGCCCTCCTCATTACAACCCTAGGCGACACCGGGCTACTCGCAGGCATAATAATCCTCTACCTCCATGCGCATACCTTCAACTTCTTGGAGTTGCTTCAAACCGCGGGTACATGGTTGCCCTCGATGGCGGCAACCCCTGGCTTACTCACCCTAACCTGTGTTTTGCTGCTACTTGGGCCCTTAGCTAAATCCGCCCAGTTCCCCTTTCACGAGTGGCTCCCCGAAGCAATGTCTGGGCCCACGCCGGTCAGCGCCTTAATCCACGCGGCTACTATGGTGAAAGCAGGCGTCTATCTCATCGCGCGGTTGCTTCCAATCTTTTTCTTCGCCGTTTGGGTAGCAACCCCCGCTTATCCGGAAGCGTTAACCTTCTTTATCGTCGCCGCTGCCATCGGTGCGTTTACTGCTTTCCTTGGTGCTACACAGGCGATCGTAGCTAAGGAACTCAAGAAGGCCCTCGCCTACTCCACAATGAGCGCCATAGGGTACATGGTTCTCGCATTAGGCATCTCCGGATTAAGCGAGTCATCGCTTGTTGCAGGCACTTCTGCCTCAATCTTTTTCCTAATCAACCATGGCATCTTCAAAGTTGTCCTGTTCCTATGCGCCGGCGTCGTCATCCATGCGGCAGGCTCAATCTATCTTGACCACATGAACCTTTCAACAAAGCGAATGCGCTTTACAACGGGTTTCATGTGGATAGGCAGTTTAGCTTTGATGGGTGTGTTTCCACTTTCGGGCTTCTGGAGCAAAGACAACGTGCTAATAGCATGCCTAGAAAGTGGTCAATACGTCGTGTTTGCTGTTGCATTACTCTCTGTGGTGCTGACTTCGTTCTATGTTTTTCGGATGATGGGGTTAATTTTCCATACCGGAATACCTGACGGTAACATTCACCGAGAACAAGAATTCCATGACCGCAAACTAGCTGAAGATCATGCGCATGGCGAAGAAGGTCACTGGATAGAAGTCTTACCCTACGGTATACTGGCTATCCTAACCGTGCTGATTGGATTGGTCGGGCCTTTAGTGGGTGACTTTTTAGCCTCAGCTTTTTCCAACTATTACGCTAGTATGGGTCTCGCAGTGGGGGCTGATGCGCACTTTAGTGTTTTTGGGCTCAGCGGCTTAGGCTTAGAGGCCCTAGTTGCAGTTGCATCTACACTCATGATTCTTATCGGCGCTGTGCCCGCATACATACTCTACATTAAACCCACCTCAAACCCGGGAAACCTACTTCCTGAACGGGGCTTACGCAGAAAAATCTACAATTTCCTTTGGAACCGCTGGTACATCAACGCATTCTACAATAAAGTTTTCGTGCAACCCTCGATTAAGCTCGGCGGTCTGGTTCAGCACTACATCGAGGACCCACTAAACAGCGCCATCAACGGTGGCATACCTGCAATCCTTAAACGGCTAAGCACCGCCTTCAGCAGGCTCCAAACAGGTAAACTCAGAAACAACATGGCTTACCTGCTGGCGGCGCTTGTAGTTGCGTTAATCATCCTTTGGCTGGGAGGTTTCATCTAAATGGACACCGCAATCCCCTCAATCTTGCTGCAAGCTGTAACTGTACCCTTAATCGGAGCAATCCTATGCGCATTCCTAGGCAAATACCTGAAAAAGAACACTGGCTGGATAGCCGCCGCAGCATCCCTTTACTCTACTGCGCTCCTAGCGTACGCTGCTGTCATAATGTGGACCCAGGGTGGATCGCTCAATGAAACCTACACTTGGGGCACCATCGTCTACCCCCTTAACTTCGGCTTCCTCGCAGACGGCTTAAGCCTCCCAGTAGCTTTTGCTATGAGCATAATCTGCACCGCCATGTCCCTCTACTCAATAAACTACATGCACCACCGCATACAACACCTCTACGGCGAAGACAAACCAGGCACTTATGGCCTCTACTACGCGATGTTTCTGCTTTTCCCCGTAGGCTTAATCGGCGGCGCATTATCAACCAACACCATCGAGCTATTCCTATTCTTAGAATCCGGTCTCTTCCCATTCTACATCCTTATGGACGTATTCGGCTACAAAGACCGCCACCGCATCGCCATGATGTCCTTTATCTGGACACAAATCGGAGCGGCAGTCTTCTTGATCGGCGCAGTCATTGCAGGAGTTAAGGCGGGCAGCTTCGCCATAGTATCCCTATCGGTTCTGTCTGGAACAGAATTGGGTTTGCTTGTCTGCGGCCTGATTCTTGTGGGGATACTTGTCAAGATGGGTACTTTTGGTTTCCATGTTTGGTTGCCGTTGGTGCACGCTGAACACCCCACTTCAATCGCCGCCATCTTAGCCACCATCGTGGGTTTCGGCACATATATGATCGCGCGCCTGCTCTACCAGAACATGTTCAGCTCTTTTCAATTCTTTAGTTTGCCTTTGATGGTACTTGCTGTCGTCACCATGCTCTATGGCGCTTATCTAACTATGGGGCAAGATGATGTGAAGCGCCTGTTTGCTTGCTCAACCATAGGCCAAACATCCTACTCGATTCTGGGGCTTGCCAGCATGACTGCGCTAGGCGTAGAGGGCGGCGTCTTTTATTTCATCAGCCACATCATAGGCAAAGCCATACTCTTCTCAGTCGCAGGCATCCTAGTAACCCAAACAGGAACCCGAAGCATCAAAGAAATGGGTGGGTTGGCACAGAAGATGCCCCTCACCGCCACGTTATGCATACTGGGCGCCATGGTACTGTCTGCGATTCCGCCCCTTAGCGGCTTCCAGGGAGAATGGCTACTGTTTACCGGTGTATTTCAGCAGGGCTTAAATTCGCCAGTCTATCTTGCCATCGCAATGGTTGCTATCTTTGCAACTTTCCTGACGGCGGCTTATACGTTCTGGCCCGCTATACGCATATTCTTTGGCCCCATATCGCCCAGCATGGAAAAAGTTAAGGAAGCACCCCCTACCATGACCGCGCCCCTGTGCGTCTTAGCGGTGCTGTCAGTGCTGTTGGGGCTTTTCCCCGAAGTAATCCTGCGCTTCCTTTCCTCTGTCCTTTAGCTACACCCTGAGGCTTAACTTCTCAAGTATTTGAGTTTTTAGTGCTTGGCTGGTTCCTTTTTTTCGCTAAATATGCCCAATGTAATGAACATGGTTATAAGCAAGAAAAAACTATTGTACTCAAATCCATACACTGAGGCTAACTAATGGGAAAGAAAAAAGTACTATCCGAAGGCGCAATAAGCGAAATGGTTTACCCCGCTCAGGGTGAAGTTTTAGGTGTGGTTACTAAGCTGCTTGGCTTTGACCGCATCCTAGTCAAATGCCAAGATGGCGCCGAACGTCTCTGCCGTATCCGCGGAAAAATGAAACGCCGCGTTTGGATACGCGAAGGCGACATAGTTATTGTATCACCATGGGATTTCCAGACTAACGAGCGCGGAGACGTCGTTTGGCGCTATACCCATGCCCAAGCTGAAAACCTAAGACGCAAGGGCTTACTAAACCTCTAATTTCTCCTTTTAGTGTTTTAATTCACAACCGATTTGCCAAGTAAACTCGCAGTTAAGGCAATCTGTATTTTAACCTCTTTAGGGTTGCTAAAGTTTAAAGGGCAACCATGCTCAATTTTATATTGGCGAAAGCTCGTTGAAACTTTTTTTCTGGCTGCTAGATATAAACCCTAAAGTTAACGACGGCAAAGTAGACATCTGGCTATGGGGCATCGACCAGTCAGGAAACCGCATCCTACTAATCGACCACAACTTTAGCACATACTTCTATGCTGTCCTGCATGGCGCAGCGGACGGGACACTAATTTTACAGCAGATAATGCTTCGCTATGGCGGTCTTGTTTCCAACGCAGAAGTTGTTTCCCGCCGATTTTTTGGTAAACCCGTTACCGCAATCAAAGTTACATGCAAAGTTGCTACCCAAGTCACCAAAATAGCTCGGCAAGTGCGCAAACTCGATGGCGTATCTGACTGCTATGAGGACGACATACGCACTGCCATGCGTTACTTAATAGACAACAATGTTATTCCCTGCGGTTGGAATGAAGCTGACGTAGGGCCAGAAGAGTTTCCGCCACCGGTTAGAGCCTCAAGCGTTTACAAAGTTAATTCCTCGCCTAGGTCGGTGGAAGACGTCGGGGTTACGCCCGCTTTGCGGGTGATTGCTTTTTCCATGATTTGCTACAGTAAAGAAGGAACCCCAAAACCTGACCGAAACCCCATCCTAATGATCTCCATTGTTGATAGTCAAGGTGGCCAAAAACAGTTCATCGCAAACCAAGACAGAGACGATAAACAAGTTATTCAAGAATTCATCCCATACATCCGCCGATTCGACCCAGATGTTATTGTAAGTTATGGCGGGAACACCACTGACTGGAATTATCTATTGCAGAGAAGTCATCTGCATGGTTTTTTGCTTAATCTTGACCGGGGCTCCTTTGAGCCGCATGCAAGCATATATGGCCATATGGCGATTGCGGGTATAGCTAATGTGGATTTAGTTGATTTTACCGATATGTTTCCAGAAGTCAAGGTCAAGACCCTTGAACATGTCGCTGATAACTTGGGTGTCACTATGGGGCAACGGGGAGTTATAGACCAGGTCTTATTCGCTGACTACTGGGATGACCCCGACAAGCGTGATCTGCTGCTTGCTTTTAATTTAGATAATGCCCGCCGAATATACGGTGTTGCTTTGTTGTTGCTTGATTTCGCTATACAACTCTCCAGCCTAACTAATCTCCCCTTAGATCATGTGATGACCGCCGCCACGGGCTTCCGCGTCGAATGGTATCTGATTAAGCGGGCGCAGAAGTCCAGCGAGATAATTCCTCGACGCGTAGAACAATCCTACATGCCCTACACGGGTGGACTCGTGCTCTCCCCCAAGCCTGGGCTGCATGACAATGTTGCTGTTTTAGACTTCAAGTCCATGTACCCCAACATCATGATAACTTACAATATTTCGCCCGACACCTACATTCAACCAGGCGACCCTTTACCTCCTGACGGTGTCTATGTGGCGCCTGAAGTAGGATACCAATTCCGAAAATCACCCCCTGGATTTTACAAAGAAGCCCTCACTTACCTACTTGATGTGAGACGCCAAATACGCCAAAAAATGAAAACCCTGACTGCCAGTTCTGTTGAGTATCAGGTGCTGGATGCCCGCCAAAAAGCGGTAAAAATCCTAACCAACGCAGCTTACGGATACGCTGGCTGGGTAGGGGCAAGATGGTACATAAAACCCGTAGCTGAAGCAGCCTCAGCATGGGGGCGACACATCATCTTAACCGCCTCACAGACGGCACAGCAACTACACATTCAAGTAATCTACGGAGACACAGACAGCCTCTTCATAAAATACGACAAAGCAAAAGCAGAACAGCTACAGGCAAACATACAAAGAGACCTAAAGTTCGAGGTGGAAATCGGTGAGATTTATCGGCGGATTTTCTTTACGGAGGCAAAGAAACGCTATGCTGGGCTGCGTCAAGACGGCAGTTTGGATATTGTGGGTTTGGAGGTTATTCGGGGTGACTGGGCTGAGGTGGCAAAGAAGGTGCAGGAGCATGTGCTTGAGATTATTCTAAAGGAGCAGTCGCCCACGGAAGCGCTTGAGTATGTTAGGGGTGTTGTGAAGGACTTGCGGCGTAGGATTGTGCCGCTTGAAGATTTGGTTATTTGGAAGACGCTTACAAAGCCACCTAAGGCGTATGCTGTTAGGGCTCCGCATGTGGAGGTAGCTAAGATGCTAATCGAGAAGGGTTGGCGGCTTAGTGTCGGCGACAAGGTGGGGTATGTGGTGCTATCAGGGAAGGGGCCTTTGTATGCACATGTCGCGCCCTACGTTTATGCCAAACCCGATCAAATAGATATGGACTACTATATTACTAACCAAGTTCTGCCGGCTGCGGCGCGTATACTTAACTTTTTTAATGTAACCCAAAAAGAGTTAGAATCAAAAACAAAAGAAGAAAAAACAAAAAGCCTAACAGATTATTTTTAGGCTTGATCTTTAGGAATGACGCTTTGGAATGTCATCAATTCAACGTTAAGCGCGGGCTTCACTGCTTCTGAGACGCGTGAGGCAACGATGCGTTTGATGTTTTTGTCTCCTGCAATGTCAACGATACGTTGGGTGATGATGCCGTCAAAGACTACTGTGTCCACGCCTGAGATTTGCTGAAGTCTCTCGGCAAGCTGGCTTACTGGTAGGCGCTCAATTAACTCAAGTTTCTCGTTTAAGACGACTGCTTCAAGTGTGCCCACGAGCGCTTTTGCTGCTTGTATGATTGTGTCTGGTACCTCGACTTTTGGGGGTTTGGGACGTTCTTGTGGTGGTGGAGGTACTTGGACCTGTGGCTGCGGTGCTGGAGCTTTCTTGGGTTGCGGTGGCGCAGGTTGCTTGCCTTGGAGTAGTTCGCTGACTGGCACACGGCCTTCGATTGCTTCGTTGATTTCTTTGCAGTTGCATTCTTCGATTTCTTTTCCGCGTGGTGCGCGGCCGATGTATTTTATGTTGGTGACTTGGAGTAGCTCTTTTTGGATTAAGTCGCCGCCTCTGTCGCCGTCAAGTAATGCCGTTGCATTGCGTTCTTTGGTTATTTTTCTGATTGAGTCGGGGACTTTGGCGCCTTCAAGTGCTACAGTGTTAAAGATTCCGCAGCGCATGAGGTTTATGATGTCTGCTCGACCTTCGACTACAAAGATTTCTTTGGCGCCTTCTAAGCCTGGGCCTGCAGGTAGGTCTTCGGGGCCGTATTTTTCGACTTTGCCTACTTTCATGGTGTCACTTATTTCTTTGTAGACTTCATCTACGCTTGGCATTGATTCGATGTTCCAGCGGTGTAGGATTTCTTTTGCGCGGTCTATGATGATTTTTCGGCGGGCTTCTCGTATGTCTTCGATGCGTTCGAGGGTTACTTTGGCGCTGCAGGGGCCTACGCGGTTGATGCTTTCTACGCTTGCGGCTATGAGTGCTGTGGATACTCGGTCGAGGCTGGTGGGTATGGTTATGCTGCCGTTTGTGCGGTCGTTTTTAGAGTGTAGGTCGATTTCGATTCTGCCGATGCGTCCGGTTTTCTGTAGTTCTCGGAGGTCGAGTTCTGGGCCGAAAAGTCCTTCTGTTTGGCCAAAGACTGCGCCTATAACATCGGGTTTTTCTACTACGCCTTCAATTTCAAATCTAGCATGTACAACGTACTTTATCGTAAAGGTTTGGGATTGTCCCGTAAATATACAACTCCTGTAAATTATTTGTTATTTATTTGATTATGTAATCGTCACTTATTGCGAGTGTTCTACTCGCAAGATGAGATTATGATCTGATTAGAAATTAGGGTGCATGCCGTCATATAACACTTGTGGTATTGTAGCACAGACAGATAAGAGGCTATCCCCCCGTTTTACATGCGTTCCTCCTTGCACTTTTATATACTTACACATACAACAAGGATTAGGATCCCACATGAGCCTGCGCATAAACCCAACTTACGATAAGATGCTACCCCGCATGTCTGAGGAAGAATTCGCTGAACTAAAAAAATCCATAGAAACCGAAGGCCAACACTATCCCATCATAGTAAACGAAGACCTCGAAGTACTCGACGGACATCACCGCTATCGCGCCTGTGTCGAACTTGGCATAGACCCTGATTTCGAAGTCAAAAGATTCGAGGACAAACTCCTTGAGAAAAAATTTGTCATAGAAGCTAACCTAAGAAGGCGCCACCTAAACAACTTTCAACTTGTCGAGTTAGCAGTGCCTCTGCTTGAAATCGAAAAGGCACTGGCAAAACAGCGGCAACCCAAAAGTGGCAAAAGCGATGCCATTCAGCAATTCAATGCTGAAGAAGAGGATTTGCCCCTTGAGCCTGTAATCAAAGCAAAAGCAACCGAAGTTGTCGCCAAAAAGGCAGGTGTCTCAACCCGTACGCTTGAGAAGGGTAAAAAAATTCTAGAAAAAGCCGACGAAGAAGACTTGCAGAAGCTTAGGGAAGGCAAGACAAGCATATCCCGAGTGTATCAAGAAATAGTCAACGCCGGCAAACCTCCCGCGCCAGAGCCCGAACCCCCCAAGTTAGATCCGGCTCAAGAGCTACGCAACAAAGAAGAGCTACTTACAATCCTAGAGAAACTGCTAAACAACGACCTCTTCTGCCCATCTTGCGGTAACACCATGTTTGAATGCAGCAAATGCCACCGTAACCTCAAAGAGTTACTTGCAAAATTCAAAGCAGAAAACCTCTAATCCCGTTTGGGTTTAGAGTTTGGTTTCAAGAATTTGCTTAATTAGCCTCTGTTCTGCCTTTCGCAGGTGCTCTACTACGGTTGAATCCCCCAAGCCAAGTTTACTCGCCAGTTCTTGGGAGGTGATTTTTCTTGGGATGTCATAGTAGCCCCATTTATAGGCTGCAAGCAACACTTCCTGTTGCTTCTCTGTTAACTGGCTGAGGGGTGAAATGGGTGAAAAGTTGGCATCCGCCAAAAGTACTACGCGGTAATGGACTCCTAGGGCGTCAACTTTTTCCATAAACTCTTTGATTTGTTTTTCACTGCCCAAAAAAGAGAACCTTACCTTTCCCTCATTGATTCCAAGTGGTGGAAAAAGGTAGCCGCCCTCTATACCAATGTACTTTAGAACTGAAGAGAGGCTGGGTGATCCGCTGCGGGTGAAGAGTATGTAGGTGCCGTTTTTTTCTTTCTCTATTACTTGGGCATCGGTGAGTAATCCGCTTCCTATGAACTCTTCAATTTTTTCGTTGGGGTCTTTGAATTCTACTCGGGAGATGGCGGCAAGCTCTGTGTCGTCTTGTCGTAGAAAATAGAGGAGTTCTAAGGATTTTATTTTCCTTACGGGAGGTAGCTCGATGCCTGCTTTTAGTAGCTCTCTTTCGGATACTTCGAGGACGAGTCGCCGCATAACAATAGCTACTCGTATGCCCATTTATGCTTTTTGAATACCCGCATATACTCGGTACAATCTTAAAGAGCATGCAAGCTATCCATAGATGGACAATTTACAGCTTTAAATTAATCAAATTACAGGAAGTAACTAGTGAAATGACTCACGAAAAACTCAACGCTTTCGGAAAACTCGGTCGATTAATAACTAAGAGAAAATTCGCGGTCCTCAGCATCTGGATTTTACTATTAGCAATTATTCTTCCAGTTGTGTTTACAGCCGCAGGCTATACTTCTTTAACGTTTGATTCTTCCACCGACGAAAACACCGAATCGGGCAAAGCAAGCAGCATAATTAAGGAGCACTTTAAAAGCGCAGTATCTAACGATTCTCTCATAATAGTCATATCTACTGATGACGCGTCGTCGATTGAGACCCAAGCTTTTGTGGACGAGTTGGTAGATAGACTCCAAAATGACACCCGCCTGATAGGCGTCGAAAACGTAACAAGTATTTACTCGATTCTTATTCCCGCACTTAACCAAACAAACCAAGCGGTTTATCTAGTCTATAACAATGGGAACTTAACCTACAACCTGCTCTACAGTGTCCCAACGATTTACTCAAAAGTCTGGGATACCGCCTTCAACACAGCATTATCACAGTTAGTTCCAGGATTAAACCAAACCAACCAAGCAGTCTATCAACTTATCCCAGCCGCAAACCAAACCTACAACCTACTATACAGCGTACCCTACATTTACGCAAACGTCTACGCCAACGCCTACAACACAACCCGCGACTCAACCCTGGTTCCAGCAATCAACCAAACAAACCAAGGCGTCAACACCGTTCTATACAACGCAAACATGACCTGTAATCTCCTCTACGGTCCAGGCGCATTGTACCTTCAATACTGGGTAGCCAATTATACCGAAACCTTCGATGTCACTCAAGCCAATGACTACGCTAACCAAATGACCGACCAAACACTACAGCAAGCCGATCCTAACGCCTACGCATACACCTCACAGGTACTTGCCATATTCCATAATGCATGGCAAAGCACATTCACAAACTTCACAAACCCCGCCATGACCCCCCAGGAGCGTGCTATTGCCGCCTCAGCAATAACCACCCAAACATACATAGCATCCCTACCCGACGCAACCGAAGCACAGTTTGTCACTGCTGTCACAAGCACCCTAACCTTCCAAGATTACCTCTCAAATAGTCAAGAACAGAACAACGCTATACTAACTGGGCTATCCATTCAGATGGTTGCCATCCAAGGAGGCGTCTCAACAGAGTACGTTACTGCTGCTTATGGCTTGGGCATAAACCCCTCTTTCTCTTCATTAACTGCTCTAGCTGAGAGCATTATCCAAACACCAAACGCATACAATATGGGCACAGACTTCATCTCAACTTTTAATGAAGTTGCCTATAACCAAACCCGCGACATCCTATCCCAAGCCGACGCAGACGCCTATGCGCAGTATACGGGTCCTCTTCTATCTGCCTTTAACACCACTTGGGTACTTAGCTTTCAAAACACAACTCTACAATCATACCCAGTTATGCAGCGTGCTTCACTGGCTGCAAACATAACTAACAAGGCTTTCATTGAGCAAGCTTTCAGCGGAAACGCCACTGCCAAAGCCTTCGCAACAGCAGTAATCAACTCTTTCTCGTTTGAAACTTACATAAATAACACATTAACTAACAACGCTAACCTCCAGGGGCAACTGGAAAACTTTGCAATCCGCTTTATAGCTAACCAAGCGGACAGCACAGAGGCGTTTGTTAGGGCAGCCTACACTCTAGGCTCCGCGCCCAGCCAGGCTTCCCTAACTTCAAAGGCTAAAGACATCATCTGGCATGGCACCAACTATGGCATGGATAACTTCCTAACGGAATTCAACAAGGTCTCCTTTGACCAAACTAAATCAATCCTTGAAAAAGCAGACAAAGAAGCATACGCAAACTACACTTCCCACATGCTATCATACTTCAACACTGCCTGGGCTGCAAGAATACCCAGCTCGCCAACTGAGAACTGGATCAACAACACCGCAGCAAAGGCCAGCCAGGAAGCGAACACGAAATTCATCGCTAACCACCTTGGCGACAATCAAGACTTCGCAAACGCCATAGCCCAAACCTTCATGCTAAGCGACTTTATGTCAGGCAACACATCATACACCAACGCAAAACTCTACGATTTCACAATTAACTACGTGGCTAACGAGTCTGGCTTATCCGAGGACTTAGTGAAAGCTATATTCGGTATGGGAGAGAACGCAACTCTAACTGCTCTAAGAACCTTAGCCTCAGATATTGTATATGACCCCTACTACTACAATGTAGGCGATGGGCTAGATACGGCAATTTCGTCGTTTGTTTCTCCCCAAAACGATGTTACACTGGTGTCTATCACTTTTGATGATTCCCATGACGAAAACCTCTTGGTAATAAGAGACATCACCCAGACTATGCTCGCGAAAAACCCCCTTGACATCACTGGAGTGGACGTTACGGGTTCTGACGCCATCAACTTTGACTTCATGGAGGCAACTAATGCAGACTTAGACTTGATTCTCCCTGTCACCATCGCCCTGCTGGTAATAGCGACTGCTTTGTTCTTCCGATCAATCGTAACCCCTATCATTACCTTGGGTACAATCGGTATCGGCCTTGGCGTTTCACAGATCTTCCCATACTTGGTGGGTACCTACATCAACCCCGTTGACTACACCATCTCAACCGTACTCTTAACAGTCATCTTAGGAGTCGGAACCGACTACAGCATCTTTGTCATTGCACGGCACCGAGAAGAACGAATCAACGGGTTACCCGTAATTGAAGCAATCAAACAATCCGTCACTTGGGCGGGCGAGAGTATCGTTACAAGCGGCATAACCGTCATCATCTCCTTCCTTGCCTTGTCATTTACAAGCACCGTTATGCTTCAAACCATGGGCTTAATCATTGGATTAGGCGTCATAGTTACGCTTTTGGCCTCCCTAACCGTTGCGCCAGCATTAACAGCCATCTTAGGCGATAGAATTTTCTGGCCAAATACGGGTAAACGCTTTGAAAAGTACGCGGAAGGTATAGCTGAAAAGAATCGGCAAAAAGGCGGCTACTTCGCACGAAGCGGCGCCTTCTCAGTGAAACATGGTAAGGCAATCATACTTGTCGCCATACTGATCACTGTGCCAGCCTTCTACCTCTACTCGACCACAACACAAACCTACGATGTCATCGGCAGCGCCTCCAACAACCTTGAATCCATCCGAGGCATGAACAGCCTGACGGACTCTTTTGGCGGCGGCAGAATGTTACCCTCCTATGTAGTGGTCACCTTCTCCAGCCCAATACTGTATAGTAATGGCAGCTTTAACATGGAAAAGATGTCCGCGTTAGATGACATCGCAACCTACATTGTAGGACATGACGGCGTTGACAAAGTAACTGGACCAACTAACCCCTACGGAACCACAGTGGATTACCACTCAATAACCAACGACTCTGACTACACAACATACAGCAGCATGATAAGCTGCATCGGCGACGACAACAGCTCCGCCTTGATAACCGTCCAGTTCACCGCTGACCCCTACTCCACCACAGCAATGGATGTTGCAGAAGACATCCGAACAAACCTGCACCAAAACTTCGACAACACAACCGACCTAACAGGCCTCTATCTTGGCGGAACAACAGGAGCAATTCTTGACCAAAGAAGCAACTTTGAGCAAGAATTCAATGCGATTCTTCCCATCGTCATTATAGGCGTAGGCATCGTGCTCTTCATAGTGTTGGGTTCGCTGATTTTGCCGATTTTCGCAGTACTCTCCGTGTTGATGAGTATTGTTTGGACGCTCGCCGCCACGATAATTGTCTTCCAATCCTTCTTTGGATACGGCATGCTATTCATGACCCCGCTCATCCTCTTCGTACTATTGCTAGGCATAGGCATGGACTACAACATCTTTATCTTGACACGCATACGTGAGGAAGCAGCCAAGGGCAAAAGCCAAAACGAAGCCATCATAAACGCCATACAGCAGACTGGCGGAATCATTACAGCAGCCGCCATCATACTTGCAGGCTCACTAGGCGCACTCATGCTATCGAGCAACATGATGCTATGCGAAATGGGATTCGCGTTCGCGTTTAGTATCTTAATCGATGCGCTGGTTGTGCGAACCTATCTTGTGCCGGCGGTTATGTCGACCTTTGGCAAATGGAACTGGTACAATCCAATCAAACGTTTACGCCGAGTCAAAGAAGACAATGCAAACCCTGCCATCGCAGCCGATTCCGAGGATAGGCCTCAATCAACGGGGAACTAATCCCCTCTTTCTATTTCCTTTTTTCTTGTGCTAAACCAGTGTAAGCTTTAGCAATTTTTCTAACGCTGATTCTCAATAACTGTCTTGCCCTCTGTAGTTCTGGCAAGTGCAACTTTGGCAAGTTATAAATAATACATATATCGAAAAAGGAATCCTATTCAGGAGAGAGAAAAGTACGAGAAACATAAAGAACTTAAAACAAAAAATCATTGCAACAGCAATCGTTGCAGTGATGCTGCTCTCAATCTCAGCGCTAACTCCCACCGCTTCAGCAGCAGACTACCCTACCTGGCTATTCTTAACAGTGCAACCAGATCCCATAGGCATCGGCCAAGCCGCAAACGTTGTCTACTGGCTCGATAAAGCGCCACCCACCGCGTCTGGACCACGAGGCGACCGATGGCAAGGCTGGACACTTGAAATCACAGACCCCGACGGCGCCAAAAAAACCATGAAACTAGCCGAATCAGACGCAGCCGGTTCAGGCATAATAAAATTCGTCCCTGACAAGCTTGGCAACTACACCTTCAAGATGTATTTCCCAGGACAGAACATAACCCAGGGCTCAGCCATAAACTGGTATAAACCCTCAGAAAGCGCAACCGTACAGTTGACTGTTCAGGAGGACCAGATACAGCCAATACCCTACATACCCCTACCAACAGATTACTGGAGCCGACCCATAAACGCGGCAAACCACGGCTGGAATCAGCTGGGCGGCAACTGGTTAGCCGGAGGCTCAGCAGGACCCCACGGACCCAGATGCTATGACAGCAACGGCAACTTTAACCCCTACGGCACCGCGCCAAACTCACCCCACGTCATGTGGACAAAGGAGATCGCTTTTGGTGGAATCGTCGGTGAAGCAACAGGTGACACTAACTATTTCCCAGGCGAAACCTATGACCGCAAATTCCAGCCACCAATCATCATGCAGGGCAGACTCTACTATAACCAACGCTTAGGCGTCGCTGGCTGGCAAGGCCTTTACTGCGTCGATTTACAGACCGGCGAAGAAATTTGGTTCAAGAACGCTACTACTGCAACTTTTGGTCAATTACTTGACTGGCAGACACCCAACGTACACGGTATCATCCCGCACCTCTGGGCTGTTTCTGGAAGTACCTACAAGATGTATGATGCATTCACAGGCGACTGGATACTCGACGTACAAAACGTACCCTCAGGCACCATGGTCTATGGACCAAACGGCGAAATCCTAATCTACACATTAAC
>JBLNCY010000029.1:0-36299 GCA_050261115.1 Methanocella sp.
CATCAGAAACCCACAATCCCCAACCAGTAACATGCTACACAGACCTTATGAGAATACACAACCAAGGAAACACCACTCGCTATATTTCGTTAACTATCGACAACCTGTGTGGCACCTCCAACATTGGCAAATTAACAATATTCCTATTCCTAAACCAGACAAACACCCCATTGACTGCCAATTATCTATTGGGCAGCATAACTATAACAAACAAATCAAGCGGCAGTTTTCCATTATGTGAGTCGTTAATACTTGAACCATCAGCTACATGCTAATGCAGCCCCTAGCTCAACAATCAGTTACACCTTAACAGGGCATTACCAATAAAGAATAGAACTAAGAAACAAAACCAAAAAGCGAGAGTTGCTAAACTTTTTCATTATATTAATCTTCGCGGCTGGTTGGGTAAGAAAAGTATGTTTGGTGTTTGCTGGTTTTGGGCGGCAGAGACCACGACTTAGTGTACCTACCGAGCCGACCGCTAGAGTTAAAGGCAACCCAACAAATATCAATAAACGCCCGCAAAAAATGGGGGCTTTCGGCTAGCTTGGTCCAGGCTTGTAGCCTCGGGCGCTATAGACCCCGGTTCAAATCCGGGAAGCCCCACCAAACTCACCAATCTATACAAAGAATTTTGCGATACAATAGTTAGACTCATAACGTTAGGTCTCAAGTAAAAATAGCCCTTGCACGGCAGTTATATTAAGGAAAAAGCTGCCAATTATATTGGTGAAAGGTTTGGCTGAATCCGAAAAAGCACCAATTAAAGCAACCCAGCAAGTAACGGAAAAAATCCAAAAACAGATGGATGCAGTTAATAGTAAAATATCCAAGACGGTAGTAAAATCTATAGAGGAAGACCCCTGGCACACCAAGACAAAGAAGTGAATGTGCCGAGGTGCAGTGGGGAAGCTGGTTTGTTGAGTTCTTGGCTGCCAGTTTCCCGTTTACCCGTTTAGCGTAGACAGCAACCGATTTCTACCTCTTTCGCTACCTATTCTCTATGACCCCTTCCCAAATTAACCCGCAAGTTGTCATCGTTAAGATGACAAAACAAGAATGCCAAACAGCTATTGACTGGGCTAAAGCCGAAGGCTGGATCCCCGGCATACACGACGTAGACACCTTCTACGAAACCGACCCAACCGCCTTCTACGCCGCAAAAATCAACGGCCAAATAGTAGGCACCTTTTCAGTAGTCAAATACTCAGCGAACTATGCGTTTGCCGGCTTCTTTATCGTGCATCCAGAGTGGCGAAGCAAAGGCATAGGCCTCACGATACAGCATTATATAGACACCCAGTTCAGCGGCTATAACGTGGGCATAGACGGCGTCTTAGCAATGCAAGAAAAATACGCCAAAGCGGGGTACAAGTGGGCTTACGGGAACGAGCGGTACGCGGGAATCGCCAAAGCCAGAAAAATGGACCGCCACTGCCGTAAAATAACATTAAACGATTTGGAACGCATCATAGATTTCGACGCAAAATTCTTCCCAGAAAAAAGGGGTAAATTCCTCAAGCTCTGGTTAACTCAGAGCGACGCAACAGCCTTGCTCGCGGAGGATGATGATGGAAACCTGTTGGGGTATGGCGTTGTGCGTAAGTGTTTCCAGGGCCATAAGATTGGGCCCTTGTTTGCAGAAACTCCCCAGACGGCGAAGTGGCTTTTTGACGCTCTTGCCGATTCTATCAGAGGAGAAGAACTCTTTATCGACGTGCCCACAGTAAACGCTTCGGCGCTACAGATAGTCTTAGCCCAGGACATGAAGCCGGTTTTTACCACAGCAAGGATGTACACTAAGCAGGCGCCTAATTTGCCGCTGGACAAAATCTACGGAGTAACCTCACTCGAATTAGGTTAAACCCTGATTCAAATTGCAACTTGCGGCTCTTTGCGATTCCCAGACGCAAAGGGGTACATCTTTGCGTTGCTAGTCTGTGGCTTCGCCGATTTCTTCCTGCACCTTACCGACCGCTTGTTTACCTTTGCCCTTCATTTTCTCGCTTGTATCGCCGGTTACTTCGCCCATCTTTTCTTGCACTTTGCCCTCTGCTTGCTTCATTTTACCTTTAGCTTCATCTTCATTCATTTAGAAAACACCTCATGAGATTTACATTTACTTTCGAAATAAAGTCATGGGGTTGTATGAGAGCAATAACAATCAGTTCCGCCTAGATGCGGGGGTAGCCTGCAAACGGTTGGTGGCTTTAAATATTAATACTAGAAGCGCTTACCCATTGTTGGGGCGATCAAGCTGCTTTTTGGACGAAAAAAAGAATCCCAAGCACAAATCCAAATTGACCTAGGTGACCTCAAAGATGAGAAGGCACGTTTGGTTAACTTTTTAGAGTCGCGCCTAAAAATTGAAGTCTTGGAAGAGAAAAATACTCTAACAGTTGACCAAGAAAAGGTATCATTGATAAACCTACATCATACCGTAAAAAAGTACCTCTACCATAGAAACCTCAGCAACACCCACTACCTCACCCTTGAGGGATTAACAGTAAAAATCAACCGCTTCAAAAGCCACAACAAAAAAGACAAAGAAAAACCCAAAGAACGCCAAGTTAAAACTATGACCCAGACTTGGGGCCTATAAAAAACGCTGCTTTACGGGTAATCCTTAAATCTACACTGAGTAACTCATCTTTTCCATATTCCATACTGGAGGGCATAAAGTGAAAAGTGTAGATGTTGCAGTAGCAGCCGTTTTTGCAGCACTCGCCATCGCCATACCCCTGCTCTTCGCCGGAACACTACAAATCACCATACCCGCCGTAGGCTACTCCGCAACCCTGGCCTCTCATGTTCCAGTAATGCTCTCCGCCCTGTTTGGCCCAATCGTCACAGGAATCGTGGGTGCCGCCTCCTCACTTGGGTTTGTAGGAACCCTGGGACCAATAGTTGGGGCCCGCGCAGCAACCCACATAGTCTGGGGCGTCGCCGCAGCATACGCCATAGCAAAGGGACTCTCGTTTCCTAAGGCGCTCTTCCTAATTGGGTTGCCGCTGCATGCGGTTCTTGAGGGGCTGGTAGTTGTTGGGTTTGGCGTGCCCTTGGAGGGATCTTTGATAGTTGTGGCTGGAACAGCAATCCAGCATGTCATCGACTCAATAATCGCCATCGTTGTTCTCAAGGCAGCCCAACCATTAATCCGAATGATTAGGCATAAAGAGAAATAATTCGCGGCCAGTGTTAGGGTGTATCTGTTTTTTGCCGCAGCTTCCCAAACTCGATGGCGTTAGCTATCACGTTTTGTAGGCTCTCAAAGTCGGTGTGCTGCATGGTTGTTGCGTCTGCAGATACGTAGTTGCCTCTTTGGGCTTGGGAGACGTATCGCTCAAGTTCATACTCAAGTATTCCCTTGGTTAAGATCGGTTGGCCATTAAGCAGCCGCAGATTACAGCTAAGACAGTATTCGAAGTCGTACTCTAACCGTCTGCCTTTGGAGTTGCCTTCGCCAAAGTAGTTCGGGTCCCTGCCGAGCTTTGTGAAGTCTACATCGTCATACTCGATGATTGTTACGTGTGTTTTTTTGATGGTGTGCTGATGACTCAAATTGGCACTTCCAAATGGTTAATTGTGGGGTGGGTTAAGGTAGTTGCGGCTACCGAGATCGGGGAAGGAGGGGCACGGTAAAGCCCGCAACCAATAACCCAGTTCTTACTCAGCCGACTTAGCTTTAAGAGTTGTTAGGAAGCCTGATGGGCAGGCCTGTCCAAGTAGGCTTGACAAACCTGCAAAGCATACATGGCAAACCCTGCAAAGCGGAATTCCTAAGCGATCATGTAAAATAGGCGCAGCCATAAACCAAAGAGTATGTACGAGGCCTTGGTGTTTGTTGCCGCGGCAGCAAGCTTCATAACAGCAGCACTCTACATCCGCGCAATGTTTAGGGGAGCCGCTAAACCTAACCGCGTCACATGGCTAATGTGGTCCATCGCACCATTCATCGGAACGGCAGCCGCGGTTTACAGTGGCGTCACGTGGGCGGCTGTGCCCGTGTTTATGATGGGGTTTTCGCCTTTCCTCATTTTCATAGCGTCATTCTTTACCGAAAAGGCGTACTGGAAGCTAGGCGGGTTTGACTATCTCTGCGGCGGCCTATCGGCGTTGGCGCTTCTGCTTTGGGTCGTAACGATGGACCCCGACGTGTCGATTATGCTGGCAATAGTTAGCGACGCAATAGCCGCCGTGCCCACGTTGACAAAAGCTTATCGTATGCCTCAAACGGAAGCCATTTGGCCCTTCCTGACCGGGATATTCAACTCTACCGTAAGCCTTATCGTAGCGGTGACATGGAGCTTTGCAGAGGTCGCTTTTCCTATTTACTTGCTGGCGCTTAATCTGTTGCTTGTAGCCCTACTTGCCAGAGCCATCTCCTCACGCCAGTAAGGAGACAGCTTTTTCTTTAACGAGACTTTGCCTGCTCATAGGCGTTTGCTATAGCTATACCTGTGATGATGCCGACAATTTTGGTGGGGGAATTTCTTTTTACTACAGGGATAAGGGCGAGGTTCTGTGCAGCTATGATCTTGTTTGCTTCAAGTATAGAGTCATCCTCGTAAACCACGATCTTGGAGAGGGGCATCTGCTCGATAAGGGTTGAGTCGCGTTGTTCGGGTTTTATCTTTACTAGGTCACTCCACTTTACTATCCCTTGCAGTTCACCATCTTTCTCGACCAAGACATCGTGGTAGCGGTTTTGGAACATGACTTCGAGAGCCTCTTTGATGTTCTGCTGTGGATTCACCCGTCTGAATTCAGCTTGCATAACATCTTTCACTCGGACGCCTGCAAGTTTAGTGGAGATTATGGTTAGTTCGCCTTCTTCACTTGCGCCTAAATAGACGAACATGCCGACTATGATGAGTAGGAAGTTGAAGAAGACGCCAACCACGACCATGACAATGCCCAATACTTTTCCTAGATTAACGGCGTATCGTGTAGCGTCGGAGAATTTCATGCGTTCTGCAAGTAGCGCTCGGAAGACTCTGCCGCCGTCCATGGGGAAAGCTGGGACGAGGTTAAAGATGCCCAGTAGGAGGTTTAGGATTGCGAGGTCAAAGAGCAGCCGCCCGGTCGTTGAAGACAGTGTGAAAAGGTAGGTTAGAAGATTAGGCGTCATCAGAAGGCTAATGGATAGGAGTACGGCTCCGATGAGTAAGCTGACGAGGGGTCCAGCGATGGCCATGCGCCATTCCTGTCTTGGGGTTTCGGGAATTTCTTCTATTTCTGAGACGCCGCCGATTGGGTAGAGGACGATTTTTCGGACTTTAATGCCGTAATGTCTTGCTACTACTGAATGGGCAAGTTCATGAAATACGACGAAGACAAACAAAAATAGCACTAAGAGGAAGGTGTAGAACTGCAGGCTTGGCAGGGAAAGCAGAAACACTGCCAAAATCAACAGCAGAAACGTGAAGTGTAACTCTATGGGTATGCCCCACACGGAGCCTATCTTAAAGGCGTACTTCATATAGTGTTAAGCCCGAAAGCGGCGCATATAAGTCTTCTATACGGATGGATGCTTGGGAGAGAGGTAGGTTTATGGCTGTTTAAAGAAAAGTGTGGGTGTGGGTGTGGGTTAGTAGTTTTCTACCCAGACCTCAAAATACGATTTTGGATGAGCGCAGGTTGGACACTTATCAAGCGCCTCAGCACCTTCCACTACCATGCCGCAGTTTCGGCACTTCCACTTGATCGGTGCATCCTTCTTGAACACTTTGCCCTCTTTTACGTTTTCAAGCAGTTTATTGTATCGGCGTTCATGATATGCTTCCACTTGAGCCACCATGGTGAAGGTTTTTGCGATATCTGGGAAGCCCTCGTTTTTGGCGACTTCAGCAAAGCTTGGGTAGATTACACCCCATTCGGCTTTCTCGCCTTCGGCGGCTGCTTTTAGGTTTTCAGCGGTTGTTCCTATGACTCCTGCCGGGTAGGAAGCGGTGATTTCCACCATGCCGCCTTTTAGGTGCTTAAAGAAGAGTTCAGCGTGTTCCTTTTCGTTTGCGGCGGTTTCTTCAAAGATAGCGGCTATCTGTTCATAGCCTTCTTTTTTAGCTACACTAGCAAAGAATGTGTACCGGGTTCTTGCTTGAGACTCGCCTGCGAAGGCGGCAAGCAGGTTCTTTTCGGTTTGACTTCCGTTGAAGTTCAAAATTTTTCAGCTCCTTACCAATTGCTTAGCAACCTCGAAATATAAGTATATCCAAACCGTGATTTTTGGTTAAAGGCTTTTATTTTTCGATTGGCTATGTGTGGTTGCCGGATGATGAGAAGGCATTAAATTGACATAAAATGGATGAAAATTCAGAGTTACTCAGACGGTAACGTCTGGGAGGCTCTTAAATGCGTGGTTGCTTTAAGAGTTCCCAGGCGTCAACTATGCGGAAGAATGGGTTGAGACCTACCCCAGCATCACAAAAATCTATGAAGCAATCGCAGGGGTCAGGCGGATGGGTTCAGAAGGAACCGTTGAAGCCTACGTCAAGGCAGTACGAGTTTTCGTTAAATACTTGGGCTACCAAGACCCAGAAACTGCGCTCACAGCTCTAAAAAGCGGCGAAGTAGACGCTGAGCAGAAAGTCGATACCTTCATCGATTACGCATTGGAGGAGCAGAATAAAGCCCACAGCCATGTAAGGAACCATATTTTTGGTATTAAGAAGTGGTTTGAGCTCAACGGAGTGCATGTTGACTGGAAAAAGATAGAGTTGCCCACAAGCGCTGAAATCCGAGAAGAGGATCGGTCACCCACCAAAGAGGAGCTAAAGCGTCTTTTAAACCAATGTACAGCTAGGGATAGAGCGATAATTTTCTGTGGCTCAAGCAGCGGTTTACGGGCTGGAACGCTGTTTAGCCTAAAGAAGGGTGATTTGGACACAAGCTATGCCGATGTCGCACGACTGACCGTTCAAAGAAAGAGAAGCGGAAAATTCGCAAGTAAACGGCGTGGAAGCGTTGGAAGGCTATTCTGTACGTTTATAGCGCCTGAAGCTAAAACCGCGTTGCTGCAGTATTTTCAGGAGAGGGAGGCAGCTGGAGAGGTTTTAACAGAGGAATCCCCGCTAATAGGTGACAACTTCCATAAAGGGAACTTTACAACGATTGAAGATTACGAGCGATGTTGGGCTAGACTGCTTAAGCGTGCAGGGTTAGCTAAGAAGTCAAACCGGTGGTATGAGCTTCATATTCATACTTTGAGGAAGTATTTCCGGTCAAACTGTATAGGCGTGGATCCAAGCTATCGGGAACGATGGATGGGGCATAAAGGCCTATACCTTGACATGAGCTACTTCAAGGCTGAAGAGCAAAAAGCATCTTGAGGAATACCGCAAGGCTGTTCCGCACTTAACCATTCAAGCGGTACCCGCTGAAGAGAAAAAATTACGCTCCAAGATGCTTCTAGACTTTGCTAGGCTCCAGGGTTATGACGATGAAGAGTTAAAGAAGCTAGAGGATGTTTTAGCAAAAGCTAAAGACGTTGATGAAGCCATAACCGAGTTTAGACGTTTAAGAGAGGAAGCAGGAGAACAAGCAAGCCGCCAAGTCTCCAACAATGGCGGCAAGGGCAAGTATAGCATAGCTAAAGGCGACGCTGAACTCTTAAAACGGCTAGACGACGGCTGGAGCCTAGTCCAAAACCTAAGCGAAGACAAATTTCTTATAAAAATGTAAAGAGCGACCGAAGAAGAATTTAGAAGTCAAAATTTTTCGCTTTCAAAGTCAAAAGTCAAATTTGACTTCTATATCACTTATGCTCTAAACTACCGATAAATAGCAAGTGAAATGTGTAGGCTACCTTCCTTGATTGAGCGCATGTATAATTGGGGCAATAATTTTGGTTCTTGCTGCCTAAGCAAGTTAGAAAACGCGGGTTTGGTCAGCAGTAAGAAGCAGATAGTACAATGTTTTTGAGCTAACGCTTAGAAGTCAAATTTTTCTCGGGTTATGTGAGGAGCGCACTTTTGGGGCAGCATGTTGTGTTTGCAAGAGGGCACCGTGAATGGTCGCGGATGGTTTTTTGGTAGTGAAAACCTGTTCAAAGTCATTTTAGCGCCTATCGGAAAGCATGGAAAAAGTCCATGCTTTTTGGAAGTTGCTTTTCTACGGTTGCTTGGTGTAGATTGCCGAGCGCTAAAAGTCACGTGCCTTCATGGAGCGAAAACCTTGGAGTGTGCACTTTGATATCGAGAACGCTAAAAAAGCTGTTCAAAACTCAAAAAGAGTGCTATTTATCTTGCCTATTTCTGGTCTTGTTCCGCTTATTCCGTTAGAGCCTACATGTGACTTTGTGATTTAAATCATAACTTCGCACAAAATGCGACCTTGTGATATGACCTATTAGTCAGGCACTTCTCTAAAGGAAATGCAGTAGCCCAGATTCCTTTCATAGATTCTTAAGTGTATAGATTGGCAACAAACTGTCAATATTGACAAATATATCTGCGGTCTGCAGTTTTATTTTTTCTTTTAATTTTAGTAAGCTTTTACATAAGGCTAAGATAAAAGGAAAAAATTATAAGTGGTTAGCTTTCAGCGTTCTCTTATTTCTTAAAAAATTTCTCGAGTACCAAATTTAGGTGGTAGAGATAGTCTTCTTCGGGTCCGACATATGTTTGAACTACCAACATGGCCCTTTCTTCGATTTCAGCCTCTGAAACGTTTGCCTTCTTGATGCAAGCTTCAATGTCTTGCAGATCCCTTGCGTTTAGCCGCCCAATTTTGGTTACGATTATATCGAGTGGCTGAAGAGCCCTCAACACAATATGGCTGAATTCCTTGATTTTGATGCTTTTCTCCAAGTAGTCATTGGGTAGTGTCTGGCAGAATATACATCCGTCGGTCCATCGGTCAACTTTGTAGCCGGGAGGATTGCTTTTTAGGGCTTGCTCAAAGTCTAATCTGTCGCAGCCGGGAATTGTAAAGTCGATATCGATTGTGGATGGTTTTAGGTCAAGTAACGTCATTGCTGTACCGCCTGCAGCAACCAAAGTGATCTTTTTGGCCAGGTCTTCGTTTAGTACGCTTAGAAAGTCAAAGAGTGCGCTTTTATCACAGGGCATTGTAGAGTTCCAACTTTTGCCTTATACCAATTTCATCTGCAGGAAGCTCTTGTGTGCTTATCGCTTTTAAGATTTTAGCGGTATTTTCAACTTCTGGTTTAGGGTTTGTTTGCTGCAGGACAGTTAGTATTCCCAATAACTTGGGTGACACTTCATACTTTTGGCTAAGAAATGCTAGCAAGTTACTGTTAAAACTGTTCTTAGCAAGAATAACCGCCACCGCATCAAGCCCACGTGCCTCTTCTCGGAGAAGCAAAGAGGTTGCTATGTATTCAATACAGAATTTCTTTCCCTGAGCAATGCTGGTGCCAAATTCGCTGTACCCAAACCTGTTAAGGTTGAAGTTTAGGTCTGAATCGGGGATGCTTAGTGGCTTAGTTTCGGTCTGTAATGTTTTAATCTGGTTTCTTTGGGCTATTTCTCTAATTTGACGCCAGAACGCTTGAGGGTTGTAGAGTGTAATCTGTTGGCTTAGAGCTTCTCGGACTGGGTTAATTTCATCTGAGGTTAACAGATCAAGAAGATTGTTTGTATCTAGGATTAGGTTGTTTATTTTTAGGTTAAATTTTCGTTGTAGGTTCAGAGTGATTTTTTGAAGCTCTATTGTCTGGTCGAGATAATCCTGGGTTTCATTGAGGAGCAAGAGCAGTTCGATTCGATTTAATTTAGCGTTTTTTGCTGGGTTTATTGCGCTGATTGATCTAATGCTGCCTTTGTCACTTAGGGCTTTATCCATATCGGCAAAGAATGAAAGCAGGTTCGCTTTATTGGATAGGAATGTCAGCTTTTTTTCTATTTCCATATCCGATAGAGTATCAATCAAAAGGTAGTTTTCAAAATTCAGTTTAATGTTAGATGATCGCCCGATTGGTTCCAGGTTAAGCAAACCCTTCTCTTTCAGGTTTTGTAGTTTCTCGTAGATATTCGCGTAATAAGCAGATTCATACTTACTCTTCATTCGGTTGGTTAATTCGTTAATTGATAAAGAGTCACCTATGTTGGAGGAAATTGTATCTAGGGTTCGAATTGTAGCTGTATCCATTGTTTTTTTCCTACTAATCATTATAGTAGACTTACTATAATATTATAGTAGTATAACTATAATAAAGATGTTGTGTGCTATCGGAGAACTCGGCGATTTTAATTTTCAAGCATTTCATAAAAGTAAAAGACCATATAAGCATTGTACTCAATATAAAATTCAGTAAAACCTCAACCACATAGCTATTTTGGCGCCACATGCCTTTGTAGCGCGTACGTTGCCTTCTCTGGAGACCCCGTAACCCGCTGGGACATGCGAACTTAAAATGCCACATCCACGTTACACTCTGATAGCAGTTTATAAAATCTCTCTGGATAAATAATCCAGACATAAACCGGCTGCCGAAATCTATTATACCTTCAATTCTTCGTTTGGTTGTATACAAAACATTTAAGTGCTTAGTCGTTTTCACAGTAATTAGGTCTTTTTAGCTTCTTTTTAGAGGTCAATTTCATGGACGATGTTTTGATTAGCTCAACCCCTTCTAAGGAAACGTTGTCAGTAGCCCAAGCGAATTTTTGCTCAGATATTAACCGTATTTGCTTCTTTAGCCAGCTTGATCCTGAAGTTAAGAAATGGTTATTTGAATTAGAAGATAGCGGACGCCTAGTAGTGGCGCTTAAAGCGTTCAGGGCCATCGATCAGCAGATGAAGATAGGTGCAGACGTACGGGAAGTGGTAGGCCAAGTCCTCAGGGAAATAAAGAACGACTTTGGCGATGTCAAGGATGGCATGGATAAGTCTGTAAAACAGTATTTGGAGAGCATGGTTGAACAAACGCTAAAAGGAAGGGTAGAAACTGAGAAGTTTGTTAAGCAAAGCATCGAGCAGCAAACAGGCTTTCTAGTAGAGAAAGTAGAGCTTCTACTGAAACAGGGCAAAAGCATCGAAGAGGTTCAGAAAGCGCTAAAAGAAGACACTGAAAAATTTGTTAAAAGCCTAATTACCACTCAAATGGAGACAGTTGTTGATAAAATCGAAACTCTGCTTAAGCAAGAAAAAAGCATTGAGCAAATCCAGAAAGAGATGAAAGAGGATACCAAACAGTTTGTCAAAGAAACAGTTGAAGGACAAGTTAAAACGCTTGTAGAAAAGGTTGAGCTCCTGCTTAACCAGGGCAAGAGTGTCGAAGAAATAAAAATAGAGCTCAAAACCGCTCTTGGTGAGATCCAAACAGCAACCGGGGGAATAAACACCGTTCTGCAAACGCTTAAAATTCCTCTGATTAAGGGGGATAAGGCTGAAATTGAATTGATCTCTCAGATTAATGAAGCGTTTTTAGCTAACAAAAACGTTCGAGTGGAGCCAATAGGCGGTCCAGACGCCACTGACGTTATAGTCAAGTTTTCATGTCAGGACTTAGAAGTTGGCCGAGTCCTAGTTGAAAGCAAATCAAGCGATACATGGAGCAATAATTACCTTGAACAGGTAAAAAACGACATGCAAAGATACGGTATAGCAACGGCAATCTTATCCGTCGGAAAGCCTCCGAGAGGAGCAAAAGTCAAAGGCTACACAATCGATGAATCATTAGGCATAATTGTGATAACAACCCCTGATATGGCAGCCTCAACCTTAGCTATGCTCTATGACATTTACTTGGCGAACTGGAGAATAGGCAAAAAAACACTTAACCTGCAAGCCATAACTGATGACAAAGACATCTTATGCCATATCGAAGACAACATGAAATGCTTAGAGGACTGCAAAAAAGTTAACGATTCAATAGATAAATCACAGAGAGAAATACACAAGTTGACCGCAGGAATAATCGGCAGAATAACGGACAATAATCAATCGATAGCGCGTCTAATATCACAACACCAACAATCAGCGAGCCGAGAAAATACAGGCCTTACTTAATCTTTCAAACGCATGCTCGCCAAATTGACCGCTTCATTCTAGGGCAAACCGCTAAAGCCTTATCAATTTAAACAGTATTGTAGGTGAAAGCTTGGCATCCGATGAGAAGCTCAGTTGCGAAGTGTGTGGCAGAGTTATTAACAAAGAAGAAAGCGAACAGTACGATGGGATGTGCTGGGAATGCTGGGACGACCAATTAACTGAAGAATCAGTCAGCATGTTTGATGACCTAATGTAGGGTAGAGAGTGGTATCTCTAACGGCGCTCTTTTCTCACTTTATCAACCCATTATTATGCATTAAGTCTTGAAGTGTTCGTGTTTTGAATGGTTGCAGAATACTCGCATCCTCCTTACAAGCTCCAAGCATTGGTACAAAGAAACCGCTTTTAGTAATGTATGCATGAAAACGGCCGCCGTTTTTCAGACTATGGTCTGGTCTCATTTGCGACTTTGTAGTGCTCCTTTATCAAATCTACGAGTTTCTGCTTTGATAACGCGTAAATGTCTGATGAGCAGCTATTGAGATGTATCAGTAACCAAAAGTCGGCGTTAATACTATTAATTTTCTCTTCAATTTTCTTCAAATATCGTATTATAGGCGGCGTACTTGCTTGAGCGTCAGCAGGAAATTGTTCAGCAGCTCTATGATGCCCTTAAGGCGAATCCCGAGGCGCCGGTAGATTGGGATGCGTTAGAATTGGATCTGACGAGAAAATTATAGTGGATAAATCCAATGCTTTCTACGGTCACCGCGTTATGGAATTATTTGACATCGGCATAGCTAGGTTTATCCACTTAAATGATCCTCTCAATAAGTGGATTTTCTATAACCGCTCAGGTTGGTTTCTGTCTGAAATGCAGAAGTGGCTTTTTCTGCTCTGGTATGAAAAGCAGATCTGCGATAACCCCGAGTTTTACAAGCTGTGCCCTGGGGAGCTAGCGCAGATTCGGGAGCGGATTGAGAGTCGGTGGCGTGATTGGCTTAGTGAGGAAAGCTGGAAGAGGTTCTTTGAGGCGCGCGTTGAGCAGAAACTGGACAAGTCGCTAAGGGAAGCCATGCAGCAGGAACCTGAAGAGGACGAGGAAGAAGAGGAAGAGGAGCTTGAGCGTGAAGCCGCTTTGCAAAAAGCTAATGATGCGAAAACCCTGAGGGAGAAGTGCCCAGGCTGCGCGGAGAAGTGCAAGGAGTATTTTGAGAGGCGGGGTGATAAGAAGCGTGAGTCGGCGGGAAGATGAAATTCCGATTTTGATGTCGGAAAGAGTAAAGATATCTGACCTCAAGTTTGACGAGGATAACCCTAACCACATGTCGCCTGCGCAGTTTAATCGCTTGAAGGCTTCGATTAGGCATTGGGGCGATATCGTGCCCGTTGTCACTAACAGTGAGCTTTTGGTGGCCGATGGGGCGCATCGGGTTGCGGCTATGAAGGCGCTGGGCATGACGGAGTGCAGCGTCATCCGCCTACCGATGAAGGATGTGGATCGGCGGCTGCTGCGTCAGGTGCTCAATAAGCTGCGGGGTAACCACAAAAAGGAGTTGGATGACGCCGAATACCTGCGCATAATTGATGCGGGAGAAAAGGAAGAGTTAAAGGCACTGCTTGATTCTGTGGCGAAGACCTCCCCCTCGAAGTAGAGGACTGGCCGGTTTCGTTTGAGGTTCCTGCGACTTACGAGTTAATTGTGGAGTGCCGGGATGAAGCGGATCAAAGGGCCAAGTATGAGAAGTTAAAGGCGGAGGGGTATAAGCTACGGATTTTGACATTGTAAAACGCTGGGAGAACTCTGCTAGCTTCCGTGCGCAGAGTGTGGTGGGCAGCTACACGCTAGCCACGGTTAAGCTGGAGAAGCGCTTTAGGGGTTCTTTGCCGCTGGAAGAGTTTGAGTAGCAAATCGGCGTCATAGTGGGTCGGAGCGGCACGGGCAAAACCACCATAGCCAAGCAGCTTTTCCCCGGCGCCTACATCAAGAGCTTTGAGTACCACAACAAATGCGTTCTGGATGATTTTCCTTTGGGGCTTGAGACGTCTGAGATCACGCGGATGCTTTGCAGTGTGGGGTTTGCGTCGCCGCCTGATTGGCTTAAGAGTTATGATTGCCTCAGCCAGGGCGAGAAGATGCGCGTTGACATCGCAAGAGCACTATGCTTAGACAAGCCGCTTGTTGTTTTTGACGAGCTTACTAGTGTAGTGGACCGTGAGATCGCCAAAGTCAGCGCGTTTGCAATCAGCAAGGCCGTGCGGCGTGGCGCTGAGGAAAAAATAAGTAATTAGGTAGGGGTTGTTCGATGAAAGTTGAAAGTGAGCCTTACCGTTTTCGCATACAGGCATCTTTTTTGGATGGTATCGAATAATTGTATAAGAAAAAGATAATCACCAAATGCAGTAGGAAAAAATGTGTTTGCCTACTGGCGGGGTAGGCATGTTTTGGTTTTAATTTTTTATAGACTTTCGTCCCACCATATGCCGCCCCAGGTGCAGTATGGGTTACCGTACCCGTCGTTGCTTACCGTTATGTAGCCAAGCCATGATGATTGAGGATTCAGAGACATCTTTGTGCCTTCATGCCAAGACCACCATTCCGCTTTGTCGTATACAGTAACATTGTACCAGCCAGTATATGTTGGGTATCCCCTGACAGCCGTAGGTGAAACCAGCTTATATTGTCCAACTGGAAGTGTACCGAGGTCATAGGTGTAATAATAAAAGACGTTATTGGACACAGTTGGGTTAGGAGCAGCGACAGTATGTCTTATTCCAACAGGTGCTATTAGAGTCCCAGACTGTAAGTTCTGGAACACAGGCTTAGGGTCTGCTGGGGCAACTTGGCTTGCTGTTGCTTCTGGTAAAACCAGTACTCTTGCGATGAAGCGCCCGGTGCCGTTAAGCTTTATGTCTGCGAAGTGATCTAGTTGAGGAAGAATCTGGGCGACAGTCGGCATACTATGTTCGTACAATAGTTGCCAATACCTTTGTAAGAGATCTTGGTTGTCAGGATCTAGTTGTATTGGACTAATATTTGGAAATTCCAGTTCTGCATTGATTTCCACGCTTATAACAAACTTTTCAACCTGTGCTTTGAACAGGTTAATTTGGTTTTGTAGCATTGGTTGCCAAGTGTTTTCAAGGTAATTTTTAACTGGAACGGTCTCGTTTCGAGCGTGATGTGCTTCAGCTATTAATGTGACTCCTTTGAGTTCGGTATAGAGGAATTTTTCGAAGTAATTTTGGTACCCTTGATAGAGGCTTAATGCTTTCGCGCGGTAGTCTGCACCCCACCTTTGTACCGGTAATGTGCTTCCTGGCTGGTATAGCTGGTTAATCATGGCGTCAGCCATTAATTCAAGCAATCCCTCTTCATTGCCAACCACGTGTCCTGTGAGGAATTTGTTTAGGTTATCCACTGCATAGGGTATGCCAGTAGTTCCAGACAAAACATCTGTAGTCCATTCGTCGATTGTTTTGTCACTGACTTCGCCAGGTTTACATTGCGCGTATTCATCAAGTAATCGGAATGATGTATCAATTTTTGATATAGGATCGTATGAACCTATTTCGCTGATTCTTATTTTCAAGTCTTGGTCTAGAGTGTTTAGTGCGTTTCTGAGTTCGATAAGTTGGTTGCTTATTGCATCAAGTTCTTGCTTTATTACGTTGAGCTTCTGGTCCATTTGATCGAGTTTTTGAGACATCTCAGCAAGTTTATCTAATATTTTTTGATCTGCCGATTCGAACCCCAGCAGCCCCATGGCCCAACCCATTACTTGACCGCCAACCCATGACATAGCGCCGTTTGCAAGACCTGAGCCGACAAAGCAAAATAAATCGCTGCCAAAGCCGCCGACAAGGCCTTCACCTTTAAATGGGTGAGTTTGACCCTGTCCAACCTGTGATGCAAGGTTATTAACGTAGGCATTAAAGTCGCCATATGCATTAGCTTCACTTACAAAAGCTCTGCTGTCAAAGAGAGTACTGGTATGATCTAAATCATCAATGACACTGTTGATGCCTATGGTTGTGGGGATTTCTAGGAATGTTTCGACTGCAAATTCAGCGGCTTCATTTGTTGCTGATTTATTATGGTCCATGTATGCAGCAATTAGTGTACTCAATGCGTTAACTGGGTAAGGATTATCTTGGTTGTAATTGTGGACGTATCGAGTAAGAGATCCGTTAAATGCGTCACCATACAATGTGCCCTCTGTAATTACGATTTTAAACTGTGTAGGTATTTCCCATACCCAAGTCCAAGGGATGTTTTCGATAAATACACCGCTGTTTAATGTGGCGTTTTTTCGCTCGAAAAGTCGGTGTCCTGATAAATCGTTAATAGTTATGGTTGCTCCAACAAGCGGTCCATCAACATATGCTAAACCTACTAGCGTAGTTGTTTTCGATGTTCCCATCCAAGCTGTCGATGTAATACTTCCCGCGATGAGAAGGATTAGAATAATTGCTAAAAGCTTTTTATTTGAGATGCGTGCCAAACATTGTTCCCCTTAATCGAGTTATCAATATATGAGAATATAAACGTTAAAACAAGGGAAAAAGTATGTGTGCTTCAGAAGGAGCGGTGCACCGTTAAAGTGTTTGAGTGGGTCGTACCGGATTTGAACCGTTGATCTTCGCCGCGTGAGGGCGACGTCCTAGCCAGCTAGACTAACGGCCCGACTCTTCTAGGCTCAAAATACATGTTGCTTTCATAAAACAGTTACTTATCCAGATCAGTGGCATGGCGTTCAGGGTTTAACGGCGCTTATGCAGCAAGCGGCAAAGAAGGGTGAACTTCATATTCCCAGAGAAAACATTCTAATGTTTGATAATGCGCGGCCAACGTGTACTGATTAACAGAACTCGCGTGCTGGATACGCTTGGAACCGACGTTTAGGATTTGACGCGCGCCGAATTGGATGGAAGAAAGCAAATTACAGAGTTAATGCGGTTCTTCCGCAAGTATGTGCCGGGATTTGAAGCAGCCTATATTGCCCAAAGCGGGCATAACCACTTGTGTCCGTGAATCCAGATAAACCTAAAAAAGCCATGATTTGATTCCCCCTTGAGTGGTGGTACACCCATCTGTGGGAAAAGGTCTATTGATTTATGTAGGGTTATCCCGACTGTTTCTCCTGTGCTTTTCTTTAAACTTGAGTAATCCAAAAATCGCCAAAAAAATAATGCCGCCAATTACAAATACAATCCCCCAGATCAACAGCATCCTGTCGATGTTCGATGAACCCGAAACGTGGAAGCAACCAAATAATCCAAAGATATTTCCCCATATCAAAAAAACTGGAAAAAGGTATTTAGCAAATTTTGCTCGGTTCTCAGGGTACATAAGACTCTCAACGCTATATGGGCTTTAACAGATTAAAGCATACTCATCAGCTTTTCTTGGGCGTAATCTGCAGCTTCCTCTTCAGTGTCTTTTCTGCATTTGCCGCGTAGTTGAAGAAGGGACTGGATTCAGCCTTTTCCAACGGTAGGATGGATAGCGTCAGTCTGTTATTTTTATGTTAAAGCGGGTTTTGGGTTTGGTTGAGCGTATGCTTGGTGATGCACATGGTACACTTCGCCGCTGCCCGCCCAGATTCCGACTAAAAGCTCTGTGACACTGCCCGGCCATGTTCCATTAAGGGGTAACGTAACGCTCCAGGCAGGGTACAAAACGTTTCCTTCTTTGACAGTCGGCTGCAAGTTTGCAGTGATCTTGCTTTCTACTACCTTGAATCCCGTTACCACCCAGTCATCTGACATGCGATAGGAGTAGTTCTTTATAGCTTCCATGGCAATCGCTGTTGCTTGTTCTTTAGAAATATTCACCGTCGTATCACCAACTGTATAGCGTAGACGGTGGTCGATAAAGCCAGAGAATACGCCATCCCTGAATTGCGCATCGATTAGCAGGTATTCACAGCCGTGAATGATGCGTACCCAGCGAAAGTTTATCGAGTCACCAAATGCTGTGCCAGTGAGGTCTTTATGGGTAACGGTAAGTTTGAGGTCTCCTGAGACTACAGTTTGATTCTGGGTTGCGTCTACGTTTGCTAGCAGGGCTATCATTTCTGTGGAATCCAAGTTAGAGTAGGTGTGGTATTTTTCAAGGAAACCTTTGGCGGCTTCCGTTGTGTTGGCATAGGCTTGGCTGGTTATGATTGAACCTTTATTGATGCCTAGTTGGCATTGATAAAGTGCTTCTTCATAGAAACTGCAGATAAAGGTCAGGGACGAGTCTTTTGCCTCCAGGGAATATGTTTCTATCGATGACGCCGAGTCCATAATAGGGTCACTAGAGTTTGAGGAAAATGGGGGTCTGAAAGTTATGTTATACTGTGAACTGTCAATTGGCAATACATTCTCAATAAAACCTAATGCTTTGTTCTGCTCTGTTGACCCTGCTGACGGAGCGGAGAGCATTTCAGATGACACTATTACAGCACCAAGTATAATGCCGACAGCCACTAACGCCAAAACCAAAGTATAGGCTTTTCTCATGCTATCTGCCCCCACGATTGAAACAGCCAAAATTGTGATAAAAGCGTTTTCGTCAAGGTTTCTTGACTAACTGCTGAAAGGGCAAAAGAGTGGTTAATGGCGCTAAAACAGGAAGGTGGGCATCAAGCAGGAAACAAACATCGCTTTCTGCTCAATATTGACAGCATAGCAGCTGTAAGACATAGTTAACATTTTAATATGCGCAAAAAACATCTTTTCCCTTCAAATAGAGGCATGGTTATGGGAAAAACAAGAAAAATCTTGGAGAAAAGCGCAGCTGGCTTTAAGCGTTATTTGACCGACTGGAAAAACCTCGCAATGCATGCATCGATTGGTATAGCTCTGGTGGTTCTGGCTATTTGGGCACCGGTGCCTCTGCATGCTAAAATAACGATATTTTTGCTCGTGGTTGTTTTCAATGTCTTTCGAATGAGAATAAACAGCAAAAAAAGGGTACAAGCGACCGTATTAGAATAAGTTAAGCAACAAAAACCCAACGAACTTGATTGTTTCTGCCCAGTATTCGCATCATAGTTTAGCCTGCTCCAGCACAGTATCGGTTGCTTACGTGGCAGATGGGTGGGTTCCTGTACTTTTTAGCCGACGCCTGACACGAAGTAAACACAGCTGCTTACCCAAGCCTCACTAGCTATTTTTTTAATAATTATTGAATATGGGGTACTCTAGGCTTTCTCTTGCCAATTACATGCAATAGGCTAACAGCAGCTAGAACTGCAATCAATAGGGCGGTTATAGGAAACTCTGGTACTGTTGGATCGGGACTAGAAGCGGGTACACCAGGCGTTGGATATGACGTGGCAGAGCCAGAAGAGCCTGGTATGGTAATTGTTTGTGTGCTGCTCCACCCACTTGTTGAATCATACGCTACTGCGAATTGATAAAAGCCTTCAGTGTAGATTCAATTTGACAATAGAGAATAAAGGGATAAGATCCCAGAAACCATTCAGCCCAAAAATAGGCTTAATGTTCGTGGTGATGATGCGCGTGTGGGCAGACGGCTGTTAGTGGCTGGAGTAAGCCGTTTTTGTAGTTTTCAATTATTTCGCTGACTGTGACGCCAATGGCTTGCAGTACCTGTACGCCGGCGCCTTCAAAGCAATTCTTAGCGCCTGGCCCCATTCCACATGCTACAACTGCTGTGGGTCTTAGGGACAGTATGCTTCCATGAGGGTGTCCGGTGCCGCCCATGTGTGTGCTGGTGTTTTTTTCAATTTCCACTTTGGCTATTTGTGCTCCATTCAGTTCGACGAGTGCAAAGTAGGGTGCTTGGCCAAAGTGCTGTGCGATTTGCGCGTTTATTCCGAGGTTATTTTCGACCGGGATTACAATTCGTTCAGTCAATACAATCACCTAATTAAAAAAGTATAGTTGCTAAACAATATTAATACATTATGTTTATATTATCAACTAACCATCAGAAAGGCCAAATGAGAAAACGCACCATCGACAAAACAACTTCAATACTAAAGACAATTTAACTTATCATGATGACGGAATTCAATCTGAAGCAGCCCATCCTCGGTTAATGCCTATGCAGCTTTTCCATGCACTCTGAAATAATTTGAATTGGGGGTTTTGGTCAGGTTTGTTTTCCATTACAAAGACTGGGCATAAAGTGGCTTCCGTTACGATGCTTTCTTTATTGGGGAGAGGTCTTGGCCATTATTTCACATTAAAACGCAGGTAACGGTTATAACATAAACATCATCAATAGTTTATGTTTATAAAATAAACAACGAGTGAGATATCTGTGGACAAGATAGACCAAAAAATAATAACGCAACTTCAAGCCGACGGTCGAACCACACTTCAAGAACTGTCCGAAAAAATCGGACTCACAAGCATGGGCACCAAAAAAAGAGTAGATCGACTAATAAAAAAAGGCGTAATCAAGGTGTCCGCACTCATAAACCCAAACGCGCTCAACCTCCACCCCGCAATTATTATGCTTGAAATGGAAAACGCAGAAGCCATGCAAGAACTCCTTGACCGCTTTGAACAATGCCCAAGAGTTGTCCAGATATTCAAAACCGTTGGCGGCTACAACCTAATTGCATTGGTTATTGCAGAAACACAGGATACACTGGAAAGCATCTCTATGGAGAAATGCTCTTTAAGATGCAGCAAAGGAATACGAAGATCAGAATTCTACCCAGTAAGTGAGACCTTTTTTTCGCCATTCCTACCCATCAGAGAAGGGTTAGCGCACAAAGAACGAGACGTCAGCCCCTGCAATGTAGATTGCCCACCATGCAACAGATATGAAACAAAGAAATGCGTAGGCTGCCCAACTACCTGCCACTACAAAGGCACACTATAAAAAAAGCATTTCAGTGGGAAAATAACCAGTTGGAAAAAGTAAAATTAGCGGAAACTGCAAGCATAGAAATCATTAGCCTAGTAGACAACACAGTTGATTTTCTGTCAAGTAATACCCGAAAAGAAGTACACACCTTTCAGCACTCAACACATTGGCATAACGGGTTGCCTCATGCAGAAAACGGATTTTCCATGCTAATCAGAGTACAATGTGAGAAGAAAACGGAGAGCATCCTCTTTGATACAGGAACCAGCCCAGACGGCGTATGCCAAAACGCCAAACTAATGGACATAAACCTCGGCGAAGTCTCCACCATAGTGCTCTCCCATGGCCACTACGACCACTTTGGAGGATTAACAGCCGCAGTTAAGGCGATAAATAGACAGGACCTGCAAATTATAGCTCACAAAGACATGGCTAAACCCCGAGCGGCCGCCAGCTCTAAAGGAAACTTGCGGGAATATCCGCTCTTTCCAGACCAAAAAAGCCTATCACCAGCAAAAATAATAAACACAAAACAATCTCGGGTAATCGCTTCGGGGTTTGCCTGCCTAACAGGAGAAATCCCAAGAACAGTCAAATTCGAGACAGGCATGTTAAATAACAGAATTTTTAGGGATGGCATCTGGCAGCCTGACCCGCTATTGATGGATGAACGCGCCCTCGTTTTTCATGTGCGGGATAAGGGTTTGGTTGTGGTTTCCGGTTGCGCACACGCAGGCATAATCAACACCATTCGCTATGCCCAAAAGATAACAGGAGTCGAAAGGATCTACGGAATATTCGGCGGCTTTCACTTATCTGGACGGGAATTTGAAAAGAGAATTCCCCAAACGATTGATGAACTCAGGCGAATCACACCCAAGTTGGTTGTACCCTCCCACTGTACCGGCTGGCGAGCGCTCTACGCATTGAGAGAAGCGTTTCCAGAAGAATTTATCTTCAACAGCATAGGAAACTGCTATAACTTATAGTGATTAAGCGGACTTAAGTCTCAATTAATAGGTGCTATGGGGACAATGAAAGGGCTATTTCTGCAATAAGTAATTTCCACTTCAACACCATAAACCTCGATAATATTATCCACAGACAGAACTGACGCTACATCGCCTGCAGCAAAGACCCTGCCGTTTTTCATCATCACAATCTTATCGCAGTACCTAGCAGCAAGATTCAAGTCATGAATGGCAACTGCTGCAGATAATCCTTCTTTCTGAACTAATTTTCTAGTTAATTCCATAACTTCTAGTTGATGTTTAATGTCTAGGTTACTAGTAGGTTCATCAAGAAGTAGCACCTTGGCTTCCTGTGCTACGGCTCTGGCAACTAAGACACGTTGCTGTTCACCGCCGCTGAGTTCGTAAAAATTTCGCATTGCAAGTTGCTCTATATTGAGAGTTTTTAGGGCGTCCCAAACTTTTTCTTTGTCTGTTTTGCTGCTTTGAAATGCAATGTGTGGTCTTCTGCCCATGAGGACCACATCGAAAACAGTTAACGGTTCACTTGTGTAGCTTTGCGCTTGGGGAACATATCCAATTCTTTTGGCGATTTCTAACCGATTCATTTTTTTGAGATCTTGTTCCCCTAGCATTATGGTGCCTTGTTTGGGCTCCAATATTTTGTTTATGCATTTCAGTAGTGTGGTTTTTCCTGACCCGTTTGGGCCCACCATGCCCAAGATTTCTTGTTTGTGGAGGTCTATTGAGACTTGGCTGAGTGTTGGTGCGCTACAGTAGCTGAATGTTACTCCCTGCACGGTTATGTTCATGTTTGTTGCCTGTGTGTGCTGTTCTTTTTGGCAATATTTTAGTATTACTTATTATTAATTTAGTAACACAATGCATAAGTATTACTTTTTTTAAGTTTGGTAATACGGCGATTAATGATGAACAAGCTTATGATTACTGGATTAATACTAGCCCTCGTAATAGCGTCTTCACTTTTAATTGGTTATAGTCAAAACTGGTTCCAAACTCAGCCAGACCCGACTGTACCTGACACTAACAATCCCCAGCCTACAACTCAACCAACGACTGTTGCCTCACTCAATATAGCTCTTGAAATCTATGGAAACGCCAACATGGATGCCGTGATAGATTCAGCAGACGTTACAGCACTCCAACAAATGATCAGTGGCTCAAGAGAAGTGACAGAATTTGCCGATGCAAACTGCGACGGCGTAATCGACGATGCTGACATAGAACAAGTTAATGCAATCATTACAGGACAAGCCTCAAAAATATACATGCTTGACGGCAGTAAAGAAAAAATATCCATAATCTTGCCTGCAGAGAGGATCATAGTTGAATACAACCAGAACACCGAACTTGTAAGAATACTCGGCATAGAGGATCTCGTTGTCGGTGTAGATTCTGGAGTTGAACCTGTAAAAACACTATTCTTCCCCCGTAACGCAGACACCATAACCAATGTAGGTAGCATGAGTTCACCAGATTACGAAAAAATCCTAAACTTAAACCCCACTACACTGCTGGTTTTCAGCCCAGGCTCGGGTAGCTCCGCCACCACCGCCCAAAAAGCAGCTAATTTACCTGGTGTAGACGTCGTTTACTTAGGTTTATATAATCCTAATGTTACAAATCCCGCAGATTCTCGCTTCCTTCAAGGTATACTAAAAGCCGGCTACATCTTCAATAAAGTTGACAGAGCAACCGAATACGCGAATTGGATCCTGAATATAACTTCAGAGATTAATGCAAAGGCCAGCACTATCCCCGAAAATCAACTAAAGACCGTCTGGTTAACAAACAGTCCAACTCTCGGCAGCACTAGAGCTTATGTTGAACTGGATACTCTAGGGCAAGCTTGTGTGCTGGCAGGCGGAAAAAATTTGTTCCAAGCACCCTTAGACTCAACGGCTTTCTCAATAAATCCGGATACCGAAACAATTCTTTCCCAAGATCCCGATTATATCTTTCTCCACACGGTACGATACACCTACGGCGGCGGGACAAACGAGCCAGCGCAAGGCATAGACTGCAATGATCCAACAGAAATGGATTTAGTTTTACAGGAGTTCTTAGCAACACCGGCATATGCAAACCTTGCTGCAGTACAAAACAAACACGTTTACTTGATCGCAGGTGACTTCAGAAACAACGCAATGGGCGGCACCTTGGGCGCAGTATACATGGCGAGAATACTCTACCCAGATGTGTTTACAGACCTAAACCCACAGTCAATCCATCAAGAATACATAACAAAATACCTGCGCTTAGACAACTATAACTTAGACACGATCGGCGTTTACCTGTACCCACCAATTACTATCAACGGCGATACTGTAGGTATACCTAATGGAACTAACTGATTCGGAAAAGCACTTTCCCCTCTATTTTTTTAAAAAACTAACATTAAATGAGGAATAATGTCTAATGGCTACTGCGATAGATTGGGTTCAACTTAGGAAAAATGTTCTACATGCTACCCAAAGGGTTGACCTCTACAGCCCAAGCTACTGGAACAAAGAAGCAACCGTAATAAATGAAAAATTACCTCATTGGTCCAATTTAACAAAAAAACAGCTTAGTCAGTTACCTCTCTCCAAAGAAATTACCGTTCTAGATGTGGGGGCAGGCACTGGACGCATGACCCTGCCTATAGCTAAACGGGTAAAGCATGTTACTGCCTTGGAACCTTCCGAAAGAATGCTAGCATTTCTTAGCGATAAAGCTAGAAGACAGCAAATCTGCAATATATCATACATTAACAAAACCTTAGAGGATATGGACGTATCTTGTTCATACGATTTAGTTGTTGCATCTTTTTCGTTGTTCATGTTTGACATAAAAGATGCACTGCTGAAAATGAACACTTTAGCCCGCAAAGGCGTTTACCTGTTCCTATGTGCGTCACCCTGGGTCGATACTGAGTTGCAATTGGCAATCTATGACTCACGAAGCTATTGGTCCGATTTTATATTCATATATAACATCCTTCACGATTTAGAAATAATCCCCAACGTGCAAATCAGAATATATACACTCAAACAATGCTTCATGAATTTAGACGACGCAGTGGAAAAGACTCTACAGAGATATCATATTCCAATAGAGAAAAAGATGAAACTCCGCGCATACCTCCAAGCGACCTGCGTTGAAGAAAAAGGCAAATTATGGTATAACCGGAAAAGAAAGGCTGCAACCATATGGTGGACCAAAAACCATTAGACTCTAAATCGGAACATGACTTCAGCATAGAATTAGAGAAACTGAAGTATCGAAAAGTAAGGGCAAAAAGTGCCCTATTTATCTTGCTTTCAGCCGTGCTCCTTTTCGTTATAGCAGGCATATCTTTGGCTTTAGGATCTGCAAACATGACTTTTTTTGACGCCTACACCGCGGTGCTTGCACGATTTTTCCCTGACACATTCCATGTCACTCCATTAGCTGACACTGTCGTTTGGACCCTAAGACTACCAAGAATCATATTGGCAATCCTTGCAGGCGCAATCTTAGCGTTGGGCGGTTGCACCACAATGGCCACCCTGAAAAACCCAATCGCTACACCCTACACTTTAGGCGTCTCAGCAGGCGCAGGATTTGGAGCCGCCATAGCTATAATACTAAATACAGGGTTAATCGCGGGTCCCTTCATGATTATCGGTAACGCCTTTGTATTCTCACTCATTCCAGTCGCGGTTATACTCCTACTAGTTAAGCGGAAAGGCGCTTCGCCTGTTACTATGATACTGGGCGGTGTCGCGATGGCCTACTTCTTTACTGCATGCACCACAATACTGCAGTATTTCGCAGCTGATGATGCCGTCAAAGGAACCGTGTTTTGGGCAGTAGGCGACTTATCAAACGCAGCATGGAATATTCTGCCATATATCTTAGGCGTGTTCTTCATAGCTTTCGCCGTAAACCTCTGGATATCTTGGGACCTCAACGCCATGAGGATGGGCGATGACACCGCAAAAAGCTTAGGCGTAAATGTTGACCGCACCCGCAAAATTGCACTTATCATCGCTTGTCTATCAACCGCAACAGTTATCGCATTCACCGGCGCAATCGGTTTCATCTGTCTCGTCGCACCACACATCTGCAAAGCTGTAGTCGGCCAAGATCAGCGCCTGCTGGTCATCTCTTCGGGATTAGTTGGGGCTATTTTGCTTCTAGTAGCAGATATCGTTGCTAGACGCTTAATCGATGGAAATATTTTACCGGTAGGCGCGATTACGGCGTTTCTAGGAGCTCCGTTGCTGTTTTATTTGTTACTTAAAATGCAAAAAAGCAACTAACCAATGGGGTATACCCCCCACTTTTTTGATTCTAAGCGCAATCGTTCAACGGAAAAAATGAAAAGAAAGGTTTTCTTGGTTCTGGACGGTATAATCCAGCGTAGGTATCGCATTTCTGATTGTCTCACTATGCTTATGGTCAATACAAAAGCGGTCTAAAAACAAAACTTTCTTAATGGTCATCGACCGCTTCGGGTGGGTGCCAACTTAGCACTAACTATGAGATGTCGCGCTCTTATCTTGTTTTTTTGGTAGTTTAAGTGTGGCCAAGTGAAGCCCGATTAAGAGGTGATTAAAAATGCGGGGGTCTCTTAATCGCCTCTGGGGTATCGGTTGTTTACAGCCAACCGAAAGGCTTTCTTGGCGCTGCGCTGCCTCGGGCATGTGTGGACTGCACTTGCGGTAGCACGTTTATCATAAAAGGTATTACTGCGATTTAAATGTTACCTGTAGATTGAAGCCACCCCCAAATCAGCCGGGAAACCATCAAACCCTGTCACTTGAACCACAATCGATTGACTCAAAATTGTGATAAAGGGTAAGTTCTGAACGCATTGTACTTGATTCTTAAGTGGATAGCTCTGCTTTTTGCGGAAGGGACAGCATATGCTTTTATCGGGTTACCCCCAAATTAGACAAATTTTAAATTTAAAACAAAGCCAACAACAAAAAGACAGTGAATTGAATGGCAGAAGCTAATCATCAACCAATATTAGACCAAAAGCCAAAGCAACCCGTTGGTGTGGCAGCTATAGCAATATTATGGTTAATAGCCGGCTTGATGAATTGCTTTAATGCGCCTCAAGCTATCGGCCACTATTTTGGGTGTCGCACCACAATTAGCCAACTCCCCAATAGATTCATGGTTTGGTTTTGGAGTATCAATAGAAATAGCGCTATTTTCAGTAATGCTAATTTTTGGTATAATAGAATTAATTGCAGCTATTGGGCTATGGACTGGCAAAAAGTTTTCCTATTATCTATCTTTGGCGGTTCCGATAGGTGCAATCTTGTTTAACTTAGCTTTACTGAGCCTATTTACCGCTGCTTCCCCAACCGTGAATTCAGACACAATGACTAGCTCATACGTTGGGGTTGGTGTGGGGATCTTGTGGCGTATCATATTTTGCTGGTACCTAAGAAAAGACCACGTTAAAGCTTACCTCAAAATACAGAAGGGCTAAAACGCCCCACCTTTTTCTTAACCAAGATTTTTGCTGGCTAAGGCCCTGATTGTTTTTTTAGATTTTTCAGGGTTGTGTGGCAGAAGTGTCGGCTAAAGCCCTCCCGCAACAAACAGAACGCTCTTCATAGTGTAAGGCGCTGATGTAGCTACGAAAAACCTCAAACACAGTTTCCCAGACGTTAACATAAGGGAAATCAGAATTTTTAGACGTCAACGTCCAAGAAACTACACGTTTACCATGAAAGAGCAAGTGTTCAGGCATGATATGACTCAAGTCAACGCTATCACGCTTGATCAATCGTTTATTTTAGGAAAAACTTACAGTCAATGCTTCAACATGTTATCGATAGGAATTCTTAAAAGCTCTACAAACATATTGATGATTCTGCTTGAGGAAGAGAAAGGTTGGAACCAGTTACTGGCAGAAAAATTGTGCTCACTGCATCATCGACTGAAATGAGCGACTTCTTAAACAACCCATTTATCGCATTCGCAGGAGGCTTCGGCAAAGGCCCCTTCCCCCTCTCATACGTGAGAAAAACACTCTACCCACATTACCCTACACTACCCGACGGGCAAGCCAGCTATGCCCCCTACGGGTTACGAAAAGTCGAAGCCATGCTCCTGGAAGGCGGATTCTCACCCGATGACATAGCCGTCGCCAACCCCGAAGACTTAGACAAATTCATCGGACCCAACACCAAAGTCGTCGGCATCTCCTCCATGGATCCCACAGGCATGGGTTATGTAAGCAAAACCTACAGTTCCATCGTAGGCGGCGGCGAACCCATGAACCGTATTGAATTCCGCAAACTCATCCAGCATCCAGCCATCAGAAAATACAAACCGAAAATTATCGTCGGCGGATATGGCTCTTGGCAGCTGGAACGCCAAAACGTCTCAAAAGCATACGGCGTAGACTGCGTCCTTATGGGCGGCAGACCTGGACCAATCATTGACCTCTTCAAAAAAGCTGTCAATGGCGAACCACTTCCACGCCTAGCAAGAGCTGACGAATCACTGGATAACTGGAACTACAATGAAGAAATGCCTCTCACAAAGCGGGTGGCCCTTCATGGCGCGGTAGAAATCAGCAAAGGCTGTGGCCGAAACTGCCAATTCTGCACACCCACAATGCAGCACAAAATCGACATACCGCTAGAGAAAATCATGAAAGAAGTTGCCCTAAGCACCGCCCAAGGCAGCGATCACATTACCCTAATCACAGAGGACTTATTCCTCTACGGCGCAAAAGACGCCAAATTCATTCCAAACCGCGAAGCAGTCGTAAAACTCTGCAAAAGCGTAGCAGATCATCCAGGAGTAAAAAGCATCCAAGCAGCACACATGTCACTTGCCCCAGTGTATCATGACCCAAAGATGATTGAGCAACTCGCAGAGATCCTCATCGAGAAATCATGGTATAGCTTCGGCAAGAGACCCATCATCACCGCTGAAACAGGCATAGAAACAGGCAGCCCCCGCCTCATGAAAAAATACATGGCGGGCAAAATGTTGCCTTTCCAGCCTGAACAGTGGCAAGACGTCGTTACAAACGCATTCGGCATCTTGAATGATAATGACTGGTATCCGCTGGCAACTTTGATTATCGGGTTACCAGATGAGAAAGAAGAAGACATGCTGCAGACGCTGGAGCTAATGGATAAACTCAAAGGCTACAACGCATTCTACGTGCCATTATTCTTCGTGCCGCTTGAAAACTGTGTGCTGATGAAGCAGAAAGGCGCCGAAATCGACTCACTAAACCAAGCTCGCTGGGACTTCTTCATCAAATGCTGGGAATACAACATTAAAATCTGGAAACCAACCTTCCTAGAAAACCGCCTCCCCAACCCAATAGCATACAACGCCTTTGATAAAGTAATCATCCCCTATGTCGGAAAATTATTGGGTGTATACTACGCCCTAACACGCGGCACAAGCAGCCAACAATTCAGGCAAGCTGTGTATCAACTCAGTATGCCCATGCCCGACAATCATAGGCAAGTAAAAGGAAAAATAAAAGTGAAGAACTAAGCAGAATCCTCTGCTAACTCTTCCACTATTTCTTCAATATTTTGGTCCTGCTCTTCTAAGACCGAATCTTCTGCTAAAACACTTGGAGCTGCGGCTTCTTCTTGGGTAGATTTGATGATTTTGCGAGCATGCGTAATGTAGCCAGTGTGTCCAGTCATCATCGTGTTTGGCCGTGTCTTTCCACGTTCAACCTGCATTGTCCGCATCAAGCACTCAATAGTCTCGATAAACACAAAACCAGCATCTCGAAGCGCCTCAGTTGTGCGAACAACCTGATCAATAGTTGGACTAAACGAGACCAGAACGCCTGAAGGTTTGAGCGCCTCATAAGCGTGTGGAACAACCAGCCAAGGAACCGCGAGATCCAAGATCACGGCGTCTAGGTCGCGTTCTTCTATGCCCATGGTTACGTCGCCGCTTTTCATTTCCACGTTATCTATGAGTTTGGCTTTCTCGAGGTTTTTGCGTGCGTTTTTCTGGAATTCGGGGCGCAGCTCATAGGTGTAAACTTTACCGGTTGGGCCGACATAGTGTGCGAGTGCGCTGGTGAGGGCACCGGTGCCTGTGCCGGATTCGAATACTCTGCTGCCGGGGCCGATGCCGCTGAACATGACGATAAGTGCGGCGTCTTTTGGATAGACGATTTGGGTGTTGCGGCCTGATTTCATTATGTAGTCGGTGAGTTTGGGTTTGAGTGTGGTGAAGGTGATTCCGAGGCTGCTTTTGATGGGTTCCCCGTACTCTTTACCGAGTAAGTCATCAAGCTTTAGGTAGCCTTTGTGTGTGTGGAAAGTTTGTCCTGATTGCACCTTTATCATGTAAGTTCTGCGTGCGTCAAGATAGATCAGCACGTAATCGCCATCAGCGATTAAATCCTTGGTCAAATTGTTATTCCTCGAAAAGTCAAGATAGAAACTGTTCCATTTAAGCTTTGAAGAGTATAGAGTGTTGTTTTCCTATATTGAGCCATGCTCTGACGCTTTTGGTTTCTGCTTCATCTATCGGGCCAAGGGCTCTCTGTTTTGAATTAGAAGATAATTGGTGAAGATGCATTTACTGCATCTTTTCTTAGAGCATAACTGCAAAAAAAGAGAAAGAAAAAGGGCTTAATGCTCAATTAAAACCTAACCTGACGAGTTTTGCTGAGCTTTTTTGGGTCCCCTAAGCCCCGAACAGACTGCCGCAGCAAAGCACAGGAACGCTGCGAAGATAAATGCAATTGTCAAAGCGGACATGAACGGATTTGCTATGGCGTTAGGGAAGAAACCTAGTTCATGCAGGACGTTTAGTGTTGTTGGGGATAGACCTGCGCTGATGGAACCCATTGATTGTAGTATCGTCGTGATGGGGTTGTATCCTAGAAACGCTGCGAAGAGCGCAGATGAAGCGGGGACTTCACTGAATGCCGCTGCGATTTGCGGTGATGCGCCGCTGCTTGCGACCGCTGTCGAGAGCGCTGTTGGTAAGGTTGCGTTTAGGGAGATAATGATTATGCTGAAGAAAATGGCTTGGCTGATGGTTTGGCCGACGTTCTGTAGTGTAGAGCGCATGCCTGAAGCGGCGCCTCGGTGTTCTGCGGGGCAGCTGTTCATGACGGATGCCATGTTGGGTGACATGAATATGCCGTTGCCTAACCCCATAATAAAGAGTATTACGGCGAATGGTAAATAGTCAAAGTTTACTGGAAGGAACATGAATGCGAGGAAGGTTATGCCTGTTATGACCATGCCAAGGGTTGCGAATGTTCTTGCACCATGCTTGTCAGATAGCCAACCGCTGATTGGACCCGTAAGCGCCACGCCGATGGTCAATGGGATCATAAAGATGCCCGCCCAGAAGGGTGCGTCTTCGTAGCTAAAGCCATGCAGCGGAAGCCAGATGCCCTGAAGGAGCACGACTAGCATGATCATTACTCCGCCTCTGGCTAGGCTGCTAAGCAAAGTGGCGATGTTTCCGGCTGCAAAGTTTCGGTCCTTGAACAGGTCAAGGCGGAACATTGGCTCTTGCACCCTGCGCTCTATGATTGGGAACGCAAGCAACAGAGCTGTGCCGCCGAGTAGTGAGCCGACGACCCAGGGGTTAGTCCAGCCCATTGATGAGGTGCCATAGGGTGTTAAACCGTAGGTTATGCCGAGCAAGACCAGGGTTAGACCGACGGCGAAGCAGAGGTTGCCCCAGACGTCAAGTTTCTGTTTTTTGCGGACGATGTGCTGCTCTTTTAGTTTCCAATATGACCATATAGTGCCGATGATGCCGACTGGTACGCTGACCAAAAAGACCAGGCGCCAGCCGAATACTGCTAAAACTCCGCCGAGGACAAGCCCGATTAATGAACCTGCGAGGAAGCTTAGCTGGTTAATGCCTAGGGCTTTGCCGCGTTCGTTTTCGGGGAAAGCGTCGGTGATGATGGCGCCGCTGTTAGAGAACAGGAACGCTGCACCTATGCCCTGGATGATTCGGAAGACGATTAACTCTATGGCGCCTAAGTCGCCGGTGTTTGGGGTTATCGCCAGCAGTATCGAGCCAGCCGTGAATATGGCAAAGCCCAAGTTGTAGAGTCTAACTCTGCCGAAGATGTCAGATAGCCTGCCGAAGGTGACAAGCAGTACGGCGGTTACGATGCTGTAGCCGAACATGATCCACAGCATGTACTGGAAGGATGTGAAAGGATTGATTTGGATGCCATTAAAAATGGCCGGCAACGCAATGAGGACAATCGACATGTCGATGGATGCCATCAGGGTGCCGATTGTGGTGTTTGAGAGAGCTACCCATTTATACTCTACCATAAAGGTCATCTGAAGACTAATTATTTTACAAAGTTTCACGGATTGGGTAAAATGGCTTATAAAAAGATTATTGGGACAACACGGCGTTTTAAGGTGTCTTTATTTGACTCTTTAGGGCTCATCATTTGGATTGAACTGCCGTCGGCAGGTGAGCCCAAACCCGCCCCTTCTTAATCGCCGCGAGCACCGAATCCACATCCATCGATGCATCCAACTGATTGCAAACTGCAAACAACTCCGAAACCTGATGCGCATCACTACCAGCAGTACCTGGCAAGCCTAGCTCATGCGCGAACGCCTTGGCTTTGGCGTTGCCTTCTTTGCTTGTGCCGCCGTTAAGCACCTCTATCGCATCAACCTTAAGTTTGCGAGCGTACTCACCCATGCCATATGTTCGGAAGGGATGCGCAACGATTGCTATTGCATCTATGGATTTGGCGTAGTCAGCGACGTTTTCTGGCGTCCACGGCTTAGGCGGCAACTCATACGTACCCAACACTAGCATGTCGCCGATTGGTGTTTCCCCGTCTTTAGCGCTTATTTCACAGCCAGGAATAATCAGGATATCTGGGTAGGCTTTAGCTAACTCGATAGTGGGCTTATTGGCTCGGACACTGTCGTGATCGGTTACTGCCGCCACCTTGATGAACGGATGAGCATTCAGCATATCCACGAGGGTTTTGGGTTGGATAAGGGAGTCAGCGGAGTAGACCGTGTGCAAATGGAAGTCGGCGTATATGCCCGAGCGGTTTCTGTTGGGAGCCATATTGGGCTATTAGGTGGCGGATAGTAAAAAAGCTATTGAAACAGCCCGGATGCTTATGGGTTCTCTGCCAAACCCCTGCCCAGAGCATCGGCTAAGTGCGCCAGCATGCTGCGGGTAGCTTCTACATTAGTGTCCTGAGAGGCAAACCCAACGGACGCCTCCGCACAAGCCTGCGCTACATGGGACTTTACGGTGTCACCCCAAAGTTTCCCATCATTAAGCAACAGCACGCTCCGATAGCCACTGCGTTTAACGTAATCAGCCGCCTGAGCCGCAACATACTCGACGGTTTCCTTATCCAGCGGCAACGTAACCTCATGCTGACTCAGCGGATAAACCTCATCCAACTCCAACGGAATAACCCCGAACGGCGCAGCATAGACGCAAACATGCACCCTTGCAGCGTCCTCCCCGACTTGTCTGAGCAGTTGACGAATCTTTTTCATCTCTGGAGCTTTGTGGAACGGTTTATTGCGTGTCTGAGGAACAAGAAACAGCACTTTAGCATCTTTAGGCGGCGAGTAGCGAGTGGCTAGGCGTTTGCGGTAGTGGACGATTTCGGGGCGGGCCAAGCCGACTGAGTCGAAATAGAAAAAGCCGCTGCTCTTGACTGATGGGCTGTACTGTTCAAGAAAGTCTTCGCTGTCACGAACCCGCTTCAACGCTGACAGAAGCGCGGGGTGGGCGTGGAGACGCATCTCGGTGTGTTCCCATAGGCGTCCGTCGCGAATCGCCTGCTTAATGCGCCTCAATTCAGCCAAGCAAACATGCAGGTTGTGCTCTGCGAGGAAGACCTCGCGTTCTTTGGCGGGTTTCCTGCGTACGCTTTCGGGGGTTTGGCTACTGCATTGGGGGCAGCTGCAGGGGAAGTAATCCATTTGGTCAAGCCGCCATGTGCCGTTTTCGGTCATGTAGCGGCCTTCTCGAGCATAAAGCGCATAAGCTGCTGAGTCAAATAGGTCACAGCCCAAAGAGACTGCGAGGGCAAACATGGATGGGTGACCGGCGCCAAAGAGATGCAACGGGCGCTCGATGGGGATGCCTTTGCGGCAAGTTAAAATCATATCCGCTAACACGTCATAGCGGTAATTCTCCATGACTTCGGTCGGGCTGCCCAATGCATGGATTTGGAAGGGAAGTTTGCCCATCTCTTTTGCCGAGGACGCCACGAGGTCAAGGTGCCTACCGCCCTGAACGGGCCCAACCCAGAGAATGTCATCTCGGGTTTTTAGATCAAAGAATGCTTTTGCACGTCTTAGGGTTTCTGCTACAGTGACCTCTGCGTGTTCTTTGGTGATTTTCCAACCCGTTGGGATATCTAGGATGGTGGCGATGTCGCTGCCTATACCCTCTTGGTATGCCACAATTTCTTTTTGGGTAACTTCGACTTCGCCGTAGACAAGGATTTGGTATGCACCCGAGTCGGTCATGACTGCGCCGTCGTAGCCGAGGAATTTGTGTAGGCCGCCTATGTCGATTATTTTTTGGCCGTAGCGTTTTTTGTTGATGTAGCTGTTGGTGATTAGGGCTTGGCAGCCAAATACGTCCTTGAGTCGTTTGCAGGGTATGGGTTGGTTGCTGGGGTTGATGACTGGGAAAAGTAGGGGTGTTTCTACTGTGGCGGTACGGGTTTTTAGTTTGCCGATTCTGCCAAGCAAATCTTTCTCTTTTACTTCAAATATGTTGCTCAAGGACGTGAAACCTACAGATGAAGCGTCTCTCACTTATAAAAAATGTACTGCTCTACATACGGGGTTTGAGCGGCCAAGAAAACCATCCGCTGCCTTCCAGATGCCTAACACAAAGCTACCACAAGTAAGCACCTATTTTTTATATCACTATGTTTCTCTAACTACATTCGAAGTGCAAATTTCATGGTCTGCTCAATCAATCTAACCGAAAAACCTCAACTCAACGATCCTGTCCTCATCGAAGGCTTACCCGGCATCGGATACGTAGCCAACATTGCAGCGCTACACCTCATAAAAGAACTAAAAGCCGTCAAGTTCGCAGACATCTTCTCCTCAGCATTCCAAGACTTCGCCATAACCACAGAAAACGGCGGCGCACGAACACCCGTAAACGAACTCTACTACGCCAAGCATCCTCAGGGCGGACGCGACTTCATCATATGGTATGGCAACACTCAGGCGCTTACAACGGTGGGGCAGTATGAACTTGTCGGTAAAGTCCTTGATATTTGCATCGAGTTAGGCTGCAAGTTTGCCATTTCTATAGGCGGCTTTAGAAAAGAGGAAGTACAGCCGATACCCGCCATCTACAGCACCGCCACGGACCTTGAAACCATGCAGGAAGCGCTTGATTTAGGCACCAAAGTCATGGTTGGAAACGTTTTCGGCATCGCGGGCTTAACCGTCGGCTTAGCAAGAATACGCAACCTCAAAGGCTTCTCGCTGCTTGTAGACACGTTAGGCATGAATCCAGACGTGAACGCAGCTGAACACGCGATAATTATGCTTGAGAAGTACCTCAAATTCGACGTCGACCTAGCTGGAATCGATGACAGCGGTGAGGAAATTAAAAAGATGCTTGAAGCCTTTGGGTTAATTCGAAGCATAACAGAAGAAAAGAAGAAAGAGGAGCAGCAACTGCGCTGGTTTATCTAACCAGTTAAGCTTTTGTTTCGCTTATGAAAGTTTGATAGACTTTCTGGACGCGTTCTGCGGCTGGTCCTGAGCCTTCAACTACGCCTTTCTCGGTTAGTTTTACTTTGTCCATTACCCAGATGAAGCCTTGATCCTCGTAGAGTTTGACCATGGTTGGGAAGACTTTTTCGAGTCGGTTTGCGAGTGCCTTAAGGTCGAAGGGTTTCTCTGAGGTGAATATTTCTGCAACGATTGCTCCGTTGAGTACCAGACGGTGGAACTGTTTACCGCTCTCGGTGGCATCAGCTAAACATAGGCTCATGTTGTCGGGGTTAATACCGATAAGTGTACCATTGAAGGTTTTTCCATTTGATGTGATTACAGCGACAGTCTTATCTGCTAACGCTGCCACTTCTGTAAAGTATTTTCTTTGCGCTACAGACAACTTTTGATTTCTCCTTGAGTGTTACATTTGATTGCAAATCAACTATTTAATCTTGATTTAAATATCCTAAAAAAAGGTAGCTTGTCAGTGCAGTAACGTCCTAAGCCATCGGTTGTCAGTTCTAAAATATACTTACCGTAAAGTTGTAGGAATCTTCCGCAAAATAATCAACCGATAAAACCCATAATACAGCGCAAAAATCATGGGGGAGGCATACAAGTTATCGAAAATGTTCCAAAATGGTAATGGACAGTTAGAATATGCGCGCCGAGAAGTTTAGCTAGGCGGACCAAGCCCTGTTCTGACCAAGGCAGAGGCCTAAAAGTAGCAGGTGGGCAAAAGCCTTCTCCTTCGCCAGCCGCCAGATCCGCCCAACTTGTTGGCTATCCCTTGCATTC
>JBLNCY010000030.1:0-2908 GCA_050261115.1 Methanocella sp.
GCACAGCCCCTCACAATCGGAACCTTTAACCTACAAATCAAAGTCACAGGCGAATTCAAAAACAACGAGAACCTAACCGTCCGCATATGCGTAAAATACATCGACAACGTCATCTCCTCAGCAGTCACAAGGACATTCACCAGCAGCGGCACCGTGGCGCTAACAAGTGAGGAATTGGTAACGCTGTTTCCGTCTCAGAGCATAATCTGGGAGGTAATAGCAGATGCAAAAACCACCGCTGGTTCCACCGATACCTCGGTTGTGTTAACTGCTTTCGGAACTACAGGCTAAAACCGCGTATTTTACCCCCAAAACAGTCTACCAGCTTTTTTGCTAACTGCAGTTTGAACCCGTGGTTGGTTCTATATATAAGGGAGGGAGTCTAGTGTGAGAGCAACAGACGCAACCCAAACAACTCAAAACCCGGATCCATCAGGTCTTTTGCTGTAAAGTCACTAAATAAGCAGGTAATCCTTCGATGCATTGAACCTCATGCCCCGCCAACGCATGCAACTCAATCCAGAATCTAACGTTTACCTTAATCTTTAATCGCTCAAGTTCCCGCTGGAACCATCGGGTACATTCTTGTCCGCGGCGATCATAATCAAGCAGCAAAATAACCTCCGAAGGATGCATCGCTTCGATCTGCTGTAGCACGTCAAAAGAGGATTTGCCGCCCGCCTTAACTGCTAAAATATGGCCGCAGATGCCTAACTCGGCTAATGCGTGGGCGTCTTTTTTGCCCTCAACTAAGACGAGACAGACCTTGGCGGCTTCATCAGACAGTTTGGCTAATAATTCTTGGAGTTTCTCGTATCGTTCCTTTTCGCGGGTTGACAAAGAGGGGTTACCTTGTGACTTTCGCGTTACGCACAGTCTCTAAGCAGTCAGCTGCCTCTTTGTTGTTGGCAAAGTATCGGCGGACAGGCTCAAGGATCTCTCCAAGTTCAGCCGCGACTCCATTCTTGAGATCCATCGGATGAAGCTTTCCCTCGGTGTAGGCGGCTTCAAGAGCCTGGAAGCTTTCAAACTCGATGTTCCCGCCGAATTTGGCTGGCCGCTCAATCCTAAAGACGGGTTTCTCTCGGAAGATTATGTACTTGCATATGTCCATGATGGGGTTGTGTTTGACTGTTCTCTCTGGGCAGAAGGCTTTGGACATTTTCTTCTTGATCTCTTCAGGTGTGTCGTAGATGAAGATGCATGTGTCGGGTTTGCTCTTAGACATTTTTGCGGATGCGATTGCTTCACGTTCCTGTCCTTCCGGAATTGGCCAGATTGCTGGCTTCGCGAGACCCTGTAGCAGATGATGATGGATACAGACTGGCTTCCAGTAGCCGATTCTCTCACCGATCTCCCTTGCAACCATGTTGGCTTTACGCTGATCTATACCAAGCTGACACATCTTGACGTTCATCTGGAATATGTCTGCAACCTGCATAGGCGTATACAGGTAGTCGCCGACGTAATGCGCCTCAGCCTCTTTACGACCCGCAATCTCCAAGGTACGGGTAGTGCGGGCAATCGTGAGCTCCTTGGCGATTTTAACGGTCTTCTCCCAGTACGTGATATCGTCATAGAGCTCATCAGAGTAGATGAACTCAATCTTGTCGCCGGGTACACCCAAAGCCAGCCAGCTATGTCGGAAAAGGTCGGCGGCCTTGCGGATAAGTTCACGGTCGCCACCCAACTTGTTATTTAACCAGGCATGCCAAGTAGCTAAGAAGGCTTTGTAGCGTATGCCTGCTTCGGCGAAGTCCTTCATTTTGTAAGCACAGATAACGCCTGTGCCTAGGTGTGCAAGCCCAGAGGGTTCCCAACCGTTATACGCGATTGGATGCTCCTCAGCCTCTAGCAGTGCTCTTAGATCTTCGATGGTTACGACTTCCTCGGTTGGGGGTCGACAGATTAACTCAATTTTTTTCTCTATGTCCACTTTGGGTTCCCGCTTTACACTTAGTTACCAGCTTATGAGTGTACAGTTGAACTTAAGAATTTAGGGTTCAAATTCGCGGGCAAATTGTCTCCCGACGTAACCTAACACTTCACCTCATAGCTGAGCGTCGCTTTAAGCTTGGTGAAGCTCTCTCGGCGCAGGAATTTAGCCCGTGCCCACCGTGTCCCTTGTTTGGGTGAACCCTTCGTCACCGCAGCGCAAGCGTATTGAGTCTTGCAGCATCTGTTGGGTCCGTCGTCAAGGGTGAATTTAACCAGTGGGGAAAAGAATAGAGTGAAACAGAAAAGTTAAGCATTCCTATCCCAAACAAAACAAATACTCGGGGATGGGGCCGGGGCCGAGATTTGAACTCGGGCGAAAGGCTCCACAGGCCTCTATGCTAACCAAGCTACATCACCCCGGCCACTTTTCCATGCATTTTCTGCACCTCGGCCGCTTTGATGCCTTTCGAAACCATGTAGCTTGTTAGAGAGATAGCAGACTCCTTTATTTGCGTTTTCAGAAAATTCCACTGCCGCCCCGTATTCACCTATGACAAACTCAGAACAGAGCTTTCTCTCCATGATAAAAGCCGCTCCCTTGTATATTGAAAGAATCAGCGTTTGTGTCAATTAGCCGAAACGTATAGAGTATAATATTTTAACGCTTTAATAAGCGAGTTACCCCCTCCTTGCTGAATGAGTGAATACGCATGGCTAAAGTCATGGTTGATAGAAATATTCTAATCGTTATTGTATTAGTAACTTGCCTAGTCTGTGTGTCGGTATCAGCTGGAATCTCAACCTTTATGGTTAATTCCGTTGAAAAGCCCAATACAGGCAAAAAGGCGACACCGGTGCACCCGGAGCCCCAGGCGCAACGGGAGAACCTGGCGCAACTGGCTCGGCTGGAACCGATGGAAGTGATGGAGTAGACGGCGCCACCCAATACTGCAAGCAATAGCTTCTACCA